>JBAXMH010000025.1:0-28346 GCA_037134395.1 Chloroflexales bacterium
CCCGCCGGGGGGAGGAGTCCGACTCCCGCCGGGGGGAGGAGTCCGACTCCCGCCGGGGGGAGGAGTCCGACTCCCGCCCCCAGCGGGGGAGGGTTGGGGAGGGGGAAGGTATTGACGCAACGAACAGGACTGCACATGAACCTCAAACCCTGGCGAGAAATTGCTGTCCCGCATCCCGACGTCCTCGAAGGCACCTTCCAGCAGTCCGAGTTCGCCGCTGACATCACCGCCGTCCACACCGGCAAGGCGACCCGCGAGTACCAGGACGCCGCCGCATTCTTCCAGCGCACCTTCATCACCGAGGGCATGCGTCTGCTGCTCATCGAGGTCGCCCGGCGCCTGAACGGCCACGGCGGCGAGCCAGTCATTCAGCTTCAGACCGCCTTTGGTGGCGGCAAGACGCACACCATGCTGGCGGTCTATCACCTGGTCGCCCGCCCCGGTGCCCTCAGCGAACTGGCGGGCATCCCAAGCCTGCTTGACCAGACCGGGCTACTGGATGTGCCGTGCGCCCGCGTGGCGGTGATTGATGGGAACGCCCACGCCCCCGGCCAGCCCTGGCAGCGCGGCACCCAGCCCGTGCAAACCCTCTGGGGCGAACTGGCGTGGCAGCTTGGCGGGGCCGAGGCATTCGCGATGCTCAAGGGTTCGGACGAAACCGGCACCTCGCCCGGCAAGGAGGTACTCCAGGCGCTGTTGGAGCGCTACGCCCCCTGTGTGGTACTGATCGACGAGCTTGTCACCTATATCCGACAATTTCCCGTCAACCAGGTGCTGAGCGGCGGCAGCTTCGACAGCAACCTCTCGTTTGCCCATGCGCTCACGGAGGCATGCAAGCTGGTGCCCAACGCCATCGTGCTGGCCTCCCTGCCCGAGTCAGAGGTCGAGGCGGGTCAGCGCGGCGTGGCCGCCCTGCGTGCGCTGGAAAAGACCTTCGGGCGCGTGCAAGCGCTCTGGAAGCCCGTCGCCACCGAGGAAGCCTTTGAGATCGTGCGGCGACGCCTGTTCGAGCCGGTGCGCGACGCGAAGCCCCGCGAGGTGGTCTGCCGGGCCTTCGCCGACGCCTACATCGCCGAAGGCGTGCGGCTCCCCAGCGAAACCCAGGAGGCGCGCTACTTCGACCGGCTGCTCCAGGCATACCCCATCCACCCCGAGGTCTTTGACCGGCTCTACGAGGACTGGACGACCATTGACGGATTCCAGCGCACCCGTGGCGTGCTCAAGCTGATGGCAAAGGTGATCTACCGGCTCTGGAAGGATGCCAACCAGGACGCAATGATCATGCCCGGCAGCCTGCCGCTCTACGACAGCAGCGCACGCAACGAACTGACCTACTACCTCCCCGCTGGCTGGGATCCGGTGCTGGAGAAAGACATTGATGGCGACCGGGCCGAGACAACCGAGCTAGAGAGCAAAGAGCCGCGCTTCGGCGCGCTGAACGCCGCACGCCGGGTGGCCCGCACCATCTTCCTCGGCAGCGCACCGGCCTCGGTAGCAACTAAGCCAGGGAACCGGGGGCTGAACCGGGCACGCATCCTGCTCGGCTGCATCCAGCCCGGCCAGTCGGCCTCGACCTACGCCGATGCCCTCAGTCGCCTCGCCGACCGGCTGCACTATCTCAACAGCTCGGGCGACAAGGCCCAGGACACGACGCTCTTCTGGTTCGACACCCGCGCCAACCTGCGGCGCGAGATGGAGGAGCGTAAACAGCGCTTCGACGAGCAGAGCGACGTGCGCAAGAAGCTGGATGCGGTGCTGAAGAAACTCACCGTCGGAGTCACCTTCTTTGATGGAGTCCATGTTTTCACCCCGCATGCCGACGTGACAGACGACAGCGCTCTACGCCTGGTGGTACTTGGCCCAGAGTACTTCTACTCGCGTGAGGAGCCCCGCCCGGCCAGCGACGCCATCGTCGAGTATGGCCGCAGCAATGGCGCGAAGCCGCGCTACCGGGGCAACCGGCTGATCTTCCTGGCCCCCGACCACGGTGCGCTTACCCGGCTGCGCGACGCGGCGCGGGTCGCACTGGCCTGGGGTTCCATCGTCGAGGATGTCAAAGAGGGGCGGCTGAACATTGACCAACTCCAGAAGCGCCAGGCCGAGAAAGAGCAGCAGACCGCCGAGGATGTGCTGCCACGGGCAGCCCGCGAGTGCTACCGCTGGCTCCTCTGCCAAGTGCAGCATACCCCCACCGACCCTCGTCCGACCACCGAGGCATTCCTGCTGAGCACCAGCGGCGCATCGCTGGGCGGCGAGATCGAGCGGGTCTGCCTGGACAACGAGCTGGTGATCACCGCCTGGTCGCCGATCCACCTGCGGACGAAATTGAAGGCAATCTACTGGAAGGCCGACAAGCCTGCAATCGGAGCGCTGGCATTCTGGGAGGACACCCTGCGCTACCTCTACCTGCCGCGCCTACGCCACCGCAACGTGCTGGAGCAGGCCATCCTCAAGGGCGCAGGCAGCCGCGACTTTTTCGGCACCGCCTACGGGCAGCACGACGGCGATTTTGACGGATTCCGCTTCGGCGACGCCACCATTCAGGTTGACGACACGCTCCTGCTGATCGCGCCAGAGGCCGCGCAGGTGTACGAAACCGCGCAGGTCGCCGCCCGAACTGCGGCCCACGCCGCCGCGCAGGCTGCCGCCGCGCAGGAGGGGCAGACAACAACCCCGACACCTAGCGACGGATTCGTCTACCGCCCAGCCAGCCCAGCCACCCCGATCCACGATGGCGCGACACCGATAGCGCCGGTGATAGGCGGGACGCCGCTGCCACTAGCTCACACCTTCATCGGCACCGCCGACGTAAAGGCGGCGACGGCCAAGATGCGCCTGGTGCAGATCGCCGAGGAAATCATCAGCCTGCTCGCCAGCGACCCCAAAGCCACCGTCCACGTTCGCATTGAGATCAGCGCCGACTTTACCGAGGGCGTCTCCGACCACCTCAAGCGTGCGGTCTCGGAGAACGCCACCAGCCTGGGGTTCATCAACAAAACATGGGAGTAGCGCGGCATCCCTATGCCCACCACCTCCCTGACATTGACCATCCGGCGACTCCCCGACGCCAGCCGGCGGTACAGATGACGGCATGGAACGGATACCGAAAACGTGCCAATTTTCGGGCCGCGCCAGCAGTGTTATTTGTACGTGGTTTTTGAGTTACATTTTTAAGATTTTATACACATAAAAAATAAAAGGAATACATATCTGATTTTGGTTAAATTTCTCTCCTTGTTATTTTGTTGAACGAAGCGCTGCGCGCAGGTGAGTCGCTCGCGTTCGGCTGTGCTGTCCCTGGTTTCGTGCCTCTCTCGCCCACGAGCTTTTCCGTCGCTTGCACTCACCGCATTCCTCATGTCACCATCCTTCTATCAGCAGTCGTTTTAACGATAGGAGGACGCAATGACCCCGTTACGCCAGCGGATGACCGAGGACATGCAGCTACGCGGCTTCTCGCCGGGAACCCAGCGGGCCTATCTCCAGGCCGTCGCGCAGTTGGCACAGTATATACGGAAGTCACCCGATCAGGTCACCGAGGAAGAGCTGCGCCCGTACTTCCTCTATCTCCACAATGAGAAGCACATCGCCCGCTCGACCGCTACCGTTGCCTTATGCGCGATCACATTCTTCTTCGAACACACCCTGCGCCAATCTTGGCCTCGTCTTGATCTGCTTCGCCCGCGTCCGGTTCACAAGCTGCCCGTCGTCTTGAGCGTTGATGAAGTCTGGCAGATCCTGGCCCACGTGCGCCTGCCCGTCTATCGCGCCTGCCTCACGACGATCTACACCTGTGGTCTGCGCATCAACGAGGGTATTCACCTCCAGGTTGACCAGATCGACAGCGCCCGCATGCAGCTGCACATCTGCGGTGCCAAGGGTGCCAAGGATCGCTATGTCCCACTCCCGCCCCGCACCCTCACCCTGCTCCGTCGCCACTGGCTTACCCATCGCCACCCGATCTGGCTCTTTCCCGCGCCGGTTCGGCCTGACCGTGTGACCCTGACCCTGTGTGACCGAACAGTACGTGCGGCCTTTCACGCCGCCCTGGCCGCCTCGAGTAGTCCGAAGGCAGCCTGTGTCCACACCTTGCGCCACTCCTGGGCCACCCATCTGCTCGAAGCCGGGGTCAACCTGCGCCTGATCCAGGTCTGGCTCGGTCATCACTCCCTGACCCGCACCGCGATCTACACCCACCTCACCCAGAAGGCCGAGCAGCAGGCCACTATCGCCCTCGACACCTTGATGGCAGGCATGCCGTGATGACCCTCGGCGACATTGCGCGCCGCTACGGGCCGCAGCTGCTCGCCCAATCCGGCACGCAGCTGTCGGACAGCCAGCGCCAGGCGTTGCGGGCGATTGCCGACTGCCGCACCGCAGCCTTGGGTGGGCACGTCTACGCCTGCGCGGCCTGCGCCACCGTGCGCTACAGCTACCACTCCTGCCGCAGCCGACAACCCAACACACGAACACTACCAGTGGCGCACGCCGTCGCTGGTGCGTAGCGTGCCATTGAGCAGACCATGCGGGGGGGAAACCGCAGCGTACCCGTAGTCGCGAGCGCGGAATACGGATGTCAGGGTTGTGTCGTGCGTGAGATACCGGCAAGCGAGGGAATAATGCCGCCATAAGTGCGCTGGTAGGTCTATGCTAAGACGCGTGCGGCGGCCCAACGATGCCAGACAACTGCGGAAGGTGCCATTGAGCCGCTCGATGTACGCCGTGTTGAGCACCTGACAGCCCGGCGTGCTCCAGAGCAGGGTCAGGAAGGTCTGAACCGTGCCATGCACCAGGCGATGAATCGTGCCCGTGACTGCACGCCCCGCATACTGCGTGACGACCTGGGCGATGGCCAGGTCGGGCCATCCAACCAACCGAGGCCGCCCGCCCGTACCGGTTTGGCGTGTCCGAAAGGCTTTGCGCATCACATCACTATACGTACTCACGCCATCGGTGACGAACAGCAGCGGCCCCCACTGCGCGCAGGCCGCCACGATGGCGACCAGACGCCCAATCACATCGCGATCCCGATGGGCGCTGACCGCACCACCCAGCCAGAGCCGGGTGCTCACCATCATTGCCATGGCCATCCAGAGCACTCCCGCCTGAGTCTTGACATGGATCTCATCGGCCTGCACCTGCACCAGATCGCGTGGCTGCACGACCGTGGCATGATGGACGGCTTCGGCATGGGTTTCCCTCGCCTCCACCCACTCCCGCACGGTCTGCGCTTGGAAACCATAGGCGACCTCAATCGCCGGGATCGGACAGCCATGGCCGACCAGGGTGACGACGCGGGTGATCGTCTCCTCGTCCGTGCGCCGACGGTAAAACACCGTCCCCGCACGTGCGCGGAACGCTTTCTTGCAGACCGTGCACCACTAGCGCTGGCATTCCTGGCTATGGATGGTAATCGTCCCTTCACCGACTCGGCCCCTTGCGGGACAATCCATATTCAGCTTGTCGCTTGGGGTCAAAGGCAAATAGCACCCGCCAGGGTGCCCCTTGGTGCTGCACCCGCAACTCTTTCAGGTGCATGAGCTTTGCGCCTTTCAGCGTATCAACCTGTGGACGGCCCAGGGAGGGGCCGAACCGCGCCAGCAGTTGCGCGTACATTGCCACCGCATCCTAAACACCAGGCGCTTGCTCACGTAGCCAGAGTGCGAAGTCAGCATCAAGCAGAACAACCCATTCCATGTCAAGCCCCTTCCGCACGTGGCGTGCGTGGTTCATCCCTCTGTCTATGGATCGTCCCTCCTTAACCATCACCCTCTACCTACCGGGTGATGATCTACACCCGGTCGTTGGGCTAAGATGAGTATACATTATCAACGAACTTTTGTATATTCGTTGAAATAGTTAAGAGGTAACAACTTGGAGAGCATAAAAAAAGCCCCCTGGCATTTGCCAGGGGGCTACTCGTTTCGTTGGGCTATCTGGGTTTGCGGGGTCTTCCGCTACGTGGCTTTGGGGGGAATACTGCTTTCCCTTCGGCGTAGCCTTGCTTATCGGCTAGTGCCTTGGCCAAGGCCATATCCCCTTCATCAACCTTCTGTAGCGGCTCTTGGATGAGAACATTCACCCATCCGGCTGTAATCCACTTATAGATCACGGCTGCGCTAAACCCATACTTCTCCGCCGCCCTACTAATCAGGATCGGCGTCCCGGCCAGCGGTCGCACCACACGCATAATCTCATCCACCACACGGGCCGCGTCATCCAAGTCTATGTTATCACCGTCACCGGCGATCAAAGCGCGGCTGCGGAGCTGTGCCAGGATAGCAGAGGGAAACCCCAGCGCGGCCCCCGCCGCCTCAGCACTCACCGTATCCATAACCATGCTCATCTCTTCCCCCTCACTCGTCTGTAGAACGAGTGTAGCACGGGGGCGGGAATGTGTCGAGATGGCCATGAGCACCTCCCCTCTTGGTTGTGATACCGGAGCCTGATTGTATCTGAATAGAATGCAGGATGAGGGTAGACATGGGGAAGACTAGCGGGTTGTGCCCTGAGCAGCGAGACCGAGTACCATTAGCGCACCAAGTACCGGATTAGTAGACACAATCCCCCACACAAGCTGAACAGGGAGTACGATCGCGGGAATGAACGCATGGTAGAATTGCTCTACAGCGTTCATTGAAAATCCTTAGCTGTTGAGCCCGGAGCGGTTGTGTCGCTACCGGGCTAATTTATTGCCATAATCTGGAGCCAATGGAGAGGCTCGAACTCTCGACCTGCTGTTTACGAATGAAAAGGTACGGCTCCAACTTGGTCGGATTTTGCATAGTTTCTGCATTGTAACGCAAAATCACGAACTTCGCCAACCAACTTGGCAAGGTTCCGTAGGGGTTGATAGAGTCACCAATAGAGTCACGGCCCCCAGCCAGATTGGGGGTGTGCGATGACCACGCTCACCCCATCCCCCGAGGCAGTGGACGGCCCACGTACCAGTAACCGCGCCACGTTCTTCGCTGCGCTGGACTGGGACGGCGGACGGGTTGAGGTTGTGGCCGGTACCAACCAAGCCAACAATCCCGACAAGATTGACCTCATCACCTACGACAAGGCCACCGGGCGCACGACCACGCGCAAGTGGATTGCACCAGACAACGTGAACGGACTAGAGGCGCACATTGATCGCCTTGCCACGCAGTATGGCAACGTGTATGTGAGTGTTGGCACGTATGACGAGGTGCCGAACCGCCACCACCCCGGCACGATGACCTACAACCGCAGCGCACCGCGCCCGCGCCGGTGCTTCATTCTTGACGATGTAACCGACCTCTCGGCCCTGCGCCTCCCGCCAACCTGGGCGACCGAGACCAGCCCCGGCAACTATCAGGTTGGCTACGCCTGCATTGATCTGCTTAGTCCGAAGCAATCAGAGATGCTCGGTGAAGGGGCGATGCTCCTGGCCGGTGCCGACCCCTCTGGTTGCGATGCGACACAGATTATCCGCGTCCCTAGCACACTGAACACGAAGTATAAATGCTTGGGCTGCGCTGGCGACCCCAAGGCCGGAATTGAGCCGGAGGGCTGGACGGTGCGGCTGGCGTTCGCGGACGGGCCGCGCTACACGATGCAGCAGCTTGCTGAGGCGTTCCTGCCCGGTGGGATGACCGAACTCGGCGCAGCAAAGCATTACCGCACCGGCAAGGTAGCGAAGGCAGCGAAGGCGATCATCCCGGATCTGGAGATGCTGGCCCGCCTGCCCGATGGGGCTGCGCTGATGGACTCCCCGCGCTATCGTGCGCTGTTCCGCGCTCGGCCCCAACTTGCACAGTTGGCACGTGGTGAGACCGTCATCCTTCCAACAAAGTACGGACTGCGCGGCTCCGGCAGTGAGCAAGTGGCAGTGTTGGTGGTCAACCTGCTGACCACCGGACGATCTGGCCCTGACAAGGCAATCGTCGCAGGATTAGACGCACCACCCGAGGACGAGATCCGGGCGGTTGCCCTGTTCTGGCGTGAGCGGCTACGTCCCGGCTACGACCTCGGGCGATACATGCAGGATGTGGATCGACTGATCAGCACGTACACGCCTGCGGGGTACGCACCTGAACCTACCCGCATCACCGGCGAGTCTATCCCATCCCGCCGTGCGCTCCTGCCCCAGCGTCGTCCTGGCCGTCCCTACGGGTCACGAGACGGTACCGCTGATGCGCTGTTAGCCTACTGCGCCGACCTACCCGCCGACGCAGACGGTTGGATACGCACGACCACCGCAACGCTGGCGAAGCAGTTCAAGCTTTCGCTAGTTCACATCGGGCGGCTGCTTGCTGATTTGCGCAAAACCGGGCAACTGGAGAGCCGGACGGAACCGAGAGCGATGGCCTTGCGCCTCATTCTAAAGGAGGGGGCATTTAATGATGAGGGTCATCATTTATTCGAGGGGGCATTTAATGATGAGGGTCATCATTCCCCCTCTCAAAGCGCATTGCAATGCGGAATAACAGGGGATGGCGTACAGGGGAGTAACACACCCCCCCCGGCCCCCGCTGTGTTGCGTGCTGCCAGCGATGACACAACGGGGGCGGGGTGTGTTCTCCCCATCAGCGCCGAGGCTGAGGATCACGGTGTCGCCAGCCTGCCAGACGATGCCCCGCTGATGATCACGCCTGAGCCGGTGCCGGTGTTGGTCGTCGGCCCACCTGCGCCGGTCGGCACCGTCCCCGGCGATATGGACGCACTGCCGCCGGGATGCGCGTTTGAGCCGTGCGACCATACAGGGTATCGCACGTCCTACGGGGTGTACTGGACGGTCACAGGGCCAAATGGTCGCCTAGACGATGTGTACACCACCAAGGACAGCGCCGCGTTTTGGGCGCGGCGACGGTGGGGCGTTGCACCTGTCCTTGCACCTGAGCCAGTGCCGGTTGAAGCACCCACCCCGGTAGAGAATTTGCCTGCCCCTGCGCCTATCGCCCCGCAGATGCCCGCCCAGCCAGCCGCAGGGCCGGTTGAGATGACCATCGCGGCGGTTGTCGCCTGCATCGAGGTTGCCCGCAGCGAGATCAGGCGCACGCTGCGCGAGAAGCTCGACCGTGACACGGGCGAGATCACCGCGAAGCCGCTGATCGCGAGCAAGTCTCGTGTCGCCGCGCTTTTGGGCGACGTACCTCCTACGCTGTTCGATGCGGCGTGGAAGCAGGCAACCGATGAGTGGCAGATCTACCGCACCACCCTGTGGGATATGAACACGACACGATTAGCCGCCACGACACGGGCAGCCGCGCAGTTGCATGCACGAGAAGTGTGCAACGATGGCCCGCGTGTGAAGTTCTATGCCGCACGGGCGCAGATTGCTGCCGAGATCTGCGCCCGCCGTGGGGTTGACCCGCTTGACCCGACGCTGCAAAAGCGACCAGTGACCCAAATACAGGCCAAAGCGAAGGCCAAGGGGCAGACCGACCGACGGAGCGCCATCACCAACTTGTTTATTGCTACGTCACAGGGTTCGCAGGCGTCACCGCCTGCGTATGCTGGTGCGAACACCGCGATGGATAACATCAGTCAACCCTCGCTCTGGGGCGATTGATCAGCGAGGAAAAACCAATGTTGTCACCAAAGGGCCAGATCGCGGTGGAAACGCATCGTGCCACTCTCGTTGCGACACCGGAGTCGTTCAGCACCGCTGCTTTTACTCCGAGTCTGTTCACCCTTGTTCCACCATGATAATTCCACAGCAAATTGGGTTATTCGACTCCGCGTAACGGTCGGTTTTTCCTAAATCGCAAGGCTCCCGCACCGCATATTCGCCGGCTTGCGAGGTATAAAACAGGCCACCGCATGTGCGGTGGCCCGTGGGGATGGAGTGTACGACAGTCGAGTTTACACCTGATTTAGGGTGTACGGTAGATCAGGTGCGGTTATAACCTACGAAAGCTACTACTTCGCAGATGCGAGCGCGATGTCCACGGTCTTCCCAAACAACCCGAGGTCAGCGGCCTTGAGGATCAACCCGCTGTCCGTTCCGCTCGGCACGTCGTAGACGAACACGCAATCCTTGCTGGTGCCAGGGTTGAGCCGTTCGAGGGCGCAGGGTTGGGCGTTCGCCATTGCCACCTGCACATCGCTACTCGTCTCGAACTCGCGGCCTGCGGCATCGACGACCGTGGGGGCCATCAGGGTCTGGGCGGTCTTGCTGTTGTTCATCACGGTTGCCTTCACGAGCAGGAATTTCCCGTGGGGGTTGGCGGAGAACCCGCTGTGGGAGAGCGAGGATGCAAGGCTGGCATCATTCACCCTCCACGAGGTATCGCCCACAAAGACCTCCTCGTCGATACCGTGGGTGGCGACCGGCGTATCGGTGCTGGAAGAAGAGGTATTCGGCACGGATGATGCGGAAGATGCGGACGGAGCAGAGGAGGTGCCCTTGAACGCATTGACAATGCAGGACAGGACGATACACAGCACGATCAGACCACCGATGAAGGCGAGGATGTTTTTCATGGAAAGTTTACCTGTAGGTGCGATTCTCTCGTTGCTTTCGCTCTGAGAGGAACGCCGCTTGATTGGTGATGAGATAGAAGAGAGCGATCTTTCAAACAGTTTTTTATGGTGAGAAAATCGCCGATTTGAACAAAGAATGCTGTTGCCCTCTGTGCTGGGATCTGTACGAGGGTCAGGGCGTGGCAGGTGCTTGACAAGGCGCGGCGGGCGCAGCACTGACCGTAACCTCAATACCGTCCATCAGCGTGAAGAGCCGCTCAATGTCGTGGGTGCTGTTCTCGGTCGCCGTCTTCAGGATGCCCGATTCGCAGGCGATGGTCTGGAGCCGGGATCGTGCGTCTTGCATAGCCTGTTGGCGTAGCCCCTCGTCCAGTTTGATTAAGCCGAGGATTCCGGTCTTGGTGTCAACCGCGTTCAAGTCGGTGACGCTGACATTTAGGATCTCGGCGGGCGGCAGCGTAATTCGTACTGTTTTGCCATCGGTCGAGACGCGCACATCATCGGCGGTGAGCCGACTCAGGTTGATTCCTGCAACTACCGAGCCATTGGCAACAAAGAGGGCGCTCTGTCCGTCCTGCCAACCCTTCCACCACGTGCCCGCTTGCTCCTTCGAGATGACCGCCTCCAAATGAAAGGCGGCGGACTCCAGATTGTTGAGCGCCTGGATGCGCTTGAGGATGCCTTGGCCGCTGATCGGGGTGCTGGTTGCGGGTGGGGGGAGCGGGCGGAGGATGTCGGCGATCTGCGTGCGAAAGAAGTAGACTCCGCCACCACCAATGATCAGGATCAGAAGAATCCAGGGAAGCACTGGCGAACGAACTGCGGTACGGGGTGAGTCGGATTGCATCGTGACGTTCCTCGGATAGGGTACGGTAAAATGTTAGTCAGGTCTGCGTACGTTGTGTGCGGAGGTGTCAATGGGCGGATATGGTTCAGGTCGTCGGAGCGAGCGCCCGGTGCTTGAGTCCACCATTGCGCTGCGCATCCGTGATCTGTGTACCACATCGGGCCGTCGAAGGTGGTGCCCGCGAGGGCCATCTGCGCTTCGTGTATCGCCAGGGATTCCAGCCCGCGATAACCATCTGCTGCACCATCGTGATGTCATCTCCTGACCGCTGTTCATTGATGATGGTTTCGGAGCCACCCGAGCGACTCGCCCGCGAGTCGCTCATGCTCACCGCGATATACCACCCCCTTGGCGGGCGTCTCGTTCGGCGCTGGTGGTTTGTCTGTCCCGATTGCGCATGCAAGCGGGCGGCGTTGTTTCTCCACAGCGGGTGTTGGCGTTGTCGGTGCTGTGCCCATCTGACCTATCGCTCATCGTGTGCGAGTGATACGCGCCTGGGGGTACACCTCCGCGCTATTGCCGAGGACTGGCTTGGTGACGGATCGGATTCCCTGGCGGCACTCATCGCGGATCTGCTTCCCTTGACCGAAGGTGCTGGGCTTCACGCCAGCCGAGCGGCGCTGATCTCGACCCAAGCACTTCGTCTGCGCCACAAGGCGAGCCAGCTTGCACGTCGCCGCTTGGCCCGTGGCGTACCGCTCTATCGTGAGCGGCCCGGTTCAGACGACTGATACAGGGGTGTTTCCCACTAATACAGAGGTGTTTCCCACGGTCTCACGCGCTCTCACGTAATTGTAGCAAATACTCCATACCACAATGGAGTTATGCCCCATCTTTGCGGCTCTGCTATTCTCGGCAGCCGACACGGATGGGGGCATATGCGCGAACTGATCGACGTGGAGATGTTGCGGGCACTGCGCACAGCGCGTGGTTTGAGTCAGGGCGCGTTAGCCTCACTGGCCGGCGTTGACCGTACCGTGGTGGCACGCCTTGAGCGCGGTGGTCAGAAGGATGTCCGGCTCTCCGTCTTGCTTGGCCTTGCCCGCGCCCTTCATGTTTCTATCGAGAAACTCGTCCTCATACCCCACACTGCCGATTCCCCAGCCCCACATCTCTCACAGGATCTCGCCGCTGCGGTGGCCGCTCTCGATAGTTTGGCCCCCGAAATCCAGCATCAGATTGCGGCAATCATTCACGCCTACCTTACGACGCTCCCACGATGCGAGATGCCGAGTCCCCACTCCACGCCTGAGCAACCGTAGCGTGCGATGATGCTCCACGATGTGATGCCGTGATACGCTGGACGCAGCGGTATCGTACGATCCGTTCGACCCCTGAAAATCCCCGCCGTGTTTCCCCGATATGACGCATGGGGTACCGCCGTACCCATTGGGTACCGCCGTACCCTATTGCTTCCCTCCCCCCCACCCCTTGCCGAGTCTGCGTGGATGGGTCGCCAGCCGATAGCCCGTTCGTTCGTTCGTTGATGGTGCCAAAAACAACGCTGTGTTCGGGGCGAAGAAGTTCCCCACACGCCCATGTACCGCATGCTATACTAGGCACCAGCAACGTCACGAGTCCACTCTGTGACCACGCATGCGTGGACTCGCCGAAATTAGGTGTCTTCATTGAAGCTGCGCCCGACAAGGGACATACGGCGAGATACTCTCCGCACAATGTTCCCATTCCCGGCCCAGCGTCTACCGCTAGGTCACTGATGCCCATAGATTCGTCTATCCCACCCCGCGACCGCGCAGGTCGGCTGCGGCTTCCCTCGGGTATCCGCGATAACCTGGATCGAGGGACGGTTGGCGACTTTCTTAAAACACAGATCCACCCCGGCGCTGATCTCGCCATCGTCTCGGCCTACTTCACCATCTACGCCTACCAGAAGCTTCAGATACAGCTCAACCAGATTGGAAAGCTGCGATTCCTCTTTGGTGAGCCGCGCTTTGTCTCCGCCATCGACCCTGATCGTACCGAAACTAAGGCATTCGACATTGCGGACGATGGGTTGGCCCTGCACAATCACCTCTCTCAGAAGCCCGTTGCCAAAGCGTGTGCGGACTGGATTCGCCAGAAGGTCGAGATCCGCTCGATAACGCAGGCCAACCTCCTCCACGGCAAGATGTACCACATCACCAGCGGAGGTCACGAGCAAGCCATCCTGGGAAGCTCGAACTTCACCGTGCGCGGCCTGGGCCTCAATGAGGGAGACCACAATAACATCGAGCTGAATCTGATCGTTGATGGCAGCCGCGACCGCGCCGACCTCAAGGAGTGGTTTGAGGAACTCTGGGGCAACCCTCGGCTGGTGGCCGATGTGCGTGACCAGGTGCTGCACTATCTTGCCCAGCTCTACGCCAACCACGCCCCGCAGTTCATCTATTTTAAAACGCTGTTCCACCTGTTCGGGCAGTACCTCGCCGACCAGCAACGCAGTAGCCTCCTGACCGAGCAACACCTTCTCGTGGATACGGCTATCTGGCAGATGCTCTTCCGCTTTCAGCAGGATGGGGTGAAGGGCGTCATCACCAAGATCCTCGCTTACAACGGCTGCATCCTTGCCGATAGCGTGGGACTCGGCAAGACCTACGAGGCGCTGGCGGTGATTAAGTACTTCGAGCTACGCAACGAGCGTGTCTTGGTGCTTTGCCCCAAGAAGCTGCGTGAGAACTGGACGCTCTACCGGCGGAACGATACGCTCAACCCGCTCATCAACGACCGCTTCCGCTACGATGTCCTCTCGCACACCGATCTCAGTCGCGAACGCGGGATGAGCGGCGACCTTGACCTCGCGACCCTGAATTGGGGCAACTACGACCTGGTGGTCATTGACGAGTCGCACAACTTTCGCAATAACACCCGTGGTCGTAGTGACGAGACGGGCGAATGGATCACCCGCTCGCGCTACGAGCGTCTGATGGAGGATATTATCCGCAGCGGGGTTAAGACGAAGGTGCTGCTGCTCTCGGCTACGCCCGTCAACAACGACCTGCGTGACCTGCGGAACCAGCTCTTGTTCCTCACGGCGGGTGATAACGCAGGCTTTCAGCACTCCCTCGGCATTGCCAGCCTGGAGACGACCCTTGGCACGGCCCAGCGTGCCTTCAACGAGTGGGCGAAGGACCCCGGCCATGACTCTCAGGCGCTCATGGAGCGGCTTGACGGCGAGCTGTTCACGCTCCTTGATGCCTTGACGATTGCCCGCTCACGGAAGCATATCCACACCTACTACGCCGACACCATCGTCGCCCTCGGAGGCTTCCCCACGCGTGCCACGCCGCTGTCGCTGACGCCACCCATCGACCTCAAGGACCGTTTCATGTCCTATGACCGGGTGAACGAGGAGATCCTCCGCTACAAGCTGGCTCTCTACAATCCCTCGAAGTATGTGTTGCCCGCCTTCGCGCCACAGTACACGCAGAGCCGGGTCGCCAACTTTAGCCAGGCCAACCGCGAGACGTACCTGATTGGCATGATGAAGGTGAATTTTCTCAAGCGGCTGGAGAGTTCGGTGGCCTCCTTCGCGGCCACGATGGGGCGCACGATTGCCAAGATTGAGGCGTTGGAGGAGCGCATCGCCCGCTTCACACAGTATCGTGCGGACAATCCCGAGATTGACTTGACTGAGTATGCCGTGCCGGAGTGGGAGGACGAGGAGTTGCGGGCGGCGCTCCAGATTGGCGGGCGGCTGACGTTTCAGATGGCCCACCTTGACGTGGACGCATGGCGGACAGACCTCCATGCCGATAAGCAGCAGATCGACATCCTGCTCAGTTCGGCCACGCAGGTCTCGGTGGAGCGCGATGCCAAGCTGGCGGAGCTGCGGAAGCTCATCGCCGCTCGCATTGCATCGCCGACGACGACGAAGGATGGTCGTGCGAACCGGAAGCTGCTCGTCTTCACCGCATTTGCTGATACAGCCACCTACCTCTACAACGCACTGAAACCCTGGGCGCACGATGAGCAGGGTCTGCATATGGCCCTGGTGACCGGCGGCGATGTCGAGAACCTGACCACGCTGGGGCGCAACGAGTTCGGTCACATCCTGACCAACTTCTCTCCGGTCGCCAAGCACCGCAGCCAGATGACAAACATGCCCCACGACGAGATTGACCTGCTGATTGCCACCGACTGTATCTCCGAGGGCCAGAACCTCCAGGACTGTGACTATCTGGTGAACTACGACATTCACTGGAATCCGGTGCGGATTATCCAGCGGTTTGGGCGCATTGACCGGATCGGCAGCCGTAGCCATGTCGTACAGATGGTCAACTTTTGGCCCACTGCCGATCTGGATAAGTATCTCGCACTGCGCGAGCGGGTTGAGGCGCGGATGGCCTTGGTCGATATCACCGCTGCCGGGGATGATAACCTGCTGGCCCAGGGGAAGCTAGAGGGGATGATTGCCACCGACCTGAGCTACCGCGATAAGCAGTTGCTTACCTTGAAAGATCAGGTTCTCGACCTCGAAGATTTCGGTGAAGGCGTGTCCCTGACGGAGTTCACGCTTGATGACTTCCGCCTGGAGCTGCTGCGCTATATCGAAGCGAACCGCCAGGTACTCCAGGATGCGCCGATGGGCCTGTACGCAGTGGTGCCGCCCGACCCGGCCTCCCCGATCATCCAGCCGGGGACGATCTTCTGCCTGCGCCAGAAAGCGGACGCGAAGGGCACCGAGCGGATTAACCCGCTCCAGCCCTACTTCCTGGTCTACATCCGCGATGACGGGGTGGTGCGTTTCGGCTTCGCCCAGCCCAAGCAGATCCTTGACATCTTCCGCACGCTCTGCGCCGAGCGCACGACGCCGTACCAGGCGCTCTGCGACATGTTCGACGCGCAGACGCAGGATGGGGCCGATATGAGCGTGTACAGTAAGCTCCTAGAGCAGGCTGTCGCCGCGATCACCGGGAGCTTTCGCCGACGTATGGGGGCGCAATTGACGGCGGGCCGGGGCGGGGTGCTTCCGGTGCAGGAGAAGCAGGTGACGCAGGCGGGGGACTTTGACCTGATCACGTGGCTGGTGATCTCGAATGGCGGAGAGGGAAATAGCCGATAGCCGATAGCCGATAGTCAGGCATCCGCAGCCATTTTCATGGGTATTGTGCGTCCCGCGCATGGACATCAGATGAGGGAAATTGAGGGCGGTGTGGACGTGTACAATACAGCCAGACATATCCACAGCAGAGGGAGGGCATATGACGACAATTACCCTACCGGATTATCTTGCCGTGCAACTCCAGCAACGCGCCGAGGACGAGCATCGCTCCGTTGAGGCGCTGGCGCTAACCTATATCGAGACCGGGCTGACGCGGCTTGCGCCGCCTCCGGTTGCTGCCAGCGATGAAGAACTCGCCAACGACCCGGAGTTACTGGCCCTAGTGGCGCGGATTAAGGCCGGTCCACGGCCCGCCCGTGTCATTCCATCACAGGCGAAGCTCGCTGCGTTGCTCGCCACAATGGTACAGGGTGAGCCTGATCGCGATCTGCTTGCAGTGCTGGACGCTGCCGAGCGTGAGCAACGGGCACTTGATCGGGCAGATGAGATTGCGGAAGGACGTGGATAAGCGGTGGCAGACTACCTTCTCGACACCAACCACGTCTCGCCACTCGTGACACCGGGACACGCCTTGATTCTGCGGATACAACGCCAGCAGGCGCAGGGTGACACCTTTGCGTTGTGCGTGCCGGTATTGACCGAACTTCTCTTTGGTATTGGCATTGCGCCACGCGCTGTGGAAAATATGCGGCTCTGGGCTGCGTGGGAAGCAATGTTGGAATGCCTTGTCCCTACTGCCGCTGATGCCAAAGAAGCGGCGGCGCTGCGGATCCGTCTGCGGCGGCAAGGCTACCAACTAGCGACGGTAGACGCCCTGATTGCCGTCACCGCCTTGCGCTACGACCTGACCCTCCTCACCACCGATGGGGATTTTCGTGCCGTGCCGAATCTGCGCCAGGAGAACTGGCGAGAGGATTGATCTGTGACCGATGTATCTCTCCGCCGGGTCGTCGCCGATGCCCTGGCTCACTTCACCGCTCCGTCATTGCTCGGCCCGGCGGTGGAACTCTTCGGTGCCCTGGGCTACCGCAGCAACCGGCGCTTTGATGTGAACCCGGCGGGTGGCCACGCGCTGCTAGAGGCGCTTGGCCTCACGGGGAAGCTCAATGCCGAACGAGCCCTGCTCGCCCACTGGCATGCAGCCGAACTGATCTTCCAGCTCACCGCCGAGGAGATCCTCACCACCGGCCAGATGGCTCTCTTCGATACGCGCCAAGTGGATCAGACCCGCATCGAGTCGTATCTTTTCCTGGCGATTGACCTCTCCGGTGCCAGCTACACCCGTACCGAATTGGCGACAATTACCCGCGAGATCAACCGGCACCTGCTGATGCCGGTGCTGGTTCTCTTCCGCCACGGGGCTACTCTCACCTTTGCCGTGATTGACCGGCGGCTCCACAAGCTCAACGAGGCCCGCGATGTGCTGGAGAAGGTGACGCTGATTAAGGACATCGCCTTCGCCCAACCCCATCGCGCCCACATCGAGATTCTGGCTGACCTCTGCCTGCCCCAGCTTGCCCGCGAGGCCAGCGTGAGCAATTTCGTTGAACTGCACCGGGCATGGCGCACCGTTCTCGATAGTAGTGCGCTGAACCGGCGTTTCTATCGCGAGGTCGCTAATTGGTATTTCTGGGCGGTTGAGCAGGTGGAGTTCCCCGCCGATGCCCAGGCCGACCGGGCGGTGCGCAACGCCACCAGCCTGATCCGCATGATCACCCGCGTGATCTTCGTCTGGTTTCTCAAAGAGAAGGGACTCATTCCCGACGACCTCTTCAACCCGCGTCGGCTGCGCGAGATTCTGACCAGCCTCGCCCATGATGAGAGCAGTTATTATCAGGCCATTCTCCAGAACCTGTTCTTCGCCACGCTGAATCAGGAGATGAATACGCCGCAGCGACCCACCAATCGCACGTTCCGTGGCGAGGGTCGCCAGCACTACAATATCACCACGCTCTACCGGCACAAGGCCCGCTTCCGTGACCCCGAGGCGGCGTTGACGCTGTTCGCCCGCATCCCCTTCCTCAATGGCGGGCTCTTCGAGTGTCTGGACAAGGCGGATGCCGACGGCAAGGTGATCCGCATTGATGGCTTCTCTGACCGCGCCGATGTGCCGCTGCGTGTGCCCAACGCGCTCTTCTTCGGCGCGGAACACGCGGTTGATCTGAACGCAACCTACGGCACCAGCGGCAAGCACTACCAGGCCGCCGGGCTGATCACCATCCTCCAGCGCTACAAGTTCACCGTGGCCGAGAATACGCCGATTGAGGAGGAGGTGGCCCTCGACCCCGAGTTGCTCGGCCAGGTCTTCGAGAACCTGCTGGCCGCCTACAACCCCGAGACCCAGACCACGGCGCGCAAGCAGACCGGCTCGTTCTACACGCCGCGCCCCATCGTGAACTACATGGTGGACGAGGCGCTCGTGGCGTATCTCCAAGTCGCTTTGTCCCGGCTGGAAGCCGGGGCTACGCTTCCGGTAGCCCCGACTTCCAGCCGGGAGGATGACGCTGAGGACACCCTTTTCTTCGATCCCCACGCCGACATCGAGATCTACCAGCGCAACTTGCCCCATTGGCGGCAGTCAGGGGCAACGTATTTCGTCACCTTCCGCCTCGCCGACTCGCTTCCCCAAGAGAAGCTGTGCCAGTATATGGACGAGCGTGACCTATGGCTGCGTCTGCATCCTGAACCGCGCACACCCGCACAACAGGCCGAGTACCATCGCCGCTTCTCCAATACGATCCAGCAATGGCTTGATGCGGGAGCAGGTGCGTGCCATCTGAGTACCCCGCAGGTGGCCCAGATCGTCGCTAACGCACTGAACCATTTTGAGGGGCAGCGCTACCGTCTCGGCGCATGGGTAGTGATGCCGAACCACGTCCATGTGCTGGTGACGCCAATCGGTGATCATCAACTCTCCGCCATCCTGCACTCATGGAAATCCTTTACCTCCAATGCGATCAATAAGCTATTGGGCCGGGAGGGAACGCTCTGGCAGCATGAATCCTACGACCGTATTGTGCGTAGCCCAGCGCAGCTTGCACGGATCGAGCAGTATATCGCCGAAAATCCGGCGCGGGCAGGACTGGAGGAAGCTCCGGCTTCCAGCGTAGCTCCGGCTTCTAGCCGGATAGATCCGTCCCGGCTGGAATCCGGGGCTACCGAAAGCGTAGCCCCGGCTTCCAGCCAGGACGGAATTACCGAGCGCCTGCGCGACCTGATGACCTACACGGAGGCCGATCACGGCTTTAGCCCCGACGAGGTGCGCCACCTGATCATTGCGATCAACAATGTAAAAATCCTCGACCCGGCGGCGGGAAGCGGTGCCTTTCCGATGGGTGTCTTGCAGAAGTTGGTTCATCTCCTTACGCGCCTTGACCCCGATAATACGCGCTGGAAGGAGCAGCAGCGGGCGCGTGCTATCGAGGAGACCAAAGGTGCGTTTGAGATTGGCGACCGGGCGGAGCGTGAGCGTCGGCTGCTCGACATCAATGAGGCATTTGAGTACAACAGTTCGGACTACGGGCGCAAGCTCTATCTGATTGAGAATTGCATCTACGGGGTGGATATTCAGCCGATTGCAATCCAGATCGCCAAACTACGCTGCTTTATCTCGCTGGTGGTGGACCAGCGCATAGATGACACCCGCGAGAACCGGGGTATCCGCCCGCTACCGAACCTGGAGACCAAGTTTGTCGCGGCGAACACGCTGGTGGGCATTACATCCCAAGGCATGTTGCGGAGCGACGAAGTCTTGAGGCTCGAAAAAGAGTTAGCAACCGTGCGTTCGCACCATTTTAGTGCGCGGACGCCAACGACCAAGCGCAAGTATCGTGACCGTGACCGTGAACTGCGTATGCACCTGGGGGATCGCCTTGAACGTGAGGGAATCCCTGGCCCCATTGCCAGTCAACTCGCCTCTTGGGATCCCTACGACCAGAACATTTTCGCATCCTTTTTCGATAGCGAGTGGATGTTTGGCCTGCGCGACGGCTTTGACATCATCATCGCCAACCCGCCCTATGTGCGCCAGGAGCAGATCAGCGAATTCAAACCCTATTTCAAGACGACCTATGCCGAAACCTATCACGGCATGGCCGATCTCTTCGTCTACTTCTTCCATCAGGGCGTGAAGCTGTTACGTCACGGTGGTCGGCTGGTCTATATTACCAATAACAAGTGGCTGCGTGCGGGCTACGGCGAGAACTTGCGCGGCTTCCTGGCGGCGCAGACGGTGGTTGAGCAGCTTGTAGACTTTGGCCACTCGCCCATCTTCGAGGGGGCCGATGTCTTCCCGGCGATTGTCGTGCTGGAGAAGCCGACCAACGGCGTACCGACCGACCGGCAGGTGCGCGTCGCCGACTTCCCACGTGCGGCGCTGGGCGGAGACGCTCTGGATGTCTACATCCGTGAGCATAGCCGCGCCGTGCCCCAGGTGCGACTCTCCAGTACCGCCTGGAGCTTGGAGAACGCGAACATTGATGGCCTGATGGCGAAGATTCGCCGGACGGGCCTGCCGCTGACGGAATTTGCAGGGGTGAAGCCCTATCGAGGCGTATTGACCGGCTTTAACGAGGCGTTCCTGATTGATACGCCGACGAAAGAGCGGCTGGTGCGTGAAGACCCGCGCTCAGCGGAGATCATCAAACCTTATCTGCGTGGGCAAGACATGGAGCGATGGTCATCTGATTGGGCCAACTTATGGATGATTTTCACTGGACATGGAGTTGCCATTGAGCAATACCCTGGTATTCAGCAACACCTTGCACAGTACCGAGCAGCATTGGAACGGCGGGCCGGTACGCAAGCATGGTGGCAAGCTCAATCCGCAAGCGCTTTCCATCATCTCTTCACCAAGCCGAAGATCCTGTATCCCGACATTACGTGGCGCAGCCAATTCTCTCTTGACACGGGGGGCCACTATTCCAACAACACCGTTTACTTCATCCCAACCGACTCGCGCTGGTTGCTTACTGTGCTTAATTCTCCGCTGATGTGGTGGTTTGCTTGGCGCGGTGCCGCTCACGGGAAAGATGAGGCGTTGCGATTTTTCAATGATTTTGTTGAAACCATCCCCATCGCCCCGCCCACCGACGCCACCCGCGCCGAGGTCGAGCCAGCGGTAGCGCGGTTGATTGCGATCACCCAAGCCGATCAGCAGGCCCGGCGCGAGCTACACCACTGGCTACGGAATGAGTTCGGCATTGAGAAGTTGGGGCAGAAGCTAGAGGCGTTCGACCAACTGAGTGCCGGAGCCTTCGCGGACGAGGTCGCAAAGCGCCGCCCGAAGGGGAGCGTGGCGCTCACGACGGGGGCACGGCAGTCGCTCCATCGAACCCACAACGAACACGCCACGCCGATGCAGCAGCGGGCGACGGAAGCGCGGGTGCTAGAGCTACGCCTCGCCGATCTGGTCAACGCCGCCTACGGCTTGACACCGGAGGAGATTGTGTTGATGTGGGAAACCGCACCGCCGAGGATGCCAGTGGGGACATCGTAGCGCCGGCATCGTGCCGGCAGGATAAGGGATCGTAGCGCCGGCATCGTGCCGGCTGGAAGCCGGCGCTACGCCGAGGGCATCTTGTCGGCAGGATGCCGCCGACGTTACGCCGAGGATACCAGTGGGGCGGGGATTGGCGACCAAGGCTGAGGGGGGACATACCGATGCAGATTGACCAATTCACCAAAGATGCGCCAGGGAATCTGGTAGCGGCCACGCATGCGGCCACGCTACAGTACCCGGCAACTAACTACATCGCCTTTATTCCGCACCCGCTCCCCCCAGCGTTATCAATGGAAGCATCGCTTGTTCGCGCCCTCTCTGACGCCGACCGGGCACTGGGAGAACTGGCCGGGCTTGGCCGCGCCGTGCCCAGCCCCAGCCTACTGATTGGGCCATTCGTCCGGCGTGAGGCCGTGCTGTCCTCCAAGATCGAAGGCACCCAAACAGAGATTGCCGACCTCTATGCCTACGAAGCCGGACAACCATACCTGCCAGGTTTACGACCACCCCTGCCTGAAAATGACGTGCAAGAAGTACTAAACTATGTCCAGGCACTCGATTACGGCATCAAACGACTAGACACCCTGCCCATTGGCTTGCGCCTGATCCGCGAACTCCATGAGAAACTGATGGATGGCGTACGCGGGAAGGATGCAACGCCAGGGGAGTTTCGCCGAAGCCAGAACTGGATCGGCGCATCAGGTTCGCCCGTTCGTGAAGCACGGTTTGTCCCGGCACCGCCGTATGAACTGCCCAGCGTACTCGATGCCTTTGAGAAATACATCCACACTAATCCCGATAACGACTACGCTCCACTGCTGCGGCTTGGTCTTATCCACTACCAGTTTGAGACCATTCACCCCTTCATTGATGGCAATGGGCGGATTGGCCGACTGCTCATCTCCCTGCTCCTTCACGCCTGGGATCTCCTCCCAGAGCCGCTCCTCTACCTCAGCGCCTACTTTGAGCATCACCGAGACACCTACTATGATCTCCTCTTGGGCGTGAGCATGCGAGGTGACTGGCACAACTGGCTGCTCTTTTTTCTGCGCGGAGTAACGGAGCAATCACGCGATGCAGCACGGCGAGCCAAACAACTCCAGGATCTCCAAAGCACTTGGCGCGAGCAAGTGGCAGCGGTGACGGACTCGGGCCTCCCACTGAGAATAATCGATCACCTATTCCAGCGGCCCATCCTCACCGTGCGCGATGTCCAGGATGTACTCGGCGCAAAGTCATACCACACTGCACAAAAGTACGTCCAGGTATTGAGCGATCTCGGCATCCTCATGCTCCGCGCCGAGCATCCGGTGAAGCGCTACGAGGCCATCGCTATCCTGAACTGCCTGATTTAAGGATTGCAATTTTGTGGCGATTCGTGCAATGAGACGAGAAGGCATTGCATGATCGTGCAATGGCTTGATCAGGTAAGCGTTGACGCAACTCCACCTTGCGCTGTAAGATGCGGTGATGCACTGATACATGATTGGGTGAAAAGGTGACGGAGCCAAACGACAACCAAAGCCTCAACGACCTTCTGACGGTGGGTGAATTGATCTCGCTTCAACAGGCAGCGGAGTATGCCGGCCTATCAAAAAATTCTTTGCTCGTATATGTCCGAAATCAGCGTCTCAAAGCAAAAAAAATAGGCTCCCAGTGGGTTACAACCTATGCGGCAGTTGATGCGTACCTTCATTCGCGCAACCTCGATACTATTCCCAAGAAGTATCGAAAATTTCCTTGACGGTATCGCCGATCTCATATACTATAACCGTATGAAATGAAACGAGACCCGGAAGGTGCTAGTAACACCCGCCGGGACTCTGACCCCACACCTGACGTTACCAGGCGTGTGGCTGGACGCATGGTACCACACCATGCGACGACCTCCAGCGGCACCCTGCCGCGCCGTTCCCCGTGAACGACGCGATGGCGATGGGGTGCTGTATTCGTGTTGGCAGCCGCTCATTTCTCTGCCACATCGCGCCGGAGGCCGTCGTGACCCCGAAGAATCTGCTTTGGCATGCGCTACGTGCCTCCGGCGAGGAGGTCGTTGCCATGCCCCCCGTTCCGCCCCCACCACCCCGCCCCTACCCGATCCCCCGCCCCCGTCCGGGCGGCTCGTCGTACCCGCCCTGCCGCAGTGAGCAACGCCTGCGCCATCCCCCCACCTGCGAATGCGGTGGCGCATGCCTCCGCCCACCAACCAGTCCGACGACAACCAGCAACCGGGTGCATTATGTGCGGGGAAACCACTCATGGCACATATTCTGATCGCCCATGCGGTCATCCAGGGCAGCCGCCCGCTCCTCTGGCACAGTTTCGGCCCCGAAACCATCCCGGTCAGCGGCAAACGTGAGCGCACGGGTGTCGCGGGCAACGACCCCGACGAATGGCGGCGCACCGTCCTGATGACCTCGGATCGCCAGCTCTACCTCCCGGCAGCGGCGGTCTTCGGCTGCCTACGTGACGGTGCCCGCTTCACGCGGAAGGGGCGCGGCAGCATCCAGCCCGCCCTCGTCGCCACCCTCCAGATTGTTGATGAGCGCATTATGATTGACCAATTCCTCCCGCCGGAGCCGCTCCCGACGAGCGATCAGGCACCCGTCTTTCTGCACATTAGCTCGGTGAGAAACCCTACGACAAAAGCCCGCAATGTGCGCTATCGGGTTGCCGCAGCGGCGGGCTGGCGGGCCAGCTTCGCCGTGCGGGTGGATCGCACCGTGATCAATCGAGGCGAACTAGAAGCCGTATTGATTGATGCAGGCCGACTCGTCGGCATCGGCAGCGGTCGGCAGATCGGCCTGGGTCGCTTCGAGGTCAGCGCGTTTGAGGTACGCGAAGACTGACCTATACACATGGCCAGGCGAGGCGAGGCACGGCACGGCGAGGCGTGGTCAGGCGAGGCATGGCTCGGCACCGCACGGCACAGCATGGACGACGGCGGGAACTCTGATTGTTTCCGCCGTCAGAAAGGGTAGACGGATGCCGAAGAAGCGACGGCCCCCGCGTGCGGTATGGGCGCAGATCCGGCAGCAGGTGTGGGAACGTGACGGAGGATACTGTCAGGGGCCGTACTGCCGTGACGCCGCACCCATCCCGCTGGAGCAGGCGCATATTGACCACCACATTCCGGTGAGCAGCGGCGGCTCCCATGCGTTGCCCAATCTGCGGGTGTTATGTCGGCGCTGCCACGCCCTCCGCGCTGACCGTGCCCACGCCGGGATGATCGCCCGTGCGCTGCGCGACGGCATCATCCCGCCCGACTGGAGACCGCTCGTGTGGGACGATGAGGAGTGTACCTGAGTGGGGCGTGCGTCACGGAGAACCATTCGAAGCCACTTTTACATAAACCCTCGACCATTCCGTCAGACCAACCCGCACACGAAGGTGCGCCGAGTGAGGCTGCGGATCTGTTCGCCCGCCTGATGGTGTTGGCGAACTCGTCTGGTGGTCAGGACATCCCCCAACCGGTGCGTTCCGCCCGCCGCCGAAGCGTGACCGGCTATGATCGATTCGTCACCCTGACGGCAACCGGGATCGGACTCCTGGTCTGCGCTGCGGCCTGGTTCGTCGGTGCGTACTTCACGCTGGACTCATTCGCCTCATTCGGCGTGGGCTGGGCGGCAGATGCACTCGCCGCACTTCGCAGCGTCTTTCCGGGGACGAACAACCCAGCAGTTTCCTCGGTGAACGCGGGGGCTTGGTTCATCTGGGCCATCCCGTTGGGAATCACCATTGCCGAGATCGGCTTTGACCCGGGACGTGCGCGAGGGCAGGCGAGTCGCGTCCTCTGGGGAGTATTTTTGATCATGGACGCCACGACCACCGCCCTTGGTATCTCTCTCTCGCTCGTTAAAAGCCTTGGGGGCGGACTAGCCGCCGCAGGGCTTGCGGCAGGCATCGGTTTGCTGCTTGCGCTGGTGCCTGAAAAACTCGCTCGTCGCCTGATTCGCGAGAATTTCTGAGGAAACTGCCGATGAGTCCCGAAGACGGCTTCTGGCTCCAGCTTATGTTCATGATAATGGCCGGCACCTGTTGGCTTGCGCTGCGTCTGCTCCTGCTTTATCGCCAGTATCAGCGTCTCGGGGTGGCCGTGGCTCCTGGGGTACGTCCCCAGACACGCCCGCCGCGCCCGCAGGCCGTGATCGGCGCGGGGGCCGCGCTGATGCAGCCACCCGATCTCGCGACCACCATCCAGACTCTCACCCGCCAAGCACCGAGCGCCCGCTATCGTTTCCCTCTGGGATGGAGTCTGGTGAGTGGTCACGCCGTCCTCTCACAAGCCGCCTTTGTTGGCGATGTCAACCATATCCTGGTGAGTGCGCAGAGTGATGGAGGTAAAGATAACTGGGCCATCGGTGTGCTGCTCAGTCTGGCCGCGCTCCACCCCGCGAACGACGTGCAGTTCTGCATCATTGATGGCAAAGGGCTGGATTTTGCGGGGTGGGATGGGCACTCTCATGTCTGGAGAGCCGCTCTCACCCCAACCGCCATTGCCCCAACCATGCACGCCCTCAGTGCGGAACGTGAGCGCCGCCGTCGCATCCTCAGTGGGGCAGGTGTCTCGAAATGGGAACTCTACACCGGCGGCGATCTGCCCCTCCTGGTGATCTATGTCAGCGAACTCTCGCTGTTGCACGATGCCACCAGCGCCAAGGTGTTGGAGCAATGGTTGAATAGCGAACTAGCGGCAGGCCGCGCCTTTGGACTTCGCTATATCATCGCCACCCAGACGGCATCGAACTTTGCGACCCGCTGGCGTTCGCAGATCAGTCTCTTCATGGCCGGATTTCAGCCAAGCCAATCGCAGGACACGCCCAACACGGCGCTGCGGACGCAGGAGATTGCGGCCAGCGGTGCAGTCCCCCCCTCTGCGCTTCCGGGGCCGCCCGGAGGCGCGGGGGTTTTCTGCGTGGTTGCGGGTCGAGAGGCCGTCAACGTCCGCACCTCGCTGATCGATGATGGGGAACGTCGGCAGTGGCGGGAAGCACTCGGCGGCGCTTCCGGGCGTTCTGATGCGGAGGAAGTGCTTCCACACACCCTCACGATGCCTCCTGAACCACCCGAAGAACGCCCGGAACGCCTGGAAGCACCCCACGTGACGGAGGCTGAGCGAGCCGCCATTATCGCGGCGGCGCACGAGGAACCCTCGCGGCGCAAGGTATGCCAGCGGGTGTTTGGAACGGCAGGCGGGCGAGCCTGGGAGAAAGTCAAGCGGGTGTGCGATGAGGAAAAATGTCTTATCGGCCCTGCCCCGGAAGTGGTACATCGGTGAAAACAGTTCGGGGATGCGCGAATGATCGCACGAGGAGATGATAGACGAACTGCATGACGCTGAATCGTATCAAGTCGAGCAAAGGTGTGGCTCCAGTGCGAACTACGCAAATGTGCTATCCGCAACACACGAAAAAAACTCATTACAATTAAGTAGCTTCTAATCACTTGTTCTACTTCATTACGAAGCTATTTACGGCAACCTATAATTATGCTAAACTGTAAGTATTAAGTATCCGAGTCCTTGAGGGTCAGGGTGTAGGAGTTCAATACCGAGGCTCCTATGAACAAGGAAAAGCGTAAGAAGCCAGCAGAGGCGCTCCTAACCATCGCAGAGGCTGCCAAGTATCTGAACGTTTCGTACCGGCAGATGTTTCGGTTCATCGAGGCGGGCGAGCTTCGACCGCTTCGGCTGACAGAGCGGATCGTCCGCATCCGGCCTGACGATCTGGGCGACTTTCTGAGTCGAAAGCAGGGGGCCGTATGAGAGTCCATCACCCAAGCAGCAGGCTACGCGAAGATGACGGCGCAGTTAGACGAGCGTGGCTCGCTTGGATCGCATGTTATGTCGGGGGAAAGAATCACAAACGCCCGTGGATGGCTACCACAGGCGGATGCAACGGACAGAGGTACTAAGCCCCTCTATCCTACCACACGATACATCCGCACGCAAGCCGATCCACAGGCGCATCAGAACAAGGATCATATGTATGACCTGCAAGTCTCGACCAACGAACGCCACAACGGCGGATACCCAACTGAACCGCAAGGTGCTTCCAGGCGAGAAGCCACTCCCTTTCACCAATATTACGCCCACAAAACCAATGGATGGCAACAGGGTTGATCACGTTCCGCCTACGCTACTCACTCCTCGTCCACAGGCAAAGGTGAAGGATGTCGCTAAGATCCTTGCGAAGAGTACCGAAAAAGTACGTCAGTTGTGCCACAAAGGTGAACTGGAGTACACGGGGGGCGATGAAGGCTTCTGCATCTTCCTCGATAGCGTAGCTGCCCACCAGCAACGTGAACTTCAGAAGACGAAAGGACGCCGCTGATGGCACCACGCACCACGAAGCGCCGCCCTGAGCGCCGACGCGGAACGAAGGGTGATGGTTCCGTTCTGAACATCCCCAATGGTTCCGACAACTGGTTTTGAGGGTGTAAAATAGATTGTGTAAACGGTGCCTCCTCACCAGAGCCGGTTTGAG
>JBAXMH010000026.1:0-28091 GCA_037134395.1 Chloroflexales bacterium
GTACATGCGTATCCTACCACCGCCTGGGGTATTTGGTTTTTACCGGTTCCCTTATTGCATCTCGAAATGTAACACCATGCTTTTGTGTATTCCTCTTCGCCTTTTCTTCATCCCACTCAAATACAAGATCCATCAATACCCTCACATTGGAATGTCGTAGTACAAGTGTACCATAGTACCAGCCGTACCGCAAGCCCATCCAAGACATCTGAGGTAGTCGGAGAAGACGATACATCAATCCCAAAAACACGCTGGGAAAACCTCCGCCGAACACGCTCACTGTGGTAACGAGTAATCCGCTGAGTGACGGAGTCCCCCCACATGACCGAGAAACAACCCGCGCCGATGCCATCCTCGCCCGACACTTTTCTGACACCGCGTGAACACTACGTTATGGATCGGGTTGTGTGCGGCGACAACGACAGACAGATCGGACACCTGCTCGGTATCTCGCCACAGACCGTGACTCATCACGTACATAGCGTATGCCTAAAGCTGGGCGCACCAAACCGCACGGCGGCAGCCGTGCGCTACGACCTGCACAACAAGCAGCCGCAGGATAACCAGAAGCCTGCCTGCACGCCTCTCAGTCCCCAAGAGCGCCGGGTGATCGAACTGGTCGCCGAGGGCATCAGCGAGCCGAAGATCGCAGATCACCTGGGGGTAACGCTCTCCACCGTGAAACAGCACCTGCTGAGCGTGCGCCGCAAGCTCGACGCGCCCAACCGCACCGCAGCGGCGGTTGAGTACTACCGCCAGGTAAGAGCTTTGTCTCAGATGAAAAGGACAGGTAGCGATGGCGAGGGATGACCTTTACGATACGGGGTGGTAACGCTGTCATATATGTAATGTGTTACAGGAAGGATTCGTCTTATGAACCGATCAATGACGTTTCGCACGCAACTCACGATGAACGTGGGTACCTTGCTGCTGGTCGCCCTCATGTTCGTAGTATCAAACACCTTTGCTAACCCTAGTGCCGCCACTAATACGGTCAGCGCCACCGCGACCACGACCATCAGCTACCAGGGTCACTTAACCAACCCTAGCGGCACGCCGGTCAGCGCCACCGTGCCGATGATCTTCAACCTCTACGCCGCGCCTACCGGTGGCACGGCGGCATGGACGGAGCAGCGCAGCGGCGGCAATGCGGTGCCGGTGAGCAACGGCCTGTTCAACGTAGCCCTGGGCAGTGTGACGCCGATTCCCGTCAGCTTGCTCAGTGCGCCGCTGTGGCTAGGCGTTAGCGTGAACGGCGATGCGGAGATGACGCCGCGCGAACAACTGGCGAGTGTGCCCTATGCAGTTATTGCGGGAAGCGTACCAGATGGCAGTATCACACAACTACAAGCACCAAACCTTATTAGATCGGTTACCGATACCAACGTTCGAATGTATCACGGAATGCAAACATTGGGTAGTTCGGGGAGTCAAACCCAACTGGACGCGGCGATTACTCTTTCTCCGCCATGCAAAACTCCCTACGATGTTTTTATCCAACCAGCATGGTCACAGCATGCCGATGTAATCCCAATCATGGCAGCAACGACAAATGGTTTCACGGCTTTTTTTCACCTCGATAACGGGCAAAGCTGGAGTGATAAGCAGTGGGTGACGTTCAGTTGGCTTGCTATCTGTAGTGATAACTAAACGTTCTGCATATTTTAAGAACTAATCCTCCACCACTTGTGAAGGCGTAAACCTGGCAAGTGCGGGTTTCGGGCATTTGTGTGCGGTAAAGTTTGTCGCTCATCTGTAACCTGTGTGCGAAGTTTGAGCATCGCTTATTGGGTTTTGCCGCTATAGAAAAGCTTAACGTCCGCTTGCGATTTGAGCAAGTAGCACACTAACTGCAGATGAGCGAAGCCTGTGTTAACCGTACTTGGCAGGTTTACCAGAACGCCCCACCAACCGACGTTGTTGGTCGGACATCATGAACCTTTCTCTCTTACAAGCCAAAGGAATCCATCATGAACGCTCTTGCACTCATACGGAATCTTTTCATCTTGGTAGTTGTAGCAATGCTGCTTACGACCTTGACGAAGCATGTACCGGTTTCTGCGTCCAATTTACCATTGGCTTCGAACGCAACGCATCCAGATGATTGGCAAGAGTTGAATAACACTAGGTATAGTTATACTTTGTGGTATCCTGCATCAGGTGTAGCAAAATTACATGAGCCTGAAGGCATATTGCAGATTAGCCTTGGCAATACCAATGGATCTTTTTCAATACAAGTCTTCAATAACCCGGAGAATACTCCCGTAGAAGACTGGCTAACTCAGAAATACAAGGAACAGTTGCTTCCTACACCAACACAACCCAATAAAATGTATGTGAGCCAGCAAATTGGTTATAGTTATAGTTCATTTGCAGGTGATCATTGGAATCGTCATGTCGTAATCGCACAGAACTCGCGATTCTACGAAATATTGTTTCCAGAGAAAGATCTGAATGAACAGGTATATTTACAAATCCTTGCGACATTTCAAGTGGCGACTCCTGTCAACACTGTTGACAGCGGCTTTGAGTTGATGGGTATTAAGTCAGGGGCGATAAATCTAGTAGAGGTCATACCTGATCTGCAAGTACCCCTATTTAGCCAGGAAGACAGAACATGGGGAGGTGATCGGCTTGGTACCTGTGCAACAACTATTGCCTATGCTGGATGTGCAATCACATCGCTTGCGATGATATCCAATTATTATCAACCAGGTTTTACCAATCCGAGGCAGATGAACAGTTGTCTTAGTAATACTGGCGGTTATCTTGATGGATGTAGCGTCTACTGGAGCAACAACTGTATGCCTTCAGGGGTTTCATATACTGGTTCAGGAGATATCGATAATGAGTTACGGAATCAACGCCCTGTAATAGTTGGCATAGACGGCGGTAATCACTGGGTAGTTGTAATAGGTAAGCGGAGTGATGGCAGATACAACATTAACAATCCAAGTAGTTATTCGACATCAAGTCTGGGTACTAGCGTGCTTGACCCCGGTAGAATATCTTATACACGTCTCTACAATGGCCCGTCCCTCAACCAACCCCCATACAAACCCTCGCTCGTCTCGCCCGCCGAGGACAGCGCCAGCAGCAGCACTAGTGTCATCCTGTCATGGAAGGACAACGGCGACCCCGACCCGAATGACACCTACCGCAACTATGATGGCGAAGTCTATCTCAATGGCACCAAGGTGGCAGACGTTGGCTTAACAACTGGCACGAGTTGGACACTCAACAACCTCAGTTCCGGTACCTATGAGTGGCGCATGCGGGCCGGCGATGGCAAAGCTCCTAGCGATTGGGCTGGGCCGTGGCACTTCACCGTTGATACCGTCGCGCCGACTGGATCGTTCACACTGAACTATGGCTGGGCTACTACCAATAGCGTCAGTGTGCCGCTAGACCTGACTGCTACTGATCAGCACAGTGGTGTCCAAGACGTGCGCGTGGGCAGTACGTGTAGCACACTGGGCGCATGGCAGCCCTTCCAGCCGCGCATCTGGTGGCAGTTTGCCGGACAGCACGGCGACACCGTGCGGGTCTGCGCTCAATTCCGTGACCGCGCAGGCAACATGTCTCTGACTACCGAGCAGAGTACTCGCCTCGATTTCTATCCTGCCCGATCAGCCTCAGCCAGCTACCGCTTACACTCAGATGTGAGTGCGATCAGCGGCGAGCCGCATCAGTCCAGCAGCTATCGGCTCAATAGCACGGCAGGGCAGACCCTCGCCAGCGGCAGCTACGCGACGAGCAGCGGCTATCGCGCCGCGCTCGGCTTCTGGCCTCGCCTTTCTCTCACGCAGACCACCTACTACACCATCACCGGGCGCGTCACCGACAGCAGCAATATCGGTCTGGCCGGGGTTGTAGTGACGGACGGCACCCGCAACGCGACCACCGATGCCAGTGGCAACTATACCCTCAGCGGTGTTCCAGCGGGGATCTACACGTTCACTCCGACGAAGAGCGGCTACACGTTCATCCCGGTAAGCATCACTATTAGCGGCATTGTCACTGGACAGAACTTTATCGGCACCTTGACGGCAACTCCGCCAACAACGATACCGCCAACGATGACGGCAACCCAGACGGCGACGGCGGTGGCGGTGACAACGACGCCAACAGCGACAGCGACCCGGACGACGACGACAGCAACGGTAACGCTAACGGCGACCGTGAGCAACCTGCCAGGTTCGACCACGACGCCCACGGCCACTGCCGCAGCCGCGACGCCCACGGCGACTGTGGGTTCAACCACGACGCCCACGGCATCCCGCACCGCGACCACGACGCCCACGCCGACTGTGGGTTCGACCACGATGCCCACGGCATCCCGCACCGCGACCGCAATAGTTAGAATGAATATCGTCTATCTACCGCTGGTCGTCCGCTAGCCCGTACAACGTCCTGGAAATACCTTTCAGGTTTAGTGATGGCCTCAGTATCCAAGATTCGGTGTCCGGGGGCTGGGTTCCGGCGGTCGGACACCGAATCTGCACAGACTGGAACCTCGTACGAATTTTCAGAAAGCCGTACTGGGCGCTGCCAAGAATGTAACTGGGAGATGGTCGAGGCATCCATGTTGCCTCGACCGTCGTGGAACGGGACTTCGCCGATACTCATGACGAGAGGGTGCAATTCAAGGTGTTTCTGCCATCGGTACGAAGATCGTAGATTTCCTACCCCATGATGGTGCTCAGGTCGTCCAGGTAGATCGTCCCGCTACCGCATAAAACGATCTATCATGCATGTCGTCGAGGACGATGGCTGGGGAGACGATCTTTCCATTTCGTCAGCGCACTTCCAGTACAAGGAATAATAACCATGACCAAACATCGCCGTTCCTTTTTTCGACGGATTACATGGACGATCTGGTTATTGTTCAGCATCACCACTGTTGCACCGCTGGCGAGTGCCGCACCATCGCATACCCTCTCCCCGGCGGTGCAATCACCAGCAGTGAACCATATTGCTGACACAGCCCTGCCATCGTTGGAGAACCAGGATTCTCTCCTCCTTGCTTCCGATGAGCTACAGACGATATCCGCGCCTACATTAAATCAGTCTGCGCCGCCCTCGAATGCGATTGAATTAGTAGATCGTCGAACCAGCAATGGCAAGGTTTTTCTCAACCCGGATGGGAGTGGGGAAGCATTCGCCTATACCAGCCCTATCCATTACCAGACGGCTGATGGGCATTGGGAGGAGATCAACAATGATCTCATCCTTGACTCCGCGAGCGGCAACTGGCGCAATGCGGCGAATGATACCGTTGCACAATTCGCCCTCACAAGTCCGATGGTTGCCCCACCCCTTGCCAGTGTGTCCAAAAACGCCGTTGCCTTCGCACTCGCCCCCTCAAACGCCGCGCTGGTCTCCATTGCAATGGGTGTCTACGGTCTCTCCTTCATTCCATTGGGCAGTTCCTCGGTACAGGGGCAGGTAAGTGGCGCATCAATCCTCTATCCAGATATTTATCCTTATGTCGATCTTCGTTACTGGGTTTCCTCAGATCAGTTCAAAGAAGATGTGATCTTTCATCAGCCACCCGCTGACAGCAAAATCTCCTTTCTCCTTGATGCAAAAGGGGGGACTCTTGCGGCAACCCCTGAAGGTGCGGTGATCTTCACCGGCTGTACAACTAACTGCCCCCGCCTAGCACCGCCATTCTTCGAGGATGCCGCCGGTGCCACATCCACCAGTGTGGGCGTGAGTCTTGCGGATCAAGGATCTGGGCGCTATCTGCTCACCTATACCTTCGATACAGCCTGGCTTGCAAGTTCACAGCGTGTGTATCCGGTCGTACTCGACCCAACGACCGCCGAGTCACGGGCGGGCGCAAGCATGTACCTGCAAAGCGGCAACCCAACCACTGCGAGTTGCAATGCGCAGCAGGCAGTTTTTGTTGGGTATAATCCAGGGCCGCTCAATAGCGCAAATTCTTGGTTCAACCGCTTACAAACACGCGGTTTCTTCTATTTTCCATTGCCCGCCATCCCTACTGGATCGAGCATCACTGATGCAACCTTCTACGCATATCAGTATGTTGTCCCTGTAGGTGGCAGCGGCTTTAACACGAACCTCTATCGTGCCACCCAGAATTGGTACGATCCCTCGGTCTGCGCGTACGGGACAGGCGTTTGGACATGGAACCAACAACCGACTGTTGATACGGGTACGGCATGGTCGAGTTCCTTTGTGGACACGACTCTTGGCTTCAAGGGTTGGAGTATTACAGGGCTCGCACAGCAGTGGGACTCCGGCGCGCTTCCCAACAACGGGCTGGCGATCTTTAGCGCCCCGGAATCTCAGATCGGCTCTGCCTTTTGCGCGGCAGTCGCCACAGGTAACCAATGTGGGCAGCCGTCTAATGCGGAAGCTCTTCACCCCTACGTACGAATTACCTTTGCTGGGCCGACGATCACCAGCGGGTTGACGCTGACGCCAGCGATTCGCGCACCTGATGCGCCTGTCGAGGCCAGCTTTGTTGCTGCCAACGGCGGATCGCGTGCGGTCGTGATTGATCTTCAGGCAAGTGCCCCAGGGTTAGGCGATTTTCCCATTGCATCTGGGATCACCCTTGCCAAGGGTGGTGGCACCTACACGTATCGTCAGACCCGAACATTTCCCGCAGTCGGAGCATCGCCCGTTTGCGCCCAGTATCGGATTAATGGGGGTGCTTGGCAAAACCTCCCAGCAGAAGGTGGGACACCCTGCACCACACTGACCATCCAGGATACGGCCCCTACGATCAGCGCGATAGGTGACCAAACGATTGCGGAGAATGGTGTACTCGGTCCGCTTACCTTTACCATCAGCGACTCGGAAACACTAGCCGATAGCTTGATTGTTAGTGCAACCAGCAGTGATCTCGTTCTCGTTCCAACGGCAAATATTACGCTGGGCGGAAGTGGGGCGAACCGCACGGTGACAGTGACGCCGATGTCAGCGCAGTTCGGTAGCACAACAATCACGCTTACCGTAAGCGATGGACGAAACACCAGTCGTACCAGCTTTACCCTGTCCGTCACCCACACTAACACTCCACCCACGATCAGCCCTATCGGCGCCCAGTCGATTCCTGAGAACGGTACGCTCGGCCCGCTGACTTTCGCGGTTGGGGATAGCGAGACGGCCCCCGCCAATTTGACGATGACGGCGGTCAGTAGTACCCCCGCCCTTGTTCCTCATGCAAATATCGTCCTGGGCGGAACTGGTTCGAGCCGCACAGTAACAGTGACTCCCCTTCCTGGCTATTTTGGTAGTACGACAATCACTATCACCGTCAGTGATGGATCACTCACGGCCACCACCAGCTTCGTTCTGACAGTCACACAGATCAATACCGCGCCAACCATCAGCCCGATTGGCGACCAGACGGTGATGGAGAACGGGGTTCTTGGCCCGATCTCCTTCACGGTGAACGATCGTGAGACTCCGGCAGCAAGTCTGACGATAACGGTCACAAGCAGCGATCTGTCCATTGTGCCTCTTACGAACATCGTCCTGGGTGGGAGTGGGGCAAACCAGACCGTAACGGTGACACCGCTGCCAAACCAATTTGGTAGCATTACGATGACGCTCACGGTGGGCGATGGTGCAATGACCGGCAGCGCGAGTTTCTTACTCACCGTGCGCCCGCTCAATTACCCACCAACGGTTTCGGCTATTGCCAATCAGACGGTTGGGATTGACAGTCAGGTTGGTCCGATCACCTTTACGGTCAATGATGTGGAGACTCCTGCGAGCAGTCTGATCGTCAGTGTGAGCAACGATAATCCTGCGCTCATTCCTCTATCAGCGATCATCATGGGCGGCACGGGAATCACGCGGACGATGACCCTCACCCCAACTCAGGGTCAGGTCGGACTTGCGACCATCACCCTGAACGTGAGCGACGGCCAGCGCAGTGGACACGTTACGTTCCATATCACCGTCTCTGCCGCAGTTCGGGTGTATGGCACCATTGCGGTGAATGCCGACAGCTATACGAGTCTTTCAGACGGTACGATTGTCGCAACCGGCAATCTGCGCCTTGGCGATCATTTAGTGCTGGAGGGTACGACCGCAGCATTGCGCATCAATCCCACAACGAAAATGATCAGTGGATCGGGTACCCTGTCCCACATTGTCGGCCACTACCCCTTGTTTGTCGGCAACCTCACCGCTAGCGGCGCAAGTGGGATTATCACGCCTGACACCGGCGCGACGATTTCGCTTAGCGATATTGCGGGCTTCCCGATCAGTGGTGCACTCACGTTGAGCCAAATACGAGTGGATAACGGCATCGCCGCTGGATCAGCAAGCGTGCGACTGAGTTCAGCCGGTGTCCAAGGGACGGCTGCCGCTACCTTTACGCTTACCCCAGGGCCAACCTTCGGTGGCGTTCTCGGAGCATTCACCTTGGCCACCGCTGGTGTGACGATAGAGGTAGGGGCCGGAGCACTGCTCACACCTAGCAGCATTGCGGTTCCATCCTTCGTCATCAAGGTGCCGGATGCATTTGGCGGGGCGCGGGGCAACGCCAAGGGGTTACTCATCTCCCCGACCAATTTTCAGATCACCAGCGCAACTATCACGCTCCCAGAGATTGTGATTGGCGACGGGACGAAGATTCGTCTGACTGCCAATACGGCAACCCTAAGCTTCAATGCGGTAACGAGTTCGTATAGCTTTGCACTGAAGAGTACACTCAACCTTACCTTGCCCGGAAATACTCAGAAAATTGCGACGAGCCTCACACTCAGTGAGCGTGGGGGTGCAACCGAGATCGCGGGATCGTTATCAAGCTTGAATCTAACCATCGCCGGCAGCACACTCGTGATGAAGGATGTTGCCATCGCGAATGACGGCCTTGCGGTTGGGACTGCGACGCTCTCCGTTCCCCCTGCTCTTGGCAAGAGCGTGACAGTGAGCGATGTGCGAATGACCGCGAACGGACTGAGCATTGGTGGCGGGAGCTTTGCCCTCGCAGATATTCCGTTCGGCGGCGCAGGCGAGCGTATCACAGTGCGATCCCCCGTGGTCAGCCTACAGGTCAATGGGGACGCCTACACGTTTACTGGCTCAGGGAAGCTCCGTATCCGCCTGCCTCAAAATACCCCGCCCGATAGTACCTTGAGCTTTACCGTAAGCAGTGATGGCACCTTTACCGCAAGCCTTTCCGCACTATCCCTCACAATCGCTGGGGCAAACCTAAACCTATCGGCGATCACCTTCGCAAATGATGGTCTGCACGCCGCCACGGCGGCGCTGACGCTGCCAGCGCGCTTCGGCAGCCCCACGGCCACGGTGATGGATGTCGCTCTCACGCAAAGCGGGTTGAGCCTGAGCGGCGTGACGATTGCCTTGAGCAAAGACATCCAATTTGGGAGCAGTGGGAAACTATGGATTGCGGGGGCAAAACTCAACCTGAAGGTGTCTCCCTCGGAATACACATTTGATGCCAGCGGGACACTCCACATCAACCTTCCCGGTAACGTCCAGAACACACCGATTTCATTCCATTTCAGCTCGACCGGCGATGTTTCCGGCACGGTTGCGAAGCTAACGCTGGCTATCGGTGGAACGAGCGTATTCTTGCAGAATATCGTACTGTCGAATAGCGGCCTGTCTGTTGCACAGGCGCAGATCACCGTACGTGGCGTCACTGGCACACTCACGACTATTGGCATCACTGACGCCGGACTGAGTATCGGTAGCTCCTCCATTCAACTGCCTAATCAGATCAATCTGGCGGGTGATCGAGCTGTGCTACTGAAGCCAACGCTCAGTGTGCAGACAACTAGCGGTGGCTACACGATAACGATAAAAGGAAACGTCAAGCTTAACCTGCCACAAAATACACAGACCATCCCGAATGTCTCCGTCACAATCAGCACGAATGGCCAGTTCAACGGCAGCCTTGGCAGTGTGACGCTGAAGCTTGGCACGGTACAACTTGACCTGAGCAATGTGGTGGTGAACAACGATAGCCTGAGCGTCGGAAATGGCACGCTACGACTCCCCGCGAATCTGGGCGGCGCAACAGGTGGAGTGACGAATGTCCGCGTCACCAGCAACGGCCTGAGTATTGGCGGCGCGATGGCGAACATTAATCTTCCAGACCTGCGCCTTGGCAGCACGAGTGGATTTGCCGTCACCGGAGTGAAGGCATCTATCACAGTGGCAAGTAACCAAAGCTACAAGATCTCGCTGAGCGGCACCGTGCAGATTAAGATTCCCGGATCTCAGGCCAGTGCCGCAGGTACGATCATTGTGGATAGCTCAGGTAGTCTGAGTGGTTCAGTCAAGAGTTTCGCGCTTGCTGTGGCAGGAATGTCCCTAAACGTCAGCAATGTCAGTATCAGTGGCGGGACGTTGAATGCAACCAGCGCATCACTTTTAGTACCTAGTTCCTTCGGCGGGGCGAGTGCGGCTGTCTACAACGTGAGTATTTCCCCCCAGAGCGGAGTGAAGATTGGTGGTGGCAAATTTTCGCTCCCGGCTATTAAGGCGGGCGACTTTACCCTCGGCCTCCAAGGTGAACTGAAGCCATCAGGCACAGGCTATCTGATCACTGCAGGTGGTATTTTCGGGGTACCGGGAATTGGCAGCGCGGCTGGGTGTAGTGGGATTGCTGTGAGCGTCACCATCGCCACCGACGGTGCGGGTGTCATGACGATGTCGATCCGCGAGCCTCAGGGCGATGCAGAAGTTGCACGGGTGCTGGGTGCTGTAGATAGTCTCACTCCAGTCGGAGGTTCTTCGCAGATTGAGCATCCCCCAACCCTCAGCGGCATTGGGTTGCGCCAAGTGAGCGTGACCCTGAACTGCCAAATCCCGATTGGGACAACCGGCTTCTTTATGACGTCGGCATCGGGTACCGTGACTCTGAGCGGTGGTAGCACGCGCATTGATATTGCCGTACGGATCATTGCTGGGCGCGAAATCTTCGGGGTCGCACCCCTCAGTGCCGATGCGCAAGCCTATCTCCAAACCAGACCGTTTGAGATGGGACTCAGCGGAAGTGTGAAGGTCTTTATCTTCCAAGTTGGCGGTGCCCAAGCGAAACTGACGAACAAAGAGTTCAAGGCAACGCTCTTTGTCACGGCGGTGATTGTGCGTGGAAATATCTCGGTGCGCGCATGGAGCGACTCACGCGGTTTCCTCTTTACCGGATCCGGCTCAATGGAGGTTGGCTTGAACAAGGGCGAGATCGCCCGCCCGTGTGCATGGGGCTTCTGTACGAACATCCCGCCCATCAACATGAAGTTCGGTGGGATCTGGGTGGACGCAGGAGCCTTCCGCAACGGCACCTGGGGCTTCAAGGGGAATGTGTCCTATATGGGCTTCCGCACTGGGGTCTTTGTTGACTCGCGAGGGAACATCTCGATCGGCAATGTCGATCAAAACCAGCTTGTCTCCAGCGCACAGATAGTCGCGGCACGCGAGCGTGCGACACTGGCTGGTACCACAAATCTCGATCAGGCTAGCCTAGCACTCATCTTCCCTTCAGCGACGGTGACGGATATGCCAGTGAGCGTCGTTGCTGGCAAGGATCTGATCATCGCGCTGACGCGCACCAGTGATGCGCCATTGCTAACCCTCGTTACGCCCGGTGGTGTGGTGGTTACACCCACGGTGCGGCTCGTCAATATCGCATATGACGAAACGATTTCGGGGACACTCGGGCTACCAGGTGGCCAAGTTCAGGAAACCTATGTGGTGCATGGGGCAGAGGCTGGTACATGGATCGCACGGCTGAGCGGCGCAGCACCGAGTAACAGCTACCAGTTACTCATCCTGAGCAACGATATACCCCCTGCTTTCCAAGATGTCCAGTCCACACAAACGGAGCCCCTGACGGCAGAGATCGCATGGCGACTCAATGACAACACGGCACAGACGCATGTGAGTCTCTGGGCGAGTACAACGCTGCCCGTTGGGCAGGAGCAGGCGCATACGGGACTCTTGGTGCGCGAGACTATCACCCAGCCGACTGACGGCTCGTTGCAGCATACGACCGTTGATCTCAGCTCGCTGCCGAGCGGCACCTATTACCTCTACCTCCAAGCCGACGATGATCGTAACGCACCGGTTCGGGCCTACACCACCACGCCAATCGAAATCACAGCTCCCTGGCCAGTCACATGGGATGCCCAGACACTCGTGACACCCGGCTATCGCAGTTTGTCATTGGCGTGGCAGCCTCACCCAAGCCCAGATGTGACAGGCTACCGTCTGACCCTTATGGCCGGCGAATCAACACGGGTGATCACAGCAAGCACCCTGCTATCAACAACTGTTCTGTCGCTTGACCCAGGTGTATCCTATACCGTCACAGTTAGTGCTTTTGACGATACAGGTCAGATAGCGAATTCCCCGTCGGTGACGAGGGTACCGGACGGAGCTGCCTTTGGACTCGCTGTAACGCCCACACTCCTGCATCTCGTCGCCGGAAATGCCATTACCGCTAACCTTACGTTACACACGTTGATTGACCCCTACCCCGATGTGGTGGGCCTATTGAGTGGGCCGCTACCCGACGGGCTGAGCCTGACATTTACCACATCCATCGTTACGCCAACGGTGGCGGGGGTGACGACCAGTGCTACGATCACGGCATCAGAGACGCTTGCTGCAGGAAACTACGAGGTGCCAATCTTGGCACAGGGCATCGGTGTAACGCAGGCAGTTACGATTGAGGTGCAGGTTGTCAGGCAAAGCTTTACCCTAACGCCGTCCAGCACCGCACTCACCCTACAGGCGCAGCAGCAGGCGACACTACACGTATCATCAACAGGGATCGAGGGTAGTAGCAACCCGATCATGCTACGACTGGATGGCGTACCCGTTGGGCTCGATTACACATGGAGTACGGACATCATCACGCCAAGCGTAGATGCAACGCTGACTTTCAGCGACACAACCACCCTCCTAGGCGGGAGGTATACGTTACGGGTGGAGGCAAGCGACGGTGTAACCACCATGACCATCCCAATCGATCTCACGGTGAGTAAACCTGGGGTTGTTATGACCGTAGCACCGATACGAGCTCTGCTGTCGGCAGGGCAAAGCGCCGTGTTCGCAATCAATATGAGCGCGGTTAACACATGGACAATGCCGGTTAGTGTGAGCTTAGATCTCGCGAGTATTTCGCCAGATATCACCGTCGGGATCTCATCCACGCTTCCCATCTCGGGAACATCGGCGAAAGGGCTATTCTATGATCTCACACTCCCCCCGACAGCACAGGCGTGGCTTATTGTGACGGCTGCTGATATTACGACGGGCGGAATCTACGAACTGCCCATCGTTGTGACGGCTGATGGATATGAAGGTCGTAGCACTATCGAACTGGAGGTCGTCCCTTATGGGATGAAGGTCTGGCTACCATTTGTTCTTCGATAGAAGGTAAGCACGTTGATACATACATTGATCTGGAAAAATATATCGTCCTTGTTATCACCCATCTGCCAGTAGCCCACGGTGGGCTGGCACCTGCTCAAGGAAGTTTTGTCGGGCCACTGGGTCGGAGATCTGCTCGGCGCGGGCCAGCAGATCGGCGCGGGCACGGGCCAGCAGCAGTGGGGCGCGTGGGTCGGCGTTGGCGCGCAGAGCTTGGTAACAGGCTAGGTAGACCACCATCGGCTCCTCGGCACCATCAAGCGATCCGGTGGCGAGGGAGGATAAGATCTCTTCGGCGGGTGTGAGCGCGGCTGCCATATCACCTCGGGCCAGGGCCAAGAGTGCCAATCCTGCCAGTGGCTCGGCGATCAGCGCCGGGGTGCCGACTTCACGCAGCGTCGCCAGAGATTGTTGGTAGGCATCCTCCGCCGCCGCCATATCGCCGGTGCCGAAGGCGACATTCCCCAGCCCCCGCTGCGCAAACCCGGTCGAGACCGGGTCGCCGATCTCCTGCGCGAGCGCCAGGCAGTCGGAGTACGCCTTGTACGCCGCAGCGTACTCGCCCTTATGGGTCGCGACCAAACCCAGATTGCCCAGTGTCGCAGCTTCCACCCGCCGGTCGCCAACCTCGCGGATCTGAGGAAGACCTCGCTCCAGAATCCGTTGCGCTCCGGGGTAGTCGCCCATCAGGATGCAGAGAAAACTGAGGTTGCTCCGTGTTGTGCCCGCAATCTGATTATCGCCGATTGCGTCGGCGTAGGCCAGATTTTGTTCAAGCGCCACCCGTGCGCCGGAAAAATCCCCCTGTTCGGCCAGCAGGGTCCCCAAGTTGCCTAAAGCGTGGCACTCCTGCCGCCGATCCCCGAGCGACCGGGCGAGGCTCAGGCTCTGGGTGTACCAGCCGCGAGCCTCCGTGTGCGCGCCTTGTTCGAGCGCCAGCGTGCCGAGATCGGTCAGCGCCCGACAGACACAGTGCTGGTCATTGTTGGCACGCGCAAGCTGGAGGCTGCGCTCCAACTGAACACGGGCGTCGGCGTAGTCGCGCTGGCGCAGCAGCGTCCAGCCCCAACGCTGGTAGCCGGTCGCCTCCAGGCCACTCAGGTTGGCCGCCTGCGCCCACGCAATCGCCTCCTGGGTTGCCGTAACCGACGCCGGGTAATCACCGATACGCTCGGCATAGCGCCCGCACTGGAGGGCCACCTCCGCGCAGCGCCGAGGATCGCCGAGTCGCTCGGCTAGATCGCGCAATTGATCGAGATCCGCCGACTCTAGGGCGCGTTCGCCCAGCACCTCATAGATCGTCTCGCGGGCCAGCAACAGATCGTAGCGTTCGCTCAGGTTATCGCGAGGAACCAGATCCAGGGCGCGGCTGAGATAGGCCAGGGCGGCGGCGTTGGCGTAGCGATCCGCTGCCGCCGCACCAGCACGGCGCAGGTACTCGCGCTTTTTGGCCAGATTGTCGCTCTGCTCGTAGTGGTAGGCCAAGATGTCGAGTACGCCATCAGTATCAGCCCCAGCGGATCGCTCCAGGTAGTTCGCCAACTGCCCGTGCAACGCCGTGCGTGTGGCCGCACCCAGGCTTTCGTATGCTACTTCGCGGATGATAACGTGCTTGAAAAGATAGGCCAGTTCTGGCTCAGGCGTATCCAATGGCGTCATGTCAAGTCGCGCCAGTTCAGCCAATTCCCGCGTCAGCCCTTCGGGCGAACTCAAAGTTGGGAAGGCTCCGCGTAGCCAGTCTACGGGAAAACGCCGTCCAATCACGCTCGACGCCTTCAAGATCACCTGCTGCTGCCCGGTCATCTGGTCCAATCGGCTCAGGATCAGGCGGTGAAGGCTATCGGGGAGGGCCAGCGACTCAAGGGCACCATCCTTGTAGGGATCAATCTCCCGGTCGTGGAGATAATTCAGCAACTCCTCCAAGAAAAAGGGGTTGCCCTGGGTTCGCTCCATCAGCCGGGAGACAAGGGTATCAGGTATCGCGCCCGCATGTGCGGGGAAGATCTGAAGCAACTTTGCCCGGATCAGTTGCTCGGCTGCTGCAGTATCAAGTCCCCCAAGAGTGATCTGGGTCAGGCCCGGCAGCCGCTCAAGGCGCAGGCCGTGCAGCTGGGTGATGTCTCGCGGGCGATAGGCCAGCACGATGAGTACGGGCAATTCCTGGACAACCCGCACGAGGTCGTTCAGCAAATCATCTGATGCCGCATCAATCCAGTGCGTATCCTCCAAGACAATCAGCAGACCGCCGCCTGCACCTTGGGCCTCACGAGCCGCCGCCATCAGACAATCGCGCAGCAGGGCGTGCAGCGCCCCCTGGCGATCCTTCGGCTCTAGGCTCTGGGTAAAGTCGCTCTCCGGCAGAGAGAGCCCGAGCAGCGGCCCGAGCAATGGGGTCGCATCAGCTCGCTCTGGTGCCCAAATTGCGACAAGTTCTTGGAGCGCGTGGATCTGCTGTCGCAGCGAGGCATCCGGGTCACTGTTGAAGATCGCACGCCAGATCGGCTGCCAGACGAGGTAAGGGCTACGTGTGCCGGTGGCGTGGCAGGCACCGCCGTAGCCAATGACATGGCGCTGATACGCCAACCTGATGATCTCGGCAACCAGGCGCGACTTGCCCTGGCCCGCTTCTGCGGTGATGCCCAAAACCTGGCCGTGCCCGGCCAGCGCCTGATGAAGGACCTGGCTGGCTAAGACGATCTCATCGGTACGTCCAACCAGGGGAAGATCATAGGTCGGTTCTTGGAGGCGCGTCGCCCGGCGCTGATAGATGTCGCCGACCGCGAAGGTGAGCTGGAGTTCCGCTTTACCCTTGATACGGACGGGTGGACGTGGCTCGAAGGCAACAGCACTCGCAACGGCAGCATGAATCTCTGCGCTAACTAAGGTTCCCCCCGGTGCAGCCATACTCATGAGCCGGGCTGCCACATTTACCTCGTCGCCCAGAATGCCGTAGGTGTGGCGGTTGACGCTGCCATACGCTCCGCAGCGCATAATTCCCTGGCTAATGCCGATCTGGAGCGGGGGCAACCCTCCCGCCACGACGGCCTCACGCTGGAGCGACAGCGCGGCCAATACCGCACGGCGGGCGTCATCCTCATGAGCCACCGGCGCACCAAACGCGATGCAGAGGTAGCTCCCTTTATCGCCAATGACGACCTGGAGCAGTGCGCCATCGTAGCGAGTCAGGACGCCCTGCACCGCTCGGATGAAGGCATCAAGCCGGGTATGAGCGTCTGGGTCAGCGTCATAATCAATCCCGGTAAAGCGCAGGAAGAGCGCAACAGCCGGTCGCAATTCGGTGAGGAAGGTACCCTGTCCTGCTAGTTCGCGCTGGTAGACCGCAGGCAGGAGCCACGGTCGCAGCATCGCTGCCGAGAGCGCCGCAGGTGATAATGCCGGCCACGGGGAAACCGGCGGAGCTGCTGCAAGGCTACCGAGCAGGGCGAATCGCTCGCCCCGATCATGATCATCGCGCCACTCGATGATCTTTGCCGCACTCCCCAATGCGCTGACGGTCGCCTCATCAAGTAGAATCTCGCTCGCCAGGGCATGATGTTCAGCGGCGGCCACGCGGGCGAGGGTGTCGCCTGCCAACAGATCCAGCGATTGAATTTCTGGGTCGCCGACCACAAAACGACGGGCGGGGCCGCATGCCACCGCAACCTTCAGCGCCAGGGCCGTGGTGCCGCCCCCCGGCAGAGGAATATGGGTAAAGACCGACATCGCTCGCTGCATGCCAACCGCGCAGGCAGTCGCACGATGCGCGACCGAACCGTCGGCAGCGGAAAACCAGCAGGTAATCGCATCACCAGCAAAGCCGATCACGCTGCCACGGTAGGTATTAACCTGTGTAATCAGTGCAGCGTAGGTAGCATTGATCTGGTCGGTGAGCGCCTCGCTGCCCCGACGCGGGCCAAGAGCCTGACGCAGCATCTCGGTGAGAGGGGTAAAGCCGGAAATATCCGCAAAGAGAACTGCGCCATCAGCATGGGGTGGGAGCGAGATACCACATGCCAGCGCATGGCACCGATCCTGTGGGAGATAGGCGGACAGGGAGATCACGGATAGAGCAACTCTGAGATATAGCCTATCACTGCTCGGCGGCCCTGTGGGTGCAGCACCCGCCAGAGCTGCCTTAGCTGAGACTCATCCAAATCTGGTATGAGGGCGAGATCTGAGGAGATGGGTTCCTGCACGACGGTGACGGGCGATGGAGTGACGGGCGCGGGCGCGACGGCGACGCTCGCGGGACGAGGGCGCTGGGTCATTGGGCTACGTGCAACGCTGTCCTGTTTGCGCGGGCGACCGCGACGTCGTGGTGGCGGTGCGACTGGATTGTCGGCTGTGGAGTCCTGTCCGTCAGCACAGGTAGTGCTGGCGGATAGGTCTGGTGCAACGAACGGCAGATCCTGAAGCGGATCAGGATCGTTAACGGGGGACACGGAACCATCATCAATCTCAAACTCGCGCCAGCCCTCATCGGCGGGCGGAGGCGCGGCAGGCGGGGGTACAGCAGGCGGGGTCTCAACCGCAGCGTAGGACGGCGGGATCATCTCGCGAAGCGCCTCAATAACCAGTGCGCCCACAGCGGGCAGCGTGCGGATCACACCGCCCTCAGGACGGTACAATTCTTTCACGAACTGCGCACGATCCACGCCCTCTATCGCATTGCTTTTGCCCGGTATTCCCTCGCGCTCTCCCATCACAACCTCCAGGGCACGACGGAGCGGGTTAATCACCCGTGGCGGCAGATTAAATGTTGCGAGCCACGCCTGAAGCTGGAGTGCCTTCTGTCGATCATCGTTGATCATATGCCCATCCTTACTCACATCTCAACGACTGCATTAACGTATTTTACACCACATCATGATGTGCCGTGGGCAATAGCTGACTCAACAACCTCTAGGCTCACTTCTGTCTCGCCACGGGCACGGGTGGCCTGTTCAGCAGCCAGACGCAGCGCACGGCTGGCGCTAATTCGCGCTAGAAAGGGCACCTGCTCAATTGCCGCATTCAGCCGATCTGTGGCCGCTGTACTCCATGCCATCGTCTCCGACGAGTGATCGGACGACCGGTCTCCCGCCTCCTGCCTCCCGCCTCCCGCCTCCTGCCCCCCGCTTCCTGCCCCCTGCCTCCCGCCTCCTGCCCCCTGCCCCCCGCCTCCTGCCCCCTGCCCCCCGCTTCCTGCCACCTGCTTCACCAGTTCCACCGGCAGAAAGTTGAAGACCATCTCGTAGAAGCGGTTCACCAGCTCCTGCATAATGTGAGCCGCTCCGGCATAGCCCATAAAGGGTGTGCCTGTGGTGCGCCGCACCACCGGACCAGGGAAGGTGGCCGGGATGAAGTGACTGGCCCGTGCGTTCGCCTCTGCGAGATAGATCTTCTCGTTGATGCTGCCGAAGATGAAGGCCGGTGCCTTGGCGTGTAGCCGCCTGCGGATCTCGATATTGTCTGGCTCGTCCTCGCGCCGAGGTCGGCCCGAACTCCAGGCGACCTTCATGCCCAGCTCTTCGCCCAAAAACTGGCGCAGACCCTCGACATAGCTCCGTCCGGCCACAATCGCGCAGTCTACCGTAGCAAACCAGTCGCTCTGCGGGCCACGCCACAGATCCCACACCGGCTGAAGCGTGGTTATCTTCTCGTTGCTGATGAACGCCTCGATCTGGGCTTCGGGCGTACCTAGGAGTTGCCCCAGTTCGCGCAGAAATGCCGTTGTGCCGAAGACGCCGAAGGGAGCGAAGAGGTAGGGACGACCAAGAGCCTGAGCCAGCGGCTCACCAAACTCGCGGTAGAGTACGACATTTGCCGCAGCATCGGCTAGGTGCGGCGTTTCGGCAATACTGCCCGCATACGGGTAGACCAGACTCAGCTCGCCGCCCACCCCCGCGATCAGCCGCTTCAGCTCGTGCAGATCCGCCGGAGCGTTGAAGCAACCCATGGACGGCCCGATAATATTTACCAGATTGGATGCCTTCGGCGGCGCATCCGGCATCACAAAGGGCTTTCCGTACTCCTCCCAGGCAAAGAGCAGGGCGTGATCGCGGCCCTGCCACTCATCCTGCTCCAGCGACTGGCTCCAGAAGAAACGCGCCTCGGGGTCGAGTTGCGCCACAAGCGTGGTATGGTCGGCGCTGATCATCTCGCTCTCGGCGGTACTCAGCACGATCAGGCGCTTCCCTTCGAGCGTGCCTAGCGAGCGCAGGTCGTCAATCGTCCGCTTGAGCGCCTTCGCCGTCCCGGTGATCACATCCTCCTCGTGGATCGAGGTAGGCGTCAGGTTCGCCATATGGGGCAGGGCGTCGGTGTAGTTCGTTACCGCCATGCCTAGCAAATTGTAGCAGCCAATGGGCGAATCACACACCATATGGACATCAGGGAAGCAGCCAAAAACCCAGCTCGCCCCCCAGTACGATGAGCTGTCCGAGATGTCACGAATCAGGGTAATCGCCATCATGTAATCCATATGTAGGGGCGAAGCATTCGCCCTGAGCGTATCTACACCTATGCGCGTGCGTCGCCCCTACTTGTTCCAAAAAAATCTACCATCCGCTGATAGAGCGGCCTGCGACTGAGCAACTCGCGTACAAAACTGAGCGAGGCGATCATACCGCCGGTGAGGAAGAGCGGGCGTACGCTGAGCATGTTCGTGTAGTAGACTGCCGGGATGCCCAACTCCTTCGCGTGGGCGGCCAAGGTCGTTGTGCCAATCACCAGGTCAAACGTCCAGTGCGCCATGGCCGCCATATCGTCCTCAATCGCCTTGCGGTAGATCACCACTTCGCAACCGTGGGCCTTCAGCCACGCCTCATCGCCAGCGGTGAGCATACTCTGGCCGATGCTGGTGCTTACATAGGGTACGTGGGCACCGCCCTCGATTAGCAGGCGGGCGTAGAGCATTTCGTTACCCTCGTAGCCCGAGATCATGATCGTGGCCCCCCCGAGCGGCTGGGTCGAGAGAAACCCCCGTGCGGCGGCCTCCTCCTCACGGGCAACCCGCTCGACCACATCTTCATCCAGGTCAAGGGCGGCTCCGACGGCCCTGATCCATGCCGCGCTGCCCTCAACCCCGATAGGTGCCCCGCTGACCACACCCACCCCGCGCTCACGCAGGATAGCCACTGTCTCGCGGTAAAAGGGGTGCAGGGTAGCCACTGCCGCCGCCTGACCAGCCAGCTTCAGCTCATTCACATGGCGACCGGGCAGCGTGGTGATCACCCGCCCGCCCATCTTCCGCACCAGCCCATCAATAATCAGCGGATCGGCAGGAAAAACCTCGCCAAGCAGAACGAGACTATGGGGTTCCTGCACACTCGCATGATCAACGAAGCGGCGCATCACCGACGCCAGAGCAATATCCTTCGCCTCAGGATGCGAGTGGATGGCGTAAGCCGGGACACGTACCAGCACCACCGGTATACCGTCAACCTCAGTGGGCAGCAACTCCTCAGACAAGCCCGCCGTCTCGGCGACACAGAGGGAAAGCACCGGGATAACGCTGACGTTCTGCTCCTTAGCCGCCTCGGCGATGGCCGCGTTTGCCGCTTCCTGCACCTTACCCGACGAAAGCTCGGCGGTACCCAACTGCGGGGCCACAATACTCTTGCGTGCAGCGTAAAAGTGCGTCACAAATGTGAGCCCGTAGAGGCATCCGGCGTCCGTGATCATCGCGGGCTGAACACCCTCAATGCGCGACAATACGCGCAGGGCACCGAAGGCAGGGCACATCGTTTGTGGGTGCAGCTTGCAGGAGCCAGCTTTAAACGGCTCTGGCGCGGCACCTTCGCTCGCCGGGATCAGGGGGATTATCTCGGCCATACGGTAGATCCTTAATATACGGGCGCAGGTGATGTTTATGCGGGCATTATACGACAAACGACAAGGTTCAATGGACACCCATCCGCACACAGGGCTGATACAAAGTCCTCAGGTACCCGGTCGCCTAGCGACTGAAGTCGCGGGCTCGATTCTGCGAAGGCCGCCTGCGCGGCCTCAGACAGGCTTGTGCAGGCGGCCTTCGTACCCCAGAGCCGGCGGCTTCAGCCACCCGGCAAACGATAGTACAACCCTGGAACATTGAGGATGTCCCCCCCTGCGAGTGAGGATCTCAGCGTTGCGAACTTGATTCAGGTGCAGGCAACCCTAACCCAGGCGGAACAGGCGGAGCGGGCGGCGGAGGTTGCCCTCGAACATGCCCGTGCCATCCGGGCAGGCACACTGTTGTCACTTTCCTGAGCCAGAACGCCGACTACGCTTTCGCCGGGCTGTTTTACGAATTACTGATGATCCTCTCAGTGCTTCCGCGCATACCCCGCCCCCTCGATGGCGATGCGCAGCTCATCTTTGAGGGCCGGCAGGCGCGGATAGGTTTCGAAAAGGCTTTGGTAGTACCTATCAAAGTCACTTGTTCGGCCCTGGATCCTGCGGATCGCACGGATGAGTTTGGCATAGCTGCCGGCCACAGCGTAGCTCCCGCGCTTACGCCCGTCCACCGCACGGATCACCAGTTGCTCGTAGACCCGCACCGCACTGTCGAAGAGAAGATTCGGGTGTAGCCTCTGCGCCGTCGCCTCTAGCAGTTCCCCCTGCTCCCGCACCATCGTAGGTGCGCCGCCCAGCGCCTCACAGAGTACCTCGTCTGGCTTTGCATGGGCCGCCGCCAGCCCCATGCGCAGCAGCCCGGTCGCAACAACCGCTTTCAGGTCATTATCTACCCAACCCACCGGGATCTCGGGGTGCAGGCCCCAGAGTACCGCGTGTTCGATCTGCCCCTCCAGAAGATGAGCGTAGCCCAGCAGCGCGGCAGCCATGAGGCTAGCTGTCGTGAAGCCAGAGCTACGCTTGGCGACCTCAGCCAGCACCTGCCGCTCAACCTCGTCGGTCATCTGGGGGTAGAACTGCGCCCAATCCCCGGTGGTCTGTGCCGCTGCACGCAAGCTCAGGTAGACCGAGAGGTCACGCTTGTGCGTAAAGAGAGACTGGAGCGCCTCCAGCGCCTCAGCCGGGCGATCCAGGTGCAGCAGCGCCGTGCCGCGTGACTCCTCTAGCTTGGGCCGGTAGATGCTCTGCGGCGGGAGCTTGGTCAGGCCATCATCGGCCCACGCCAGCACCTGCGCCCACTGCTCCTGCTGCTGATAAGCGCTGATTAGATCATCGTAGGGCCACCCCTGCTGCGGCCCAAGCTCCTGGCACAGTGCCTCCCGATCGGCCAGGCTGTGGGAGCGGCGGAATGCCTCGCGCAGCAGATCGGCGGCATGGCTTAGGCCGTAGTAGCCAGGTGACTCCTGATGTGCCGGCTGGCGGCAGAGATCGCGCAGGTGCGCCTCAAGGCCATGCATCCACTCGGGGTGACTCTCCCAGGCATCTAGCAGTACGTGGCGATTGCTACCGGAGAACGAGAGATTGCTCGACAGGTCAAGCAGCGTCTGCTCATTTTCGTCATCGCTGGTATCCTCATCGTCATCATCGTCGTCGTCGCTATCCTCCAGAACCACCGCTGCCGGGTCGGGGTTCAGCATACCGAGGGCAGTAAAGAGATGCTGCTTCATGACATTGAGGTCGGTCTGGAGTGCAGCGGGCGGATCGGGGCGCGTGAAATGGTAGCCGTCCTCCGCCAGGCCGAAGATATTGAACAGGGCGATATAGGCTGCTGCTGCCGTCCGATAGTTGCTGGCGCGGAAGAGGCTGGTCGCTGTCGCGAAAAGACTATCCATCTGGTCGATCCAGCCATCGTCGCCAAAGCCGCGATAGTCGCTGTAGGCGGGATCGTAGCCCGACCCATCCTGCACATACTCGTCGTTGGCAAGCGCATCGTACAGATTCTGGATGCTGCTCAGCAGCTCGTCATCGCCCTCCAGTTCCAGCGTTTCCACCACCGCCGGCCGCAATTTCTGGCGCATCAGGTCGAGGAAAGCGGTCAGATCATCCGCATCACGATCGGCTAGGAAATCCCAGATCAGCGCCATCAGTTCATCGCGATTGTAGTGTTGCAGGCGCGTGTTGATCTTCTGTCGCAGAACATCCATACAGTCCTCACTTTGTCTCTAGCGCCTGGAGTACTTACAATAGAGGTCTATCATACCACCAGATATCGCAGGTACGATGCAAGCGTCTAAAGAGCGCCAGGGCTAGTGCAAAGTCCTCAGATTGCCGCCCGCTCCTCCACCCCCAGCCCCTCCCCCACGCGGGGGGAGGGGAGCCAGATCTCTTTCTGGTGCGAAATACCCCCTCTCCCCTGGTGGGAGAGGGGGCAGGGGGAGAGGGGGTTCACTGACTTTGCATCAGCCCTGCTAAAGAGCGCTGTGTGCCAGTGGGTATGCAGCAGATTATAGAGGGGCATAGGGAGGTCAGCGATGCGGGAGTATCCTAAGCGCGTGAAGCGGCTGATACGCGAGTATGCGGCCCAGGCATACGAGACCGAGCTGGGTTTGGCGTTGGGCGACCTTGAGCAGCAGTTCGCCATCTGGCGTAGCGGCCAGATCGGCGCTGGCGAGCTGAGCGACCGTGTCTACGCCTTCACCCGTGGCCCGGCCCGCGAGCTGTGGGGGCGCTACAATGCCAAAATGGACGATATACAGGTGGCCCACGCGATTGTGGCCGGCATCCTGCCCCGCGACGCGATCCCCGCCGAGCTGCTAGACGCACTCCAGCCGATCATCGCGTTCTACGAACAAGGGTAGGCGGCGCACGTGTTTCAGACGCTTGCGGGAGCCGCAGCGCGGGGCGGCGTACAGCCAGCGGTGCGCGTGGCCGCCCCGCACTACCACCGGCGCGCTACCCCAACGAACGGCGCGGGTGAACGAGGGGCTGCGCTGGTATGATCAGCGCAGCCCGAACCAGCGTACCAACTCACCAAGAGACACTGAAATCGCGGCGGTACTCACTGCTGGTGGTACGCTCAACCGCATCGAGCGCGTCTCGCAGCTCTCGGGCCGGTTGGCCGCGCTGCTGACCAAGATGCGGATCTCCTCACGGCCATTGAACGTGGTGAGGTGCATCCCGCAATGGCTGCCTTCGGCCTCTGGCGCAACGACCCGGAGCTAGACGATCTCGCCGAGCGGATTGCCGCCAATCGGACGGGGCAGGCTCCCCGCCCCGCACCTGAACGATGAAAGTCCTCGATAGCCATGAGCAATATGCCGTTTGAATGGGACGCGATAAAAGCGGAGCTAAACAAACGAAAACATGGTATCTCGTTTGAAGAGGCGGAAACGGTGTTCGATGACCAGGGCTGTTGCAAAGATACCGCTGGTTTATTCACGCTTATGGTGGCGACGAGACGGGCAAAGCTAGACCATGTACAGGCCATCTTGAGGTTTAGAAATATCTGCTATGATCCTGCTATCACTCTGCCTACTGTCGAAGGAGATCTATCGTGAAGTCCATTGGGATAAAACCCGTCGTGCTACTCCTGGCCCTGTTCGTTGTGATCAGCGTCAGCGGATGTGGCAGCACGCCCGTCACCACCAAGGCAACAACGACACCCGCGCCCGCAGCGACAGCCACTAAAGTAGCCGTCGTCGCGGAGACCGCCGTGCGTGCCGAGACGCCGACTGCGGCGGCTTCAGCAACCAGCGCAGCAACCTCGGCCCCCACCAAAGATGACGCCTACGCCAAGGTACTCACATTCAATAATGCCGCCTGGCATTACGACGCAGCCAACGATGTCTATTGGCAAATCGGCGTTCCGTATGCAGCCAAGCCAGAGACCACAGAATACGAGAGCCTGGGAATCTACGTCCCTGGTGCCTATATGAAGGCAACCGCCAATGGTGGTGGAACCTATACGGCAACGATGAACGAGCAAGGCACCGTCAATGGCTTTACGGCAAAGACGGCCCCGATCGTGCTGCCAGTGGATACAGGAGGCTACATGGCGCGCAAGGCGCCAACCGAATATAGCTACGATAGCCTCTCCAGCTACCTGAAAGCGGGCATGATCTACGTCTACGCCGGTGTGCGTGGACGAGAGAATGGCTACGACGCCAACGGGAAGCTGATCTACAGCGGCGGTGCCCCCTGGGGCGTCACTGATTTTAAAGCCGCCATTCGATTTGTCCGCTATAACAAGGCCGCGCTCCCCGGCAATAGCGACAACATCTTCGTATTCGGTATGAGCGGCGGCGGTGCCCAGAGTTCTCTGATCGGTGCCACCGGCGACAGCAAACTCTACCAGCCCTACCTCGATTCCATTGGCGCGGCGATCACCGATGCAAATGGACAGCCGATCAGCGATGCAGTCGCCGGCGTAATGGCCTGGTGCCCGATCACCAGCCTGGACTATGCCAACGAGGCGTATGAGTGGAACATGGGCCAATACGCATCTACGGGAACGCGTGCCGATGGCACTTGGACTTCGGCGCTATCGAAAGACCTGGCGTCGTCGTTCGCGGACTACATCAATGCGCTCGGGATCAAAGACCAGCAGGGCAACGTCCTGACGCTGAAGAAAACCGATAGCGGCATCTACACCTCCGGAAGTTACTACGATTATGTGGTCGCAACTGTCCAGGAGTCGCTGAATAACTTCCTCAAGGACACCACCTTCCCGTATACAGCGACATCTGGTGGATTTATGGGCCCCGGCGGCGGCTTGCCAGGAGGCGGGCCGCCTCCCGCCGGAGCGGCACCTATGGGCACACCACCTGCGGGAGCGATGCCTGGTGGAGCACCCGCAGCGACCTCCACAACCTATCAAACGGTGCAGGAATACATTGATACACTGAACAAGGATGGGCAGTGGATCACCTACGATGCCACCACCAATACCGCCAAGATCACTAGCCTTGCGGGTTTTGTCAAGAGCCAGAAGAACGCCTCCAAGAGCGTGGGTGCCTTCGATAGCCTGGATCGCAGTGCGGCTGAGAACGATGCCTTCGGCAACGACGAGAGCGACTCGCTGCACTTTGACTCGGTATTGGCAAAGCTCCTCTCGACCAATCAGGCTGCGTATGCCAAATATTCCGACTGGAAGGCGTCCTACGTGGATGCATACGCGACGGATCTGAAGGCTCTCGACAAGTTCGGCAACAGCATCCCGTACCGCATGAATACGTACAACCCCATGTATTACCTGCTGCCCTCCTACGATGGGTATCAGAACTCCACAGTCGCCAAGCACTGGCGCATCCGCACCGGGATCACTCAGGGCGACACGGCAACCACCGTGGAACTGAACCTGGCGCTGGCGCTGGAAAACTACGCCGGGGTTAAAGACGTTGATTTTGCTACCGTCTGGGGGCAGGCCCATACGATGGCAGAGCGTACGGGCAATTCAACCGACAACTTCATCGCCTGGGTTGTTAAGGTTTCACAGAAGTAAATAACCCGAACACCGGATAGTGCCGGGCGACAAGGAAGTCACCCGGCGGTATCCGGTATTCGGCCAGTGGGCGGCATCCTTCAGACGGAATCTCTGTCTACGCTAGACAGAAAATAGAAGGCACGGTACGCTTAGGGTAGAATCAACGACATCGCTATATCTCCATGTCGCTGAGTCAAACGGAAAGAACCCTCTATGCGCCGCATCCGTCTCCCGCTCCTGATGATCACTCTGACCCTCACTATCGTCGGCTGCACGAGACCCCCCGCTACCGCCACACAGGGCACCGGCCCCGAGGTGCGCCAGATCTCCATGCGTCTCCAGTGGTTCCCCCAGTACCAGTTTGCTGGCTACATCGTCGCCAAGCTCAAGGGCTACTACCAAGAGGTCGGCCTGGATGTGACTCTCAACCCCGGCGGGCCAGATCTGGTGCCTCTACCCCTGGTTGCCAGCGGCAAAGATACTTTCGGCAGCACCGGAGCTGATACCATCCTCACCTCGCGTGAGCAGGGTATTGATGTTGTTGCCTTGGCTACCTGGTTCCAGACCAGTCCGGTGGCCTTTATGGTGCATAGCGACTCGAACATTCATGGGCCGCAGGACTTCCCCGGCCACACCGTCGGCATGTTCTATGGCGATAACGTCGAGACGGAGTATCTGGCGCTGCTGGCCGCCACTGGGGTAGATCGGAAGGACATCACCGAGATCCCCGGCGACTTCAGCCTAGCCCCCTTCCTCCAGCGCCGCGCCGACATCTGGCCGGTCTACGCCACCGACCAACCCAATACGGCCCGCCGCGAAGGTGCCAACATCAGGCTCATCTTTGCTCGCGACTACGGCGTTCAGCTCATGGGCGACGTCCTCTTCACGAGCGCGACATTTGCTCGCGAAAACCCCAACACCGTGCGTGCCTTTGTCTCCGCTACCCTGCGCGGCTGGGCATATGCTATCAGTAACCCCAGGGAGACGGTTGATCTGATTGCTGCCTATAATCCGGATCTCAGTAAAGACCAGCTCACCTTCGAGGCCGATGAGACGATTAAACTGATCACCTACGGTACGGGAAAGCCATGCCCAGGCTATAGTAGCCGGGCTGTCTGGGAATCTGAAGCGAAGCTGCTCAAGGATCTGGCTATCCTTGCGTCACGGGCGAATCTCGACACCGCCCTGGACACTATTCCTGTTAGCCAGTACTACGCGGGCAAAGGTATAAACTGCGGCGAATAGGGTAACGTGCGCTGGCTTTAGGGAAGCAGATCTTTTTAATTGTCCCATTGCGGGTGATCTGTCACGCTTCGCTCAGCGTGACATGACCTTGGGATACTTAGAAGCTGTCTGAAAAGTCACCGCCCCCCTCCCAACCTCCCCCCGATGGGGG
>JBAXMH010000027.1:0-27936 GCA_037134395.1 Chloroflexales bacterium
AGTGGAGGGCTGAGGGCTGAGGGCTGAGGGCTGAGGGCTGAGGGCGTGAGTCATCTCTATCGTGATCGTAATGGAGCGTGAGCGGGTTGGAGCAGGCCGGACAGCCGACAACATGGCCACAGTCGCGGCACATCACGAACGAGGCCGCCCCGCGCCGGTTGAGGAAGAGGATGGCCTGCTCCTTTCGCGCCAAGGTTGCCTCAAGCGCCTGCTGGAGCGGGTGCGAGAAGATCGAACGGTTTCCCAACTGAAGCTCGTGGCGCATATCCACCAGGCGCACCGGCGGCAGGGGCAGGGTTTCGGAGCGATGCAGGCCATCAGCGCCGATCCCGCCGCCCACGCGATCGGGCATTTCCAGCACATGGTAGCGGCCCGCACGGGCAGCGTGGTAGCTCTCGACACTGGGCGTGGCGCTGCCGAGAATGATCACGCTGCCGGTGATCTCGGCGAGATAGAGGGCTGTATCGCGGGCGTGGTAGCGCGGCCCCGCATCGTGCTTGTAGGTCAGTTCATGCTCTTCGTCCACCACAATCAGGCCAAGCTCAGGCAATGGTGCGAAGACAACCGAGCGCGAGCCAATGGCCAAACGAGCCTCACCCCGGCGCAGACGCCGCCACTCATCGTAGCGCTCGCCCATCCCCAGGCCGCTATGCAGCACCGCCAGCTTGCCAGGGAAGCGCGCCGCAAAGCGACGCACCAGTTGGGCGGTTAGGGCGATCTCGGGCACCAGTACCAGCGCCTGCTTACCCAGGCGCATCGCCCGTGCGATGGCCCGCAGGTATACCTCAGTCTTGCCGCTGCCGGTAACGCCGTGGAGTAAGTAGGGACGAAGCAGCGAAGGCGGAGCCTTCGCTGCTTCGTCCCTACCTAACGAAATCGTGATCGCCTCGTAGGCAGCGCGCTGCGCGAGTGTAAGTGGCGGCGGAATGTCGGTTGGCACCCCGTCGCCAGCCAGAGGGTCACGGCGCACCTCGCGGGTCTCGATCACCAGCATCTCACGGCGCTCCAGTTCGCGCAGCATGGCTGATGTCGCCCCGGTAGCAGCATAGATCTCCGTCACCGGCCATGCCGTCCATCGCCCATCAAACACCTCCCCAACCCCTGACCCCCTGACCCCTGACCCCTGCTCGGCCAACCAGCGCACCACAGCGGCCTGCTTGGGCGCACGGGCGAGGTTCTCCAAGGCCGCGTCCAATTCCTCGGCTGGAACCTTCAGGCGAGCCATACGCTCGCTACGCGGGCGGACATGCGGGGCGCTCAGTTCGGCCCCCCGCGACACCAACCCACGCTCGACCAGGGCCGCATAGGCGTCGCGCAGATCGTCGTCATCGCCACGCAGTACCGCCCGCAGGTCACGCTCCGACTGCTGGCCGTTGATGCGCAGGTAGTAGAGAATAGCCCGCTCGCGGGGCGGTAGCTCGCCCAGAACGGCACGCAAGCCCGTTGGTGTAACCTTGTAGATCGGCTCGGACTCCTGGCCCACGCCGGGGGGCAACAGCAGGGCCAGGGCATCGTAGAGCGGAGCGCGGTAGGTGGTGGCGACCCACTCGGCCAGACGCAGCCCAGAGGCCGGGATGTTCGCCTCAGGGTCGGCCAGATCAATCACCTCGCGCAGTTCACGTCCACCGGGCTCAACCTCGCCCTCGTAGAGTGCTAGCACCACTCCCTGCACACGCTCTCGGCGCAGCGGCACCCACACCAGTTGGCCAGGGCGAGCCAGGCCGTGCAGGCGCGCAGGCACGCGGTAAGAGAAGACGGGACTCTCCCCCTTGCCTATACTCGCACGCAGAGCAATATCGGCGATCATGGTGGTTGGCATAGCGCCAGTATAGCAGGGAGGCGGAGTTTCCCGTGCTACAATAATCACATCGCAATATGAGCATGAGGAGTGCAACAATGCCATTCAGACAACGTATGTCGGCGGTGTTGGCGGCGGTAATGCTCATTCTCGCCGGCTCCACGCCCACAACCAGGGCGGCAGTTCAGCCGGTCTCAATCGCCGGGTTTAGCTTCAGCCCGGCAACGCTCTCCATCACTGTCGGCGACAGCGTGACATGGACGAACACCGATCCCGTTGCGCACACAGTCACAAGCGATACCAGCATCTGGAACTCCGGCCCTCTGAGTCAGAGCGGCACCTTTCAACACACCTTCACACAGCCTGGTATCTTCCTCTATTTTTGTAGCATTCACTCCACAATGCGCGGCACAATCCTGGTGGGTACACAAACCTACCTTCCCCTTGTGCAGACAAAGTGATCGCCTTTGTGCGCTCCCCTGACCGGCACGCACCGTATCTATCAGAACCGCCCGTGTCTCCCATGTGATCTTCTCGACAATGGGAGCAGGCGTTTTCTTCGGTTGGAGCGGGTTCTGCGGCTGCGGATTCGTCCGGGATGTGGTGACTCCTGATGTGGTGACTCCTGCGGAATCATCCATTTCTCGAAGTGCGTCCTTACTGAAGAGACGCAGAACGAGTTGCTGCGACAGGGGGAAGGCGGCGAGACCGAGACACTTGTCCGTTAAGTTGACAAATACAGCAAAGTATATTAAAAATAGGTCAAGCTGGTTTCCCCATAGCCTATCAACAGTACGCATACCCATGCTCAACGTTGAGTCCCCGCGCCGCCATACGTGGCATACCGCGCTGCGCTTCACACCGCTAGGAGACTGACCGATTGAACCAGGGCTGATGCTAAAGTCAGCATTGGCCCCCTCACCCCCTGCCCCTCTCCCCCGGTGGGAGAGGGAGCTGGGGGTGAGGGGTGGGCGAGGATCGACGACTCTGCAACAGCCCTGCCGACTGAACCCGCCGTAAATGGGCGCATTCACGCGAATTGAGCCGGGCGCGTTACCAACGTAATCAGGAGAATACCCCCATGTCTACCTTGACCCATTGGGAGCGGGTCGCGGCGGCCCTCGCCGGGGCCGAGATTGACCACCCACCGGTTAGCTTTTGGCAGCACTTCCCAGAGCGTGACCAAACCGCCACCGCACTCGCCGACGTAACGCTGGCCTGGCAACAGCAGTTTGATCTCGACTTCGTCAAACTTATGCCGCCCGGTGACTATATGACTATCGGCTGGGGTGCTGAGAGCATCTATCGCGGCAGCACGCAGGGCACCCGCGAGACCGTCCGCTTCCCAGTTGCCTCCCTTGATGACTGGCGACACATCCGGCCACTCTCGCTTGAGCGGGGTATCTTCCGCGAGGTGATCGGTGCCGCACGCCTGGTCAATGCGCAGATCAACGGCGCGGCTCCCGTACTCCAGACCATCTTTAGCCCGCTTACGACGGCGATGAAGCTCTCGGCGGGCCAGGCGATCACACATCTACGCCAACGCCCCGACGTCCTTCACGAGGCTCTGGCCGTGATCACCGAGGTGACCCGCCAGCTTGTCCGCGAGACCCTCGACCAGGGGACGTCGGGCATCTTCTTCGCAACCCAGTGCGCAAGCAGCGCGCTGCTTGCGTCCGCAGAGTACCAGGAATTTGGCGCACAGTACGACCTCCAGGTGCTTGCCGAAGCCGAGGCATCGCGCTTCACGCTGCTGCACCTGCATGGGGAGGACGTCCTCTTCGCCGACCTTGCACGCTACCCGGTTCACGCCATCAACTGGCACGACCGGCGCACCGCGCCGACACTGGCACAGGGGCAGGCACAGAGCGGGCGCTGCGTGGTCGGCGGGGTTGATGACCAAGCCATCCCGACGCTGACGACTCCCGCGTTGGTCGCGCATGTTCAGACGGCGCTCACCTCGCTCACCAACACGCGGGCGATGATCGGCCCCGGCTGTGTGTTGCCCCTGACAACCCCGAAAGAGCATATCGAGACGATCATCCGCGTTGTCAGAGGCTGAAACGATAAAGTTAAGGAGTACCCAATTCATGCGACCCGAAGACCCCAAGAACGACGATGCACCGCAGCCCAGCGGCATCAGCCGCCGACAGTTTTTACGAACAGCCGTAGTGGGATCAATCTCAGTTGCCGGATCAGCCCTGGCCCTCACTGCATGCGGGCCTGCACCGACCGCTACAGCGCCGACCGCTGCGGCACCGACCGCCGCACCCGCCACCACTGCGGCTACCACTGCGGCCACCACTGCGGCCACCACTGCTGCGGCACCGACCGCACCTGCTGTCTCCAGCGGCGCGAAGATCAGCATCCCGCTCTTTACAACCGAGAACGACCCGAATACTCTGGACTTCTACAAGCGCAGCATCGCCAGCTTCCAGAAGCAGAATCCCGACATTGATGTCGCGGTCACGCTCTACCAGGATGAAACCCAGGTTCAGTACCTCACCACCGCGTTCCAGACCGGCACCGACCTCGGCATCTTTGCGCCGCCCCCGTCCTTCATTGCGGAGTGGGCACGCGCAGGCGACCTCTTATCGCTCGACCCGCTGATCCAGAAGATTGGCGCGAGCGACTTCCTCAAGGGTACGCGCGTCACGGTAGATGGCAAAGACTATGCGATGCCCTTTCAGTCCAACGCTTCGGCCCTCTGGGTGCGCAAAGACCTGATCGAGGCGGAGGGGCTGAAGCTGCCGACGACCTACGAGGACTACCTGGCTATTGCCAAAACCTTCCACGGCAAGGACGGCATGGTTGGCGTCTCGACTGGTGTTGGCACGGTACCCCAGCTTACCCTCCAGTATTTCTCGCCCTTCATCTACCAGTCGGGCTGGGACTACTTTGATAAGCAGGGCAACCTCACCTTCGACAAGCCCGAGGTACTCGACGCGGTTAAGCGATTCAGCGAACTGCTGAAGTACGCCTCGCCGGGACTCTACAACGCAACCTACCCGGATATCCTGAACACCTTCATCGCAGGGCGCTCACCTCTGGGCACCTTCCCCGGTCGCCTGGGCGTCAACTTGGCCGCCAAGGCCCCCGACATCGCCGCAAAGACCACCGTCGTACCGATCCCTGCCGGGCCATTCCAGACCGGCAACCTCTTCTTCGGCGGCATCCAGCACTACGTCGTCTCTAGTAAGACAGCGCACCCTGCCGAGGCACTGGCGTTCCTAGAACACCTGACCACGGGAGAACGCTCGCTTGACTTCGCGATGACCGTGCCGGGGCACCTGCTGCCCCCGCTCGAGTCGGTGCGTAAGCTGGTGCCCAACTACAAGTCTGACTTTATGAGCAAGTACGGCGATTGGGTCACTACGCTGCTCAAGCTGGCCCCCAACGCTCAGAGTCCGGCCCTGAGCATGGGTTCGGTCAACAATAAGAAGTACGAGAAGATCAGCAATGTCTGCCCCTGGGGCTCGCAGATCTGGGGCGGCTCGCAGATTGACGGAACGTTGTTTCAGGAGATCCTGATCAACGGGAAGGACCCGGAGGCGGCGTGGATCGCCGCGTCGGCGCAACTCAAGGCAGCGGCTGAGAAGTGGAAGCAGGAGAACCCGAGCTGGAAGCCTGTAGCCTAGCGGCCCCCAGAAATAGACATCAATGTGGCAGCGATTGCTGGCTTTGCCAGCAATCGCTGCCACGTTGATGGAGGATCTCTCGCGCTTATGAATAGTGAACAGGCGTATCGCGCCATGTCAGCGAATCAGCGACCCTCAAGCAAAACCTCCTCGCGCCATTGGCTGCGCATGCAGGTGGAGCGGATGGGGCTCCACCTGCTCCTCGCACTGACCACGCTGGTAATGAGCGCGCCGCTGATCTGGATGCTGCTCTCGTCGCTCAAGCCTGACCGGGAGAACGCCGCCTACCCGCCGACGATCCTTCCCCACACCTGGACTCTTGAGAACTACCGGCTGCTGTTCACCATCTCTGACTTCGGCACGTACCTGAGCAACAGTTGTATCGTGGCCAGCGCCTCGACTCTGCTGACGATTGTCATCAGCGTCGGTGCCGCCTACGCACTCAGCCGCTTTCACTTCCGCTGGATCAACGTGCTCGCCGGGGTCGCGCTATTTGCCTATACCATCCCGCCCATCCTCGTCCTGGTGCCAATCGCACGGATCGTTACTGGCCTCGGGCTGGGCAATAGCCTCAGCGCACTGATCATCCTCTACACAGCGACGCTGCTGCCCTTCGCGCTCTGGGTGCTGCGCTCCTACTTCAACGGCCTGGAGATCGAGATCGAGCATGCGGCAATGATTGATGGCTGTACGCGCTTCGGCGCCTTCATCCGCGTGGCCTTGCCGCAGGCCGTACCGGGCATTATCTCCACCAGCATCTTCACCTTCAACGCGGCTTGGAGCGAGTACCTCTTCGCCTCGACACTGACCGTCTCGCCAAGCAAACTGACACTGAGCCCCGGCCTCTCGCTGCTCCTCGATCAGACCGGCGTCTACTCGTGGGGGCTGCTGATGGCCGGCGCGGTGATGATCACCATCCCGGTGCTGATCCTCTTCACGATTATCCAGCGCAGCCTCGTTCGCGGCCTGGGCGATGGGGCCGTCACCGGCTAAAAGGGCAGATCAATGCAGCGCTCAAGAGGCAAGACTTCACGTAAAGGGCTGAGTGACCGTAGCCTGGCGCTCCTGCTGGTGCTGCCAGCGGCGCTGTTGCTCGTGGTGTTCTCGATCTATCCCTTTCTCCAGGCGGCATTCGACAGCCTCTTCCACATCCCCCTCGCAACTCGACAGGGCACCTTCGTTGGGCTGAGCAACTATGTCCAGGTCTTTCACGAGGAGAGCATCCAACGCGCCTTTGGGCGCACCTTACTCTGGACCGTCAGCAACATTGCGGTGCAGACTGTCCTAGGACTGCTGATCGCCCTGCTGCTCAACACCCGCCTGTACGGACAGACTTTCGGGCGCGGGTTGGTGCTATTCCCCTATATGATCCCCGCAATTGTGGTTGCGACCGTATTTCGCTTCACGTTCAACGATATTACGGGCATCGCCAGCTACCTGTGGCTCAAGATCCCCGGTGTCCACCAGCCCATCTACTTCCTTTCGCAGCCAACCGCTGCACTGCTAACAGTAACCGCCGTCAACTGCTGGAAGTACACCCCGTTCATCGTGATCGTGCTGCTGGCCCGGCTCCAGACGGTGCCCCGCGATCTCTACGAGGCCGCGCAGATCGACGGGGCCGGTCGCCCGGCGCTGCTCTGGTATGTGACCCTGCCGTGGCTACTGCCCGTGCTACTTGTCGCGCTGCTTCTGCGCACCATCTGGACCGTCAACGACTTTGATGTGATCTATCTGCTGGCCTACGGCGGTCCACTGGACGCGACCACCACCTTGCCGCTGGAAATTCGGCGACTGGCCTTCGGTCGCCAGGATGTCGGTCTGGCCTCGGCGCTAGCAGTGCTTGTGGCAATCGGGATCAGTGTGATCGGGCTGGCCTATCTCTGGCTCTATCAGCGCTCTGAAGCACGGCTACACGAGCGCTGAGAATACATAAAACTCGCCCTTACAAACAGCGCGGGGAGGCTTCATGCCTCCCCGCGCTGTTTGGGTTTTCTGGCCGCCAGCCAGGGGGATTCGAGGACTTTGCACCAGCCCTGCCTGGAGCGAGGATGTAAACGATCTCGTTCCCTTGCTGTGTTAGACTGGTAAAACCATCGTCGAATGTTGAAAAATCATTAAAAGAAAGAACCTGCCCGTGAAGGCACGGATCACACACTGGCTCACACCACCCGTTTTTTTGGGCGATGAGAAGAAGACGCGCCGCGCCATATTGCTCAATATGATAATCAACGGCTCCGTAATCTATCTGCTGCTGCTCGCCGTCAGCAATGTGCTTGGGAGAAAAATCCCGAGCAGTGTCATTCTCGTTGATATTCTCGCTATTCTTACCGCCTTGCTGTCACGCTACTGGCTACAGCGCGGGAATCTCAGACGGGTGGAGGTCGTGCTGCCGATCTTTGGATTTCTTTGGATAACTCTGGCTAACGCCATGCTAGGCACCATTCGCACCCCCACAACCTCCCTCTATTTGTTTATGGTGATCCTTTTTGGATTGCTCTTTGAACTACGCGGCATTCTGATCTCGACTATAGCAAGTTCACTGGCCGTGCTGGGGCTGATCCTGGCCGAGAACGCCGGACTGTTACCCCAGCCCGATTACACGGTGACGCTTACCCAGTGGTTGACCTACACTGGCCTGTTTGGAATTGCCGGCAGCTTGGTTCTTTTTACGCTCCAGACGACGCGCAAGGCGCTCGAACGCGCAGAGAAAGAGATTCAAGAGCGAATGCGAGTGGAACATGCACTGAAAAACTCACAAGCCCGCTTGCTGGCTCTGATGGAGTCTACCCAGCAATCCTTTGTTTTGATGGATACGGCTGCGAATATCCTGTCCTTTAATCGTGTGGCGGCACAGAATGCACGTGCTGTCTTCGACCGAGAAATGCACGAAGGCGATTCAATGCTCACATTCGTATTGGATCGCGATATTGCACAGTTCAATGATGATTTTAATCGTTCTCTGCAAGGTGAAATTATCACCGTAGAAAAATCCTTTGTCTTAGCAGTTGGAATAGAGCATTGGTTTTCTTTTATTTATAGCCCCGCACACACCGAAAACGGTGATGTTCTTGGTGTTTGTTTTAATACAATTGATGTTACTGAAAACAAGAAGACTGAACAAGCACTACGTAAACTCTCCCGGGCCGTTGAACAAAGTCCCTCGTCTATTGTGATCACCGATCTGGATGGGATTATCGAGTATGTAAATCCGCGTTTTACCCAGGTTACCGGCTATAGCTTCCATGAAGCCGTCGGCCAAAATCCACGCATCCTGAAAACGAATCGGACTCCGTTCGGGACACACCGCCAATTATGGAATACCATTACCGCTGGAGAAGAATGGCATGGCGAATTTGTGAATCGCCGAAAAGATGGATCATACTACTACGAGGCGGCCACCATCTCTCCAATCATCGATCCGAAGGGAGTCACCACCCATTATCTGGCGGTCAAGGAAGATATTACCGAGCGCAAGAACGTCGAAGAGGCGCTGAAAATGGCCAATGAAGAATTGAAATTGCGTGTGATGGAAGTGGAGAAGTTGCAGGCAGATTTGCGTAAACAAGCCTTGCACGACCCACTGACCGGGCTGTACAACCGGCGCTATCTGAACGAGACGCTGATACGGGAAATCGCCCGATCTGAGCGCGAGAACCACCCTGTGAGTCTGATTATCTCCGACATTGATCACTTCAAGAAAATCAACGACACCTACGGGCATCACGCTGGTGATAAATTCCTAGTGGAAGTTGCTCAGTTGATGAGACGGTGCGCTCGCGGATCAGATTTTATCTGCCGCTATGGCGGTGAGGAATTCCTGCTGGTGTTGCCTGGAATAACCGCACGCGATGCCGAGAAACGTGCCGAAGAGATCAGGCAAAAGTGCGCCAAGATCTGCATCCAATACGAGGGACATAACCTTGCGGCAACCATGTCCTTTGGGCTGGCAACCTACCCTGTTCATGGGCGAGAGGCGGAAGAGATCATTATGAAAGCCGATAAGGCTCTCTATATTTCCAAGAGTACCGGGCGGAATCGGGTGACGGTGTGGAACGAGTAGGGGAACAAAAAAGCGGGGCGGCGCTCAGCGCCGCCCCGCTTTTTTGTTCCCTTGCCGTTATGCCGACAGCGGACTCGGGCCGTTGAGCGAGGGCTGCTTCGCGTTCTGGCGGGTCATGTCAAGGGTAAGCGGCTTGACCCGGCCTAGCAGTTCGGCCAGCGGCTCGCCCTCAACCGTCTCGAACTCCAGCAGGGCATTGGCCATATCGTCCACCACCGCACGATTGTTGATCAGGATCTGGAGCGCGTTCTCGTAAGCTTCGGCGGCGAAGCGGCGCACCTCCACATCAATCTGGCGGGCAACCTCATCGCCATAGTTGCGCTGCTCGCTGATCTCGCGTCCAAGGAAGATTAATTCCTCTTTCTCGCCAAAGACAATCGGGCCAAGGTTATTGCTCATCCCGTAGCGCGTAACCATCGAGCGGGCAGTACGGGTAACGCTGATCAGGTCGCCCGACGCCCCGGTCGTCACTTCCTCAGGGCCAAAGACGATCTCCTCGGCGGCGCGACCGCCCAGGGCCACGGTCATATCGGCCTTGAAGTAGGCGATGCTCTGAAGGCCCAGGTTATCCTCGTCGGGCAGGAACAGGTTGTAGCCACCAGCCCGGCCACGCGGGATGATCGTGACCTTCTGGAGCTTATTGGCGCGGGGCATCGCCCCCGCGACAATGGCGTGTCCCGCTTCGTGGTAGGCCACCACCAGCTTCTTGCGATCGCTCATCACCCGCGAGCGGCGCTCGGGGCCACCGAGGGCCACGCGCTCGATGGAGTCCTGTAGCTCGGACATGCCGATCTTCTTCTTCGAGCGACGGGCGGCGAGGATGGCCGCCTCGTTCATTGCATTCATCAGGTCGGCACCAGAGAAGCCGGGAGTCAGGCGGGCGATCACCTCTAGGTTGACATCATCGGAGAGCGGCTTGCCCTTCACGTGAACCTTGAGGATGTCAATGCGCCCACGGACATCGGGTGCATCGAGGACAACCTGGCGGTCAAAGCGACCGGGCCGGATGAGGGCCGGGTCGAGGACATCGGGCCGGTTGGTCGCGGCGACCACGATCACGTTGGTATTGGTGTCGAAGCCGTCCATCTCGACCAGGATCTGGTTCAGGGTCTGCTCACGCTCATCGTGGGAACCACCGAGACCCGCGCCGCGCTGGCGACCAACGGCGTCAATCTCATCAATGAAGATGATACAGGGCGCGTTGCGCTTGGCCTGGTCGAACAGATCGCGCACACGCGAGGCACCCACACCGACGAACATCTCAACAAACTCCGAGCCAGAGATGCTGAAGAAGGGGACGCCCGCCTCGCCCGCCACCGCCCGTGAGAGCAGCGTCTTTCCCGTTCCGGGAGGGCCGACCATCAGCACGCCACGCGGGATGCGGGCGCCGAGGGCAGCGAACTTGTCAGGGAACTTGAGGAACTCGACCACCTCGCTCAGATCCTGCTTGGCCTCTTCCTGACCAGCCACATCGGCGAAGGTGATCGTCGGCTTGTCGCCCGCAAACATGCGTGCGCGGCTCTTGCCAAAGGAGAGCGCCTGGTTATTGCTCCCCTGGGCCTGACGCATAAAGAAGACAAAGAAACCGATCAGCAGAATAGTCGGTAGCAGAATGGTGAAGATGCTCAGCAGCCCGCCCCAGGCTGGGGCTGGCTTCACCGTAACACCTACCAATTGCTTGCCGTTCTCATCGGCCAGGGAGACGCCATAATTCGCCAGCAGCGTCATAATGCTGTCCGTCGACTCAAGGCGTGAGTGGAACGTGGAGTTGTCGTTATAGGTGACGATGATTTGCTCATCGCCTGCCTGGGCCTCAATGTCCTTGATCTTACCCGCCTTGGCTGCGGCGATCACCTCGGCGATACCCTTCTCACTCGTTTGGTTCGATGTCTGGCCAAAGTACTGAAAGAAGAGCGCCAGGGCCGCAACCAGGATGATCAGGTAGACAAAGCTATTTTTTAACCAGCGATTATCGCCCATATGTCCGATCCGCCTCTCTCAGGGGGCCACGGCCCCGTAAACCTGAACCCGGTAGGCGCGTACATCAACAGTGTGAGGGATGCGAAATCTGATAACGTGTGCATTATATCACCTGCGATTTGGCCATTCAAGGGAACCAGATCACACCCGGAGTGTAATCTAGCTTACGTTGCACATATGTGCGAACCACTTCTACGAGCCGAAGAAGAAGGTGGCGACGGCGATAAAGGCGATCAGCAGGAGTACACCAGCGAGGGCGGCGAGGGCGATACGCTCGGGGTTGAGGAGTGACCAGTCGCCGATCAGCTCGTTATCGAAGCCGACAAAGTAGAGCCGCTGGGACTTCTCATCAAGTAAAAAATCCATCTCGGTGATGGTTGCGCCACAGATCTTTAGCTCAGCACTACCAAGGCGTGTATCCTCGCCGGCCTCCGCTATCGCGGCGCGCAACAGTTCAGCCAGGGGAGCCACACTATGCCAGCGTCCTTCGTAGGGCGTGATCTGCGAACTGAAGACAGGCTCAAGCCGCTTTTTGATCGCCAGTTGGGGCAGATCCTCAATGTCGTCGGTGCCGCGCCACACCTCGACCCGGCGGGAGTAAGTGAAGACATACTCCTCAACAATGTTCCCTGTACCATTACAGGTCAGACATGCGTTTTTGCCGTTACCCCGGCAGGTTGGGCAGGTAACAGGGAGAGTCTCGTTTGTCGTCTTGTTGTTGGGGTTGCTCACCTTGCGCACCTTCTCGACCGTGCCCTTGCCCTGGCACTCCTTGCAGGGGATGCTGCTGCCACCACTGCATGTTGGACACGTATGGATGCGCGCCGAGTTCGGCAGGGGCAGATCACTCGCCTTGACGGACTCGAAGGTGTCGGCAACCGGCACGCTAACACTCCAGACATCGGGGATGATCTGGACGGAATTGCGTTCATCAGGCTTCTGCGGACGGGAACGCATCCTGGGCGCGCTACGGGTTTCGTAGAGCGTACTCAGCTCGTAGGAATAGATATTGTAGCTCACGATCTGTTCGGGCTGGATGAGTTGACCAAGTGCGCGGTGGCGAAAGAATCCGTCGCGGCTCCAGCGACTAAGCATGCGGCGGATAACATCGCGGCGATGCAGATCGTCGGCACGCTTGCGCGAGCGGGCCAAAAACTCCTTAAACGCCTCGTCGAGCTGAATGCCGAGGGCCGTCTCTAGGGGATTCTCCAGCCACTCGGCGCTGGCCTCCCAGCGCGACTCCTCCATATCATCGGTGGCAAGATCGATCTGGCCACGCAGAGCCTGACGGAGAGCGGCAGCAGCAGCAGCAGCGGTGGGGTAGCGTGCGCCGGGCTGAGGGGCGAGCATACGGCGCACCACCCGGTCAACCGGGGCAAGACTCGGGTCGCGGGTGGCCAAGCTCGGTATGTCGCTGCCGGGTGCGGGCGGCACCTCGCCGCTGAGCATATGGAAGGTCACAGCACCAAGGCTGTAGACATCGAGGGCCGTGCTGGCCTCGCCGTGAGCCAGCCGCTGCTCGGGGGCCGAGTAGGGGGTCAAGTAGTCGGCCTCATCAATGTTGCTCAGATCAGGCGTATCGGGGCTGGCCGCCAGACTGAGGTTGGTCAGGTAGGCTGCACCCTGTTGGCTCACCAGAATATTAGCCGGCTGCACATCGCGGTGAAAAACCTGCTGGCCGTGGAGATAATCGAGGGCGGATGCCACCTGGGAGATCACGCGCACGGTGAGCATCACGCTCTGCGGGCCATCAGCAAGAGCAGCACTGAGCGTGCGAGCGTCAATCTGCGGCGTTACGAGATAATCGCCGTAGGTATCGTCGTGGCCGGCGTCAATCACCGGGAGCAAGCTGGGGTGCGCGAGGTGTGCGGCGAGGCGCCCGGCCAACTGGAAGCGGCTGGCCGAGATCCAGTCGTGGCGGCGCAGAATATGCACGTGTACGGGGCGATCTAGGGTCAAGTGGCTAGCCCGATAGACGGTTGCCAACTCCTCCTGGCCCATGCGCTCGTGGAGGCGATAGTTGCGTAGTTCATAGATTCCGCCCTCGCCTGCGGGTTTTCGCTCAGGGCGGGGTGTGGCTCGCGGTGTACTCATGTTTTCAAGTATACATTGCAGATTGCGGATTGCAGGTTGTGGGTTGCAGATTGTGCGTAATCTGCAATCCACAATCTGCAATCCGCAATTATCCTACGCCGCCGCTAACTGCTCCCACTGGGCGTACTTTTCGGCAAGAAGCCGCTCAAGCTCAGCATACTGAGTCCCCAGGGCGGTGAGTTTCTTCACGTCCTGGCCGGAGCTGGCTTTATCGAGGGCGCTGCGCAGCTTGCCCAGTTCCTGCTCAAGCATCGCCACCTCAGACTCGAGGGCGGCCAAGCGTTTCTTGCGCTGGCGCTCTTCGTTGGCCAGAGGCAGGAGGCTGGGGGCAGGAGGCCGGGCGGTCGTCTTTGTAGGCTGAACAGCATCCTCCTGCTCCGATCCTGCCTCCTGCTTCCCGCCCCCCGCCTCCTGCTTCCCGCCCCCGATATCCTGTCCCCGTGTCATAAACTCGCTATAGTTACCAATAAACTGGCGCATGCGGCCCTGATCCACGTTCCAGATCTTATCAGCCAGCGCATCAATAAAGTAGCGGTCGTGCGAGACAAAGAGGATCGAGCCGGGGTACTCTTTCAGCACGCCCTCCAGCGCCTCGCGGGCACCGATGTCGAGGTGGTTGGTGGGCTCGTCAAGAACCAGCAGGTTGCCGGGCAGCAGGGTAAGCTGGGCCAGGGCCACCCGCGAGCGTTCGCCGCCGCTCAGATCGCCGATCCGCTTGAACACATCATCGCCGCTGAACAGGAAGCGTCCCAGCAGAGTACGCGCCGCCGGTTCGCCCAGGCTCGGGCATGCCCGTGTCAGCTCCTCCAGCACGGTGGCGCTCATATTCAGCATGTCGTGGCCCTGAGCGTAATAGCCGATCATCACCTTGTGGCCAAGGCGCGGCGCGCCCTGGAGCGGCTTCAGTTCGTTGATCAGCGTGCGCAGTAGGGTCGTCTTGCCGCAGCCGTTGGGGCCAAGCAGGGCCACCCGCTCGCCACGGTGGATTTCCATACCATCGGCGCGCAGCAGCACCCGTGGCTCCGAATCGTGACGACGGTCGCCGGGGAATCCGATCACCAGACCTTCGAGGGCCAGCACCAGTTCGCCGCTGCGCAGCTTGGTGTCGAGGAAGAGCCGCAGCTTCGTCTGCTCTTGCGGGCGGGCCACCAGGCTATCGCGCTTGAGCCGATCCAGACGCTTCTCACGGCCCTTGGCCTCGCGGGCGCGCTGGCCAGCCTTGTAGCGCTGGATAAACTCCTCGGTTTTGGCGATAAACTCCTGCTGGGCGTTAAACTCTTTCAGGCGACGCTCCAGGCGCTCGGCCTTCAGCTCCAAATACTTATTGTAACCGGCGGGATAATCCTCCAGCACGTTGAAGGAAATCTCCATCGTGCGCTTGGTCACCCGGTCAAGAAAATAGCGGTCGTGCGAGATCACGATCAGGGTGCCATCCCAGCCGCGCAGGAAGATTTCGAGCCACTCTAGCGCCTGCATATCGAGATGATTCGTCGGCTCATCCAGCAGGAGCAGGTCGGGGTCAGAGAGCAGTGTGGCCGCGAGGGCAGCACGAGTCTTCTGGCCACCAGAGAACTGCGAGAGGCGCTGGGTATGCTGCGACTCGTGGAAACCGAGGCCGTGCAGAGTGCGCTTGATGCGCGGCTCGATTTCGTAGCCGCCGCCGTGATCAAAGTGGGCCATGAGATCGCCATAACGCTCCATCGCCTCGGCCCAGCCGGGAGCATCGGTCTCCGCAATGGTCGGCTCCAGAGCGGTGATCTCCGCCTGCAAATCGGCGAGGTGGCCAAAAGCGGCCTCCATCTCTTGCCAGAGCGTGCGGTCGGCGGCGAAGCGCACCTCCTGAGCCAAGTAGGCCACGCGGGTGCCACGTGCGGGCGCGATAATGCCGCTATCGGTGCCCTCCAGCCCGGCGACGATCTTGAGCAGGGTGCTTTTGCCAGCCCCGTTCACACCCACCAGTCCGATCTTATCGCCCTTGGACACCTGGAAGCTGATGTCTTTAAAGATCAGCTCGGCCCCGTAATATTTAGTCAACCCGCCGACGCTCAACAAGGTCATAACGATCACCACCACACTATGTGTTCATGCATGGACGCACCAAAGGCGCGTTTGCACGTGATATTAAGGGAGAGATAGTGCCACGTTGCCCCAGGCGCATACCGTGCGGCACCTATAGACTCCCCATCATACCATTCCTTGACACCGCCAGAATCGGCGTGCTATACTCCGAGGGTGGCAATTACAATAGTAAATACTAATGAAACGGCTATCTGCCGCGCTATGAGCATTGATCGCAAAGAGCAGGGCACCACTCGCCAGAGCATCTTGCAGCTTCTGCGGAGGCATGGTCAGATGACCGCCCAGGAGCTGAGCGACGCCCTGTGCATTGGTGCTGTGGGCGTGCGCCAGCACTTGGCCATGCTCGACCGCGATGGGCTGGTGCAGGTTGCCGGGTTGCGCCGTAGCGTCGGAAGGCCGAGCCACCTGTATATGCTCACAGCCGAAGCCGAAGATCGCTTCCCCAAGCGCTACGACCGCATTGCGCTGGACGTGATCAGCTACGTGGCCCAGGATGGTGGGGCGTCTGCGGTGGATGCCCTCTTTGTCCGCAGACGCGAGATGCTGGCCTGTGATCTGCGCCCACGGCTGGTCGGTCGCCCCCGCTCCGATCAGGTCGCCACCCTCACCGATATTCTTATCGAGCAGGGCTATATGTGTGAGCATGAGCAGCAGCCCGACGGATCATTTCTGCTCACTCAGTATAACTGCCCAGTTGACTGTATCGCCCGTCGGCACCCGCAACTCTGCATCCAAGAGCTTCAACTCTACGAAGATCTGATCGGTGCGCCCATTGTGCGTGAGGGTACCATCGCACAAGGGAGCCACTGCTGCCGTTACCGTATTCCCGCATGACAAGGCGACACATATGCCGTGCTGTCGCATATTGCTACGTAAGGAGAAACTACAATGGCGTTCGAACTTCCGCCTCTGCCGTATGACTACACCGCCCTCGAACCTCATATTGATGAGGCGACGATGCACTTCCACCACGATAACCACCATAATACTTACGTCACCAACCTGAATAATGCTCTGGCCAACTACGCCGATCTCCAGGGCAAGAGCATTGAGGCGCTGATTGGCGACCTCGACGCCATCCCCGAGGCTATCCGCCCGGTGGTGCGCAATAACGGTGGTGGCCACTGGAACCACACGTTTTTCTGGAACATCCTCGGCCCCAATGCTGGCGGCGAGCCCAGCGGCGATCTGGCCGCTGCGATCACCAGCGCCTTCGGCAGCTTCGCCGAGTTCAAAGACAAGTTCAAGGCCGCCGGTGTCGGTCGCTTCGGCTCCGGCTGGGCCTGGCTGGTTGCCGCCGCCGATGGCAGCCTGACCATTTCTAGCAGCCCCAACCAGGACAGCCCGCTGATGGAGGGCAAGACTCCCATCCTCGGCCTGGATGTCTGGGAGCACGCCTACTACCTGAAGTACCAGTTCAAGCGGGCGGTCTACATTGACGCCTTCTGGAACGTGGTGAACTGGGCCAAGGTAGCCGAACTCTACGCTGCGGCCAAGGGCTAGCTTCGCAAGAATCAGAAAGGGGTGCGGCATACGCCGCGCCTCTTTTTGATTCTCGCGCACGCATCTCTACGCCTCCCTTGCACGGTATATTCAGTGTGCAGCGGCGACAATTTATTCAACAGATCGCCAGAAACGCTTGTGCTACACGAACTTAGGTGCTATACTAGGTGTATCTGAGGCCGGCCCGTCGCGTTGACAGGGCACCTCCCCTATAGTAGAGTGGTAAGGAGCAATCACGAGTGGCTACAAATAATGGAGGAGCGCCCGCAATGGCTATCTCGCCCGAGAAGGAGAAAGCCCTGGCCGCGGCCATGACCCAGATCGACCGCAAGTTTGGCAAGGGCTCGATTATGAAGATGGGCGAGGTCAGCACGCGGCTCGCAATTGACATCATCCCAACCGGCGCAATCGCCCTGGATATTGCGCTAGGCGTTGGCGGGTTGCCACGCGGTCGTGTGATCGAGATCTTCGGCCCGGAGAGCAGCGGCAAAACGACTCTGGCCCAGCACATCATCGCCGAGGCGCAGAAGCTCGGCGGCGTGTGCGCGTTTATTGACGCTGAACACGCCTTCGACCCGATCTACGCACGGCGCTGCGGGGTGAGCATTGACGACCTGCTGGTCTCGCAGCCCGACACTGGCGAGCAGGGGCTGGAGATCTGCGAGACCCTGGTGCGATCCAACGCCCTCGATGTGATTGTGATCGACTCCGTCGCCGCCCTGGTGCCTCGCGCCGAGATCGAGGGCGACATGGGCGACTCACTGCCCGGTCTCCAGGCCCGCCTGATGAGCCAAGCCCTACGCAAGCTCTCGGGCGCGATCCACAAGAGCCGCACAGTGGTAATCTTCCTCAACCAACTCCGTATGAAGATCGGGGTCATGTTTGGCTGTTTTCACTACGACGCCCGCGTCATCTTGGCCGACGGTAGCTGCGAGAAGATCGGCAAGATCGTCAACCAGAAGCAGCCCGTTGAGGTGATGTCTTACAATCACACCAGTGGGCAGTTTGAGCCGCGCCGGATTGTCAACTGGTTTAACAACGGCCCCACCGAGTTGTTTCTCCAGTTTACCGTTGCCGCCAACGAGGGTAGCGGGCGGCACGCCTTCGCGTGTACCCCCAATCATCTGCTACTGTCTGAGTATGGCTATCGGCCTGCCGAAGAGTTGAAGGTCGGCGATCAACTGATGACCATGGTTCAGTATTACCTTTCGCCCACGCATGAGCAGATCGTAATCGGCTCGCTGCTTGGCGATGGCAGCTTCCGCAAAATCAGTGACTTCAACACGAGCCTACGGATCGGCCACGGCGCAAAGCAGGACGCCTACTGCCTCTGGAAACAGTCGCTCTTCGATGGACTGATCGGATCGCAGGGCACGAACTCACGGGGTGGGCACAGCTTTGATTCGATCCCGATGTATGAACTGACCGCTCTGGCTGAACATAACTATGACCAGAACGGTAAACATCCGAGTCAGGAACTGATTGACCGGCTGACCCCGCTGGCGGTTGCGATCTGGTATATGGACGATGGCACGTTCGATAGCGAGCGCCAGAACCGCTGCTCGATCTGTTGCCCTGCATTTCCTTTAGAGAAGCAGCAGGCCATCGTGCGCTGGTTCCACCAGCAGGGTATCAGCGCGACTCTCGACGCACGTGGGCGGATTAACTTCGGTGTGAACGAGACGCCCGAGCTGCACGCCATGATCGCACCCTTTGTCCATCCCTCGATGGAATACAAGCTTCTGCCTGAGTATCGGGGTATGTTTGTTCCCATTGAGTTAGCTCCCCAGCGTTCGCTCAAGGCAGTGCCGCTCCCCATTCTTGATATTCACGTGAAGCCTGAGACCCGTGGGATGAATCGCTTTGACCTTGAGGTAGAGGACAATCATAGCTACGTTGTTGATGGCGTTGTCGTACATAACTCCCCCGAAACCACCACTGGTGGTCAGGCGCTGAAGTTCTACGCCTCAGTGCGCCTGGATATTCGGCGGATTGAGACGCTTAAGCAGGGCCAGGAGGCTATCGGTGCCCGCGCCCGCGTGAAGGTGATCAAGAATAAGGTCGCTCCGCCGTTCCGTCAGGCTGAGTTCGACATCCTGGCCAACGAGGGTATCTCCCGCGAGGGTAATATCTTGGATGTCGGCGTGGAGATGGGGATCATCCGCAAGAGCGGAGCCTGGTTCTATCTCGGCGAAGAACGTCTCGGTCAGGGCCGCGAGAATGTGCGGACATACCTGAAGGAAAATAAGACCCTCACCGACGATATTGAGCGTCTGGTGAAAGCTCAGGCTCTAACGAACGCGACGGCTGCCGCACTCCCGGTGACAGTAGCCAGCGACGACGATGAAGATGAAGATAACGGCATTTTTGAGGAATAGGCCATTGTGCGCGTAGTGGCGTGCAGATTGCAGATTGGGTTCCAATCTGCAATCTGCATTTTGGAGTGCGCACTGTCATTATGCCCACAGGTACGATCACCGCCCTACGTGCGCAGGCGAACAATAGCCAGCGCGTCAATGTCTTCCTCAACGATGAGTTCGCCATCGGGGTCAGCCTGAACACGCTGGCTCGCGAGGGTCTTGCTGTTGGCCAGCAGATTGACGACGAAACCTGGGCGCGGCTTGAATCTACCGAACAGGATGATCGGGCCACCCAGGCTGCGATGCGTCTGATCGAGGTACGCCCCCGATCCGTTGCGGAGATACGCCTGCGCCTGCGCCGCAAAGAGTTCCCTGCTACCGCTGTAGACTACGCGATCACCCGCCTGTCCGACCTCGGACTCCTCGATGATGCTGCATTTAGCCGCCTCTGGGTCGAGAACCGCCGCAGCTTCAGCCCACGCGGTAGCTTGGCCCTGCGCGATGAGTTGCGCCGCAAGGGCATCGCCCGCGACCTGATTGACGCTGCCCTCGCCGACGTGGGTGAGGCCGATGACGCCGCCGACCAAGAAACCGAGCGTGCCCGCACTCTGGCACGTAGCGCCCTACGCCGCTACGCAGACTCCGCCGACCGCTTCAGCTTCCAGCGTCGTCTCGGTTCCTACCTCCAGCGGCGGGGCTTCACCTTCGACACGATCCGCCCAATCATTGATGAACTCTGGGCCGATGTGCAGGCCACTCGCGAGCAACCCGAAGAGGAACCGTAGCGCGATTGGTTCGGTTTTTGCCCGAATAAGGCGGGTGACGTGCAACTCTGCCGTGTACAATGACTACAGTAGTGTCCGAAATAAGGAGCCTTCTCGTGCCCGATATACAATATCTTGGTCACTCGTGCTTCCGCCTACGTGGGCGTGACGGCACCGTCCTCTGCGATCCGTACAGCCGCTCGATTGGCATTGACATCGGTCGGCCCTCGGCCCATATTGTTACAGTTAGCCATGATCACGACGACCATAACTATGTCGCCAGCATCAAGCCGCTGCGCGAGAAGATCTTTGTGATTGATGGCCCTGGCGAATATGAGGTGAGCGGCGTGCTGCTCACTGGCGTCCGTACCGCGCACGACACCCACAAGGGGGCGGAGCGCGGGTTCAATACCGTTTTCGTCATCCACCTCGACGATGTGGTTTTCTGCCACCTTGGCGACCTTGGCCACGAACTGACCCAGTCCCAGCTTGATGAAATCGGCGATGTTGACGTTCTCTTCGTGCCGGTCGGCGGCGGCGAGACGATTGGCCCGGCCGAGGCCAATAATGTCATCGGGCAGATCGATCCGAAGATTGTGGTGCCTATGCACTATGCAGCGGCCCAGCTCTCATTTGAACATAACCTGATGCCGCTGGAGAAGTTTACCCACGAGCGCGGCATTAAGGAGTTCACGACTGAGGATAAGCTCGTTGTCACCGTGGCAAACCTGCCGCCCGAAGGCGAGAGTACCCGCGTGGTGATCTTACGGGCTGTGCATGAGTAGGTGGCAGCCTGGTCACTGGCGATCATCGCCGGTAAAAGATCCGGCGCTATGCGTTTATGTTTGTAGCGTGGTGCCTAGAGGGAAAGCTCAGTCTACGGCACCATCATGCGCAAAACGAGGCGAGACTGAGCATACGTAGTGCCACACAACCGTTTCTATAGGCTGGTGTGGATCTGTTCGCGAAGCATTATGGGAACAATCACGTGCCTGATGTCGATGTTTGAGTGGGTCGGTACAACCGTTCGGTTGACCGACCCACTTTTCATTTGGGCCTATCGTCTGTAGTGGAGTTTATTGTTTGCTATTGATGGCACGGGCGTGTTAGGCAGACGCACAATCAGGTGGGTGATTGACAATATCCACACAAGGAGATGAAGGTGAGTATGGCGAAGTATATCTTTGTAACGGGTGGTGTGGTTTCCTCAGTCGGCAAAGGCATCAGCGTCGCATCGATTGGACACCTACTCAAGAGCCGTGGGCTGCGTGTGTCAGTTCTGAAACTTGACCCTTACCTGAATGTTGACCCCGGCACGATGTCGCCCTATCAGCACGGCGAGGTCTTTGTCACCGAGGATGGTGCGGAGACAGACCTGGACTTAGGACACTATGAGCGGTTTATTGACGAGAACCTCTCGCGACTGAGCAATGTCACCACCGGACAGATTTATTCTGCGGTGATCCAGAAGGAGCGCCGGGGCGACTACCTGGGCGGCACGATCCAGGTGATTCCTCACATCACCGACGAGATCAAGTTGCGCATCGCCGCTGTGGGTAAAAACAGCAACGCGGATGTGGTCATTGTCGAGATCGGCGGCACAGTCGGCGACATCGAGAGCCTGCCCTTTCTTGAAGCGATCCGGCAGATGCGCAAGGAGTACGGGCGCGATAACGTGCTTTACATTCACGTTACACTGCTGCCGCATATCGGATCGACCGATGAACTGAAGACCAAGCCGACTCAGCACTCGGTAATGGCGCTGCGCGGCGTCGGCATCACCGCCGATGTGATCCTCTGCCGAGCCGACTTCGCCATCTCAGAGGACATCCGCGATAAGGTGGCCTTCTTCGCCGATGTAGACACCCGTGCCGTTATCCCCGTGCAGACGGTGGACTCGATCTACGAGGTGCCCCTGGTGCTGGAGGAGGCGGGCCTCGGCGAGTATCTGTGCGACCGGCTCGGCCTAGAGGCTAAGACCCCAGATCTGACTGCGTGGCTTGAGCTTGTCCACCTGATCAAGCAGCCGAAGCGCGTGGTGACGGTGGCCCTGGTGGGCAAATATGTGGAACTGCGCGACGCCTATATCAGTGTTGTGGAAGCTCTGCGTCACGCCGGACTGCACCAGGAACTCGATATTGACATCCGCTGGGTACCATCTGAGCAGATTGAGCGCGATGGTCCAGAGCGGCTACTGGCGAATGTATACGGCATTGTTGTGCCGGGTGGATTCGGCGACCGAGGCATCGAGGGCAAAATCATGGCCGCCGACTACGCCCGCACCCGCAAGATTCCCTACCTGGGGCTGTGTTTGGGCATGCAGTGCGCCACCATCGCCTTCGCCCGCCATGTCATTGGCAGCAGCGACGTGAACAGCACCGAGTTTGATCAGAATACGCCGCATCCGGTGATTGACCTCATGTCTGATCAGCGCGATGTCACCAACAAGGGCGGCACGATGCGCCTGGGTGTCTACCCCTGCACGCTGGTTCCCGGTACGCGGGCATCCGAGGCATACGGAGTCGCTGAGGTGATGGAGCGTCACCGCCACCGCTTCGAGTTCAACAACAAATACCGTGCCCTGCTTGAAGATGCTGGCTTCGTGATCAGCGGCCACTCACCGGACAACCGGCTGGTTGAGATCATTGAGCTACGCGACCACCCCTGGTTTGTAGGAAGCCAGTTTCACCCTGAGTTTCTGTCGCGTCCGAACCAGCCCCACCCGCTGTTCCGTGGGTTTGTAGCTGCCGCTGCCCACACCCTGCTCGCTGGCGAGGCACAGCAGTTGCGCCTGAGCGAATCTGATGAGTCTACGTCGGTACGGGCATGGGTAGCTATGGAGGTATTGTAGCGATATCGCCCTAGAATCTTCCAGAAATCCCCGGAGAGGTGGTTGAGATTGCCAGTGAAGTTGACAATCTTAACCATCTCTCTGCATATTTTTTTCAGCGTTTGCCGAGAGATCTTGGCGGGAGATGATGCACGGAGAGCGAACAACTGTTACAATTGTCAGCCATAATGACAACGAAAAGAGGGGTACCGCTCAACGTCCAAACGGGAGATCTCGATGCCACGCTGGCTTATCTGGCTGTTTGATGTTCCGGCTCGTGATGAAGATACGCGGCGGCGCGGACAGATTCTGATCTGGCTCTCGCTCGGATTTGTCATCATTAGGCTCATAAACAGCGTGGTTCTGATCGGCCAGCGCACCCCGATTCAGGGCTTCACCTCGCTCATCGTCGCAGTCATCGCCGATATCATCGCCATCTGGCTGGCTCGGCGGGGTTGGGGAATCGCCGGGGGGTGGCTATTTGTGAGCGTAGCCCTGGCGGGCGTGGTCGGCACTCGGCTCGGCATGGCTGAAAGTACTATCGCCGGGACGGTGTTCGTGATTCTGCCGGTGCTGATGGCCAGTGCAACGCTGCCTATGCGATCAATTGTTGGCGTGACCATCCTTTGCCTCGCGGGGCTCTTTGGTGGGGCGTATGCTGGGCCACCTATGGACGCATCGGTGAGCGACCAGTTGCTGGTGTCAATGACGGCGATGATTGTCTTGGCTGGGCTGATCGGGTCAATTAACTCACGGAGTACGCAACGTGCCATGAGATTGATCAGCGCCGCCCAGCAAGCCCTGGCCGTTGCCAATAGCGATCTCTTCCAGACCAATATCAGTCTGGAGGCCCGGGTGGCCGAGCGCACTGCTGATCTGGCGCTCGCTCTGGCTGAGTCTGAGCGCCGCGCCGAGGAGCAGCGCGAATTGCTCGATACCCTCGCCCATCAGCGCGAGGTGATTCGCGAGATGAGCGTGCCGGTGCTACCAATGGGCAACTCTACCCTGGTCATGCCCTTGGTCGGTGCCCTCGACACGCAGCGTCTGGCTGATATTGAGTCTCAGGCTCTTGCGTCGGTTGAGCGCAGCGGCGCACATCATTTGCTGATTGATGTGACCGGATTGGCGATCATTGATAGCCAGGTTGCCGCCGGTCTCGTGCGTGTTGCCAAAGCCGTGCGCCTGCTCGGAGCCTGGGTGACGCTGGTGGGTGTGCGCCCGGAGGTAGCCCAGGCAATCGTCGGTCTCGGCATCGAACTTGGAGAACTACGCACCGCCAGCGACCTCGGTTCGGCCCTCGCTCGCTCGCAGAGGTAATTCAATAACCCCGGCCCCGCCGGTGGGCAGTATAATGGCGGGACGATGACGAACATCCCCGAGATAATTGCGGTGCAGCCGGGGGCACGGATGGTTACGGCCCCCGCCGAGACGACGATTGAGCAGTTGAATAGGACTCTGGCTGAGTACGGCTTGTGGTTGCCGGTCTCACCACTTACGCCGGGGCTGCGTCTCTCTGGTCTCGTGGCCCATAACGCGGGCGGACGCCACCGTCTACGTTATGGGCCGATTGGTCGCTACCTGCGTGCCGCTGTCTTCGAGGGAGTCCATGTGGGCGGGCCGACGATCAAGCGGGCCACGGGCCTCGGCTTACACCGGGCCATCGCTGGGGGTGCGGTTGATCTTGGCTGCCTGCACGAACTGACATTAAGCGTATGTCCGCTGCCCGTAGCTCGCGTATGTCTGACTCTGCGCTGCACAGATCTGGAGTCCACATGTCGGCTCGCCGACGCGCTCCTCCATCGCGGTCTGGCCCTCAGTGCCCTGGCTCTGGCCGAGGCCGGTGATGGCGCGGGGTTGCTACTGGCCGAGCTTGAGGGCGGGCATGCCGTGGTCGAGCGCCAGATCGCCGCGCTCGCCACTGTTGCCCGCTCCACCGGGGCTGTGGCTGAGCGTACTGATGGCGATGGTGCCTGGGGGCGCTGGGAAGATCTAGCCGTCGCGCAGATCGCCGCCGCCCATGCGATTGAGTTGACCCTGCCACGCGCTGCCTTGCCCGCTTTTATTGATGCCGCCCGCGTCGTCGCTCGTCGCCACGGACTCGTGCCCACGATCTGGGGCGATGCCGGGGTCGGTGCGCTGTACCTGCGACTGGACGGCTCTCCCGTAACGGGGCAGCGCTGCGTGGTAGAACTGACAGGGCTGGCTCATGCCGTTGGTGGCGATCTTTCCACCGAACTGGGCCGGGGTATGCGGACACAGTTCCCCAACACGAATACGGCGGCTGGTGCGGCGAAAGCACAATTTTCGCCCTATCAGCCACAACTGTTCGACGCCCTGCGCGCCATCGTCGGCCCGCGCTACGTACTGACTCGTCCGGAGGAACTGGGTACCTATACGCTCGACGCCTCAATTGCCCAGCCCGAGGGGCTACCTCTGGCGGTGGTGCTGCCCGCAAGCACCGCAGAACTCTCTGCCCTGATGCAGATTGCTGCTGAATACGGTTTGCCGGTGGTGAGCCGAGGTAATGGCAGCGGACTGGCTGGCGGATCCGTCCCTTGTCCCGGCTCCCTGCTGATCAGCCTCAACCGCATGGATCAGATTGTCATTGACCGTGAGCAGATGGTCGCCCGCGTTGGTGCGGGGGCCATCACCGCCCAGGTGCAACGTGCCGCTGAGGTTCTGGGCCTGTTCTACCCACCCGATCCTTCCAGCCAGTCGGTATCCACTATTGGCGGGAACATCGCCTGCAACGCGGGTGGCCCGCGCTGTGTGAAGTATGGCGTCACCGCCGACTATGTCCTGAGTCTGACGGCGGTACTGGCCGACGGCAGCCTGGTTCGTTGGGGCGACGGGTTAGCTGGGCAGGGGCCAGAGAGCGGTCTGGCGCAGTTGCTGGTTGGCTCCGAGGGTACCCTGGCCGTAATTGCCGAGGCCAGCCTGCGCCTGGTGCCTCGACCCGCCGCCCAGCGCACCATCCTGGCCATTTTTCAGTCTCTGGACGCAGCATGCGCCACGGTCGAGCAAATCATGGCCTCGGGGGTGATGCCTGCCGCCCTAGAGTTGATGGACGATACGACAATCTCTGCGGTGGAGGCGTATCTCTCCATCGGCCTGCCCCGTGACGCGGGGGCCATACTACTGATGCTGGCTGACGGTGAACCTGAAGCGGTAGAAACAGACTCGTTAGCCCTGGCCGATCTGGCGTGGCGCGGCGCAGCGGTGAATGTACAGGTGGCCGGTAGCCCCGCCGATGAAGTCAATCTCTGGCGTGGTCGTCGCGCCATCGCCCCAGCTCTGGCCCGCATCCGAGCCAGTCGGCTTGGTGAGGACATCAGCGTGCCGCTACCGCAGATCGCCGCCTGCGTGCGCGGGATCAAGCAGGTGAGCGCCGAATATCGTCTGCCCATCGTTGTCTTCGGCCACGCCGGAGATGGTAATCTGCACCCGAATATCCTCTTCGACCCACGCGATCCTGGCGAGGTAGCGCGGCTCTGGCCTTGCGCCGAAGCAATCTTCGCGGTGGCCTTAGATCTGGGCGGCACCCTCTCTGGCGAACACGGCATCGGCATCCTCAAACGTCCGTTTCTGCACCGGGCTGTTGGCGCGGGGGCGATCCGCATCCAGAGCCAGATCAAGCACTGGCTTGATCCGCAAGGTCGGCTGAATCCCGGCAAACTGTTTCCCGATGTATCGTAGTAGGGGCGAAGCAATCGTCTGTGTCACAAAGCGAGACAGACGATTGCTTCGCCCTTACCCGTTAACCAACACGATGATCACAAGCAGCGCAAATCCAACTGTCCGCCAGATCCGCGCACTGCGCCAGCGCAAAGAGCGTGAGCGTACAGGCCAGTTCTTCATCGAGGGTGTACGCCTCGTGGGCGAGGCCGTCCAGATGGGGGCCGACGTGGAGGTGCTGGTGGTGGCCCCCGACCTGCTCGACAGCCCCTTCGCCCAGAAACTTGTCAGCCAGCAGATCACCGCCCGCACCCGGATCATTGAGGTAAGCGCCGAGGTCTTCACCGGGCTCTCGCAGAAGGATGGGCCGCAGGGACTTGCGGCTGTGGCCCGACAGCGCTGGATGCCTCTGGCCGACGTGCGGCTTAGTTCGCCGCCGGGATGGGTAGCCCTGGTAGAGCCAGCCGACCCCGGCAACCTGGGGACAATCCTGCGTACCGCCGACTCCGTGGGCTTGGCCGGTGTCATCCTGCTCGGTGCCGCTACCGACCCCTACGACCCAGCGGCCCTGCGGGCGAGCATGGGTGCGATCTTTGCGGTTCAGTTGGCTCGCGCTTCTTTCGCCGAATTTGCGACCTGGAAGTATGATCGAGGAGCCTTCCTCGTTGGCGCATCTGACAAAGCCGCCACAGACTATCAGGCTATCACCTATCCCCAACCACTCGTGCTGCTCATGGGCAGTGAGCGTCAGGGTCTTAGCCCAGCGCAGCAGGCGCTCTGTGACCTTATGGTAAGCCTGCCCATGCGTGGCCGCAGCGACTCGCTCAATCTGGCGGTAGCCACCAGTGTGCTGCTCTATGAAGTGCTAAATCAAGGTCGCTCGACAGACAATTTTGAAAAAACCACAACGGGGCGGTAAGAGATCACTCTCTTACCGCCCCGTTGTGGTTTTTGTTGGTAGCGGCGGCAGGATTCGAACCTGCGACCTTCGGGTTATGAGCCCGACGAGCTGCCACTGCTCCACGCCGCGACAATATAGTGGCAAACAAATGATGGTTGATGTGGCGGTAGCCTTGGAAGGCTACCGCCGCATCGTTCTGTGGTGCAGGTGCGTGGACCTAGGTTCCCAGCGGATGCTCCGCCAGTAGGATCGGC
>JBAXMH010000028.1:0-27857 GCA_037134395.1 Chloroflexales bacterium
GTGGGAGAGGGGGCAGGGGGAGAGGGGGTTCACTGACTTTGCATCAGCCCTGACTAAGTCAGCAAGATAGACGTATGAGGGATCTGAACATGGTACGATTTTTCCTGTCCTGCTCCCTCTGCCTGAACGAGAGAGAGGGAAGATTTGTCATCAGGATGGATTCGACGAACGACCTGAGAATCTTTGCGTCTTTGCGCCTCTGCGTCGAACGCATGAGTATGGTGTGACGCAAAGACGCAAAGACGCAGAGAGAACGAAGACAGCGTGGCTTTTGCGGTAGTGCCTAAAAAGGCTCACGTTCCCTATAGCACGCCAGGCTCTCGGGGTCGTCCACATCGAGGCTGAGGGTGGTTGATGCATAAAGCTGGAGGCGCAGGCCGAGGGTGGTGGCGTCCTCACGGTGGAGGCGGGCGCTCTGTGTACCGAAGCGGAAGGGCAGGGCGCTGGGGAGGTGCAAGCCAAGGGCGTTGGTGCCGTCGCCCTGGCGATCTGTCGCCAGGATCAGATCAGCCTCGCCCGCCAGGGCATTGGCCAGGGAGAAGACATCAGCGCAGGAAATCAGCGGTACATCGGCGGGGATGACCAGCATCTTCGCAACGCCAGCGGCCACCAGGCGAGCCCTGGCCTGTTCCAATGCCCCGTTCAAACTGCCCGCGCTATCAAGGATCGTGCGCGTGCCAGCGGATCTCGCCAAAGCCAGCACCTCGGGGTCGGCACTGATCACCCAGACCTCGGCGATGGCCGCGCCCCGGCATGCTATAAGGGTTGTCAAGACGCGCCTAAGCATCTCGATCACCAAATCGCGGCGCTCGATCAGGCTTAGGCACCCAGCGAGGCGGCTCTTGGCGCGGGAGAGAGCCTTTACCGGCACCACGGCATGGATTGACATCACACCGCCACTGGGCGGGCCTCGGCAAGCTGGAGTGCCACCCTGGCCAGGTTGGCCTTCTCAACCGGGCCACGCATAATCGTGTCGGTCACGGCCACCCGCAGGCCCAGGGCCGCGATCTGCGGAGCCAGATCTGCGTCCACCCGGTCAATGACAATACCATCAAGTAACCCCGCGTAAGCCTGAGCCGCGCCCATGGCAGAAACCTCCAGCCCGACGGCGCGCATCAGCGGCGCGGCTGGCCCCTTGATCGGGGCACCGCCAACAATCGGGCTTACGGTGATCACCGGGGCGGGGCTGGCCGAGATCGCCGCTCGCACGCCAGGGATCGCCAGGATCGGGCCGATGCTGACCACCGGGTTGCTGGGAGCGATCAGGATCGCTTCAGCGGTCGCGATCAAATCCAGCAGGCCGGGAGCGGGGCGAGCAGCCTCCACACCGACATAGCGCACCCCGCGCACCGCATCCTGCGCCCGCCGACGCACAAAATACTCCTCAAAGTGCACCTCGCCCGCATCAGTGATGATGTGGGTTGGCACGGGATCATCGCTCATCGGCATAATCTTCACCGCCACGCCCAGGGACTGGCAGAAACTGTTGGTAACCTCGCTGAGGGTGGAACCCTCGCGCAGCATCGCTGTGCGGCGGATGTGCAGGGCCAGGTCGCGGTCGCCAAGTTTGAACCAGCCCGGCCCGCCCAACTTCACCAGCCACGACATACACTCGCCCGTGTCGCCGACGATCCCCCAGCCCTGCTGGCGGTCAATCAGGTCGGCTAACGTACAGGTGACAATATCGAGATCCGGCGAAATTCTCAGGCCGTGCAGTTCCATATCGTCGCCGGTATTCACCACCGCAGTGATCGACTCGGGCGGCACAACCTGGACGAGACCCTCGATAAAGCGGGCGGCACCCACACCGCCGGCGAGGACAAGGATCATGGGAGAGTTCCTAACTTTTTCAGGATGAACTCATGCATCGTACCACGTGACGGCTCTCAGGGCGAATACAAAGTCTGTGCGCCCAGGGCATGAGCAACGTCCCAGCACCGCATCGCCGTGGGGCTAAAGCCAATATTTTTCGAATAAGGAATCCGTTGCCGCGCAGCCCTCACCCCCCAGCCCCCTCTCCCCGAGCGGGAGAGGGGGAGCCGAACGCACTCTGGTGCAGAATCTCCCCTCTCCGCCTTCTAGCGTATTGTCAAGCTTCCCTTCTTTGATGTGAAATTCGAGCCTTGGTTGCTCCAGCACATACTCACCGACGTGATCGCTTGGTGTTTGGGTGATAAGAAGATTCTCTGCTTTGACCCGCCACGCACCACGCTGCTCGCTGCCAATCACAAAGCTGTATTCAGCTTCCCAATTGGCACCACGCAGCCAGAGCTGGATGGTCACATCAGGCGCACCTCTCGGCGACCAACGCCGAATAGAGCCAATCCCGCCGCGATCAAGGATTGTGTCGTCCAGGCTGCGTGTCAACGCATCACGCACGAAACGAACGACGTCAATCACTGTACTCTTGCCTGAGCCATTCGCGCCAACGAGCACGACCAGGCGATCAAAGTTCAGATCGACATCAACGAGGCTGCGAAAATTTTTGACGCGCAGGCGCTCAAGTACTGTCTGCTGACGAACGCTCATGCTCTTTTTCCTACTTCTTGCCCACAGGCTGGTGTGGCCATTGTAGCAGCGGATGGATTGCTACCGCTCCAGCGACGCCGCCAGCTCGCGGCGCAATGCCTCGCGGGCCTCGGCCACATCGGCGAGGAGCGTGCGATAGCTGGCCAGCAGATGCTCGGGGTCGAGGTGTTCCACGTCAATCTGGTGCGGGTTCTTGCTGTCGAGGTTGTAGCCGTTTTCCGCGATCTGCTCCACCGGCACGCGCCAGGCGTACTCGTTCTCCACCCGGTTGTCCCACCACACCGCCGAAGGGCGGATTGGTGAGGATGACATCAACGCGATCCTTGGCGGTGTAGCTGATCAGCGGGCGAGCCAGAGTATTGTCGCGGCGGATCTGCGAGGGCACCTCGATGCCGTGGAGCAGCATGTTGGTGACGCAGAGCATGTGCGGCATCTGCTTCTTCTCCACGCCGAAGATCGAGGTCTGGAGGGTATCATCGTCGGTAGGAATCTTCACCTGCGTGCGCAGATGCTCAATCGCGCAGGCCAGGAATCCGCCTGTCCCGGCGGCGGGATCGAGCAGGCGCTCGCCCAGGCGCGGGTTGATCATATCAACCATAAACTGGGTGACGGCGCGCGGCGTATAGTACTCGCCGCTGTTGCCCGCGCTCTGGAGGTCGCGCAGGATCTGCTCGTAGATGTCGCCGAAGAGGTGGCGATCCTCGGAGCGGTTGAAGTCAACCTCATTGAGCTTGTTGACGACCTGGCGCACCAGGGTGCCGTTCTTCATGTAGTTATAGGCATCCTGAAACACCTCGCGCACCACCAGGCCGCGCCGGTCACGCTGCGGGTCGAGGGTCAGATCCTTGAGCGTGGGGAACAGGTCGTTGTTCACAAAGTTGAGCAGGGCCTCGCCGGTCATACCCTCGGCGTCGGCAGCCCAACTGCGCCAGCGCAGGCGAGCGGGAATGGGCGAGCGGTAGTCATCCTCCAGCAGCTCGTACTCCTGCTCGCGGTCGTCGAAAATTTTGAGGAAGATCATCCAGACCAACTGGCTGATGCGCTGGGCGTCACCGTCTACGCCCGCGTCCTTGCGCATAACGTCCTGGATGGTCTTGATCGTGGTTGAGATACTCATCGGTTCTGCACTATTTCCTATGCGCGTGTAGGGGCGCATCGCGATGCGCCCCTACGCCGCACGATACAACTACCACCTGTGCCGGTGGATACGCACGCAACGTTTGGGCGCATCGCGATGCGCCCCTACGCCGCACGATACAACTGCTCGCGCAGCTCGCGCACGGCCTCCAGATATGCGGCCTTCCCGCCGAAGCGCGTGATCAACTCCATCGGCGAGCCAAGTCGGTCGAAGGGCTGCACCTTGAGTACCTCGACGCTCTCAATCGGCTCGATCCCAGCATCGGCATATTTTTCCAGCGGCGTGTCGAGGACTGCACGGGCCTGCTCGCCGTAGTGGGCGAAGTAGTCGCGCTTGCGCACCTGCTCGGCCCGCTCGCGTCGGGTGAGGGGCGGCTGGTCGAAGGCCACGTGGGCGACGAGGTCGAACGGGTCGAACTCCTTGCCCACCTGCTCAGCCAGTTCGTGCAGCAGCACGCCCTGCTCCTCCAGCTCCGCGATGATCGCCCGCTTCTGCTCGGCCTTGCCCCAGCGAGTGAGAAAAGCATCGAGCGAGGCGAACTGGCGGCGCACGGCTGTGCGGGTGTAGTCGCGCAGGGACTCGGTGATCAGACGGCCTTCGGCACGGTAGTATTGTACTCGCTCGGCAACCACATACACCGGCACGTCATTGACCACGTAGCGGATGCGTGTGCCCTCGCCGCCTGTAGGCTCACCATCGCCCGGTACTCCATCGCCGCCCGCCGGGTCAGTCGGCTCCGGCTCGGGCAGATCATCTGGCGGCACCGGCGGTTCATCCCCGTCCGGCTCGTAGATCTGCACCGGGTCGCCATCGAAGGTCGGGTCTGCGAAGAGTTCCGTCGCCTTCTTGAAATCCATGATCGTGAAGTAGTACTTGTCGTACTCCTCGTTGATGCGCGTACCGCGACCGATAATCTGCTTAAACTCAGTCATGGACTGGATGCGCTGGTCAAGGACAATCAGCTTGCAGGTCTGGGCGTCTACGCCGGTGGTGAGCAGCTTGGAGGTGGTGGCGATCACCGGGTAGCGGCTCTCGGGGTCAATGAAGTTATCCAACTCAGCCTTGCCCTCATCGTTGTCGCCGGTAATCCGCACCACATAGCGCCGGTTGGCTCCAGCCAGTTCGGGCAGCGCATTCACTAGCGCCTGACGCATGCGCTCAGCGTGGTCAATATCCTCGCAGAAGACAATCGTCTTGGCGTAGGAGTCAGTCGCCTGGAGGAACTCGGCCACCTTGCGGGCGACCAGATGCGTGCGCTGACCAAGCACCAGGGTGCGATCAAAATCCCGCTGGTTGTAGATGCGATCTTCGATCTCAACATTATTCACGTCGCGCTTGCCATGCTCAGGTCGCCAGCCGAGCAGATCCTTGTCGAGGTCAATCCGCACCACCTTGTAGGGCGCGAGGAAGCCATCTTCAATGCCCTGGCGCAGCGAGTAGGTATAGACCGGCACGCCAAAGTAATCGGTATTCGAGATCTCCTTCGTCTCCTTGGGCGTGGCCGTCAGGCCGATCTGGGTCGCGGCGCTGATGATCGCCAGGGGCAGGTTTGGCTTGTGGGAGAGGACATAGTCAGCCCGGCGGGTCTGCCCCCGGCTGACCAGCTTCCCGCGCACGATCACCCGCCCATTCGTGAAGGTGACCTCCTTGCGCACCTGGAGATGCAGATCCCAGCCGGCCGCCGCAATCGCGGGCGTAATGAACTTGGTGCAGATATCGCGCTCGCTGAGGTCGGATTTGCTGGTGGTCATGGATATGGTGCTCGTATGCTTATTTCTCTAGCAGAGCATCTTAGGGAAGCAGGGATTTTTAACTAACCCCGCGTCATGTCACGCTTCGCTGCACTCAGCGTCCCGACGTGCATGATCATCGCCGGGACGCTTCGCCGCGCTCAGCGTAACAGGGCGAGTTTTGTGGTATTGCGTTTTGTGCGTTACGGGAGCCTAGTATAGCACGGCAAACACGGGATTTTGCGTAGGCTACATGTACTTATTTCTGGATCGCTGTTCAGCATTACTCGGAGATCGTGTGACCAGAGAGACGGGCGTTCTCTTGCCTGCGTGCATTGACGCCAATCACGTGAGCTTTCTCCATTCCGCTTCCAACTATCCACTTTCATATGGCCCGAACAAACAGTGTTGCAAAGGCGGCGTGGGTATGGTATCATCTGCGCGTGTGAAGGCGGGTAGCTCAATTAGGCAGAGCAGCGGCCTCCAAATCCGCAGGTTGCAGGTTCGATTCCTGTCCCGCCTGCCACTGTTGATACAAGTGTTCGTTTGGTATACAATACAGGCGTCTCCACGAAAGCGGATACGCCTGTACGATTCGCACCCCCAACTGCACGAACACTATCTACGGAGATTCACTTCTATGGGGTTAAGCAGAATCTCAAGGGTTGTCGAGATAAATTGACATAACGGGGGTGTGGCAGAGTGGTCGTAACGCACTCGCCTTGAAAGCGAGCGGCCCTTAACCGGGTCCGTGGGTTCGAATCCCACCGCCCCCTCCACTCAATTCTGTCAGTTGGCAAAATGGCGCGGCTATGGTACAATCTCGCCAGTCAGTCTTACGGGGAGGTCGCATAGTGGCCTAGTGCGGCGGTTTGCTAAACCGCTGTGGGAGCAATCCCACCGAGAGTTCGAATCTCTCCCTCCCCGCCACAATCAAACAGGCGTCTGAGTTAGGCCGCAAGGCCAGTTCACTCAGACGCCTGTTATGTTTTAGGAGGAATGTCCGTACTAGACAAATCGCTGGCGCAAGATCTTCAAATCTGCGGTGACATCAACGCATGCTTCCTCGATCTCATAAATACGCGCCCGCGCCTCGCGGAGATCGCCCACGCGGGCCAGAGACTCGAGTTCCTCGCACTGTTTGGATAAAGCGCGTGCGCCAATGGTCGCTGCGCTTGATTTGATCGTGTGGGCAACCCGCTCGATCATCGGGGCTGTTTCTCCGGCTGCACTCTGGAGCAGTGATCCGATCTGGAGTGGCAGATCTTCTAAAAACATGTCAATGATCTCGACGACAATGCTCGGGCTACTGTCGCCAAGGCTGGCATGGAACCGCTCAAGCATGGCGGATTCAACGGCACCTGTCATCATCTCTGATGCATCATCAGGTGCTATCGTTGACGCCGGGCTGCGCTCAAGAGCGGAGACGAGTTCCTCGATGCGTACCGGCTTACTGAGGTAGCCGTTCATCCCGGCGGCCAGACACTCCTCCCGGTCGCTCTGCATGGCGTTGGCGGTCATGGCGATGATGTGCGGTTGCCGCGATTGTGGCACACTGCTCCGAATGCGCCGCGTCGCCTCAAGCCCGTCCAGTTCAGGCATCTGCACGTCCATCAGCACCACATCGTAGGGCTGGCGGGCAAGGGCGTCGAGGACCTCGAATCCATTGGCCGCTATGTCAATTCGATAGCCGAGCTTAGATAGGGTCTTGGTGGCGACCTTCTGGTTCACCACGTTGTCTTCCGCAAGCAGAATGCGCAAAGGGAGCCGTGCGGCCATGGTCGCATCGTAAGGTGTGTGGCGGGGGAGTATGGGCTGGGAAACCGGCTTTTCATCTTCTCGGCCAAGGATGTCCAGCAGCGTCTCGTAGAGTTGGGTCGCCTTAATGGGCTTGGTTAGGCTAGCGGCAAAATCGCCGTGAGCCATATCCTCGGCCCGACGCCCCAGCGAGGTAAGGAGCATCAGCGGCAATGTACGCGAGTCCTGGCGTGCGCGGATCGCCTCGGCGAGCTGCGCACCATCCATCTCCGGCATTTGCATATCGAGGATCGCCGCATCAAACGTCGCACCCTGGGCGAGCCAGTCAAGTGCCTCGGCCCCCGAGGCGCTGGCATGCACATGCATCCCCCACGATTCGGCTTGGAGCCTCAGGATACGCCGGTTTGTCTCATTATCATCTACAACCAACAGGTGTCTTCCGACTAACTCCGGCACAGCACCGCGCTGCTCAATCCGTGGAGGCATGGATGCGGCTCGCGTCACAATGGTAAAGTGGAAGGTGGTGCCCACACCCTCCTGGCTCTCTACCCACATGCGCCCGCCCATCATGGCGCAGAGCCGCCAGCAGATCGCGAGGCCCAGCCCAGTGCCGCCGTACTGGCGCGTGGTTGATGCGTCCACTTGGCTAAATGCCTGGAAGAGACGATTCATGCGGTCGGCGGGGATGCCGATCCCGGTGTCGCGCACGGAGACATGGATCTCAAACAGATGGTCGGGTAGTCGCTTGGCGTCAATCATGACGACAACCTCGCCGACGTGGGTGAACTTGACCGCGTTCGAGAGCAAGTTCACCAGTACCTGGCGCACCCGAGTCATGTCGCCTAGCAGGGCCTGGGGCACCGTTTGCGCGATCATGTAGGCGAGGTCGAGCCGTTTCTCGGTCGCACGCATCGCAACCAGATCCAGGGCCGCCTCCAAACAGTCGCGCAGGTCGAAAGGCTGTTGTTCAAACTCGAACTTCCCCGACTCGATCTTTGAAAAATCTAGAATATCGTTGATGATTGACAGCAGCGCGTCGCTACTGTTGCGGATGGTTTCGACATACTCGCGCTGCTCAGGGCCGAGGGGGGTGTCGAGCAACAGTCCGGACATACCGATCACCGCATTCATTGGCGTGCGGATCTCGTGGCTCATGGTAGCCAGAAAATCAGATTTGGCGCGGGTAGCCGCCTCCGCCACTTCCATGCTATCGCGCAGGGCCGCCTCGGTGCGCGATCGCTCGGCCAGTTCCTGCTGAAGCGCCGTCGTGAGCTGAATGTTGGCTAGAGCCTGGCCAACCGACCACGCTACCGCTTGGGCCAGTGACACCTCCTCCATCGTGAAGATCCGTGGGACAAACGAGTCGATGTCAATGGTGCCAACGATCTCCTCACGAATGAGCAGCGGCACCAGCAAAATAGCTGCCGTGCCGCGCGTTGCATAGAGATCGGCGGCGACGGTGGCACGGGCATCGGCGTGGACATCCCCGATCTGGACGGGGGCACCGGTGGCGAATGTCACCTCGATCAGAGTATTGCCCGTCACCGGAATGACCTTACCAATACCCGAGGGTCGCCCTGGCGCACAATACTCGCTCACCACCGTCAGATAGTCCCCCTTGCCATCGAGCAGCGCACATGTTGCCTGAGGCACATCGAACGCCTGGGCCAGTTCGTGGCAGACCACATCAAACACAGTGGTCATATCCTGGGCGGCGGCGGCGGCGGCGATTACCTGGTTCAGTAACAGGGTCTCACGCTCGCTGGCAGTACGAGCCGTGATCGCGTGCTGTAGCTCGTGGATCTGGCGGCGCAGTTCCATCTGCATCATCACCTGATGGCCGAGAACCTGAAGTGCGTGGAGTTGGGTCGGGTTGATCTCGTGTGGCACATTGTCGGTCACGCAGAGCATGCCGATAGCATGGCCCTCCGGGGTGATGAGCGGGGTGCCAGCATAAAAGCGAATATGCGGATCATTGATTACGAACGGATTATCAACGAATCGCGGGTCGAGTTGCGCGTCGGGCACCACCAACATTTCATGGGGGTTGGTAACTCCGTGAGCGCAAAAAGCTATCTCGCGTGGTGCCTGCGTGGCAACGATCCCCACCCGCGCCTTGAACCATTGGCGCTGCATATCAATAAGGCTGATCATCGCGCTCGGCGTGCCACAAATCTCGGCGGCAAGGCGAGCGATTTCGTCAAACGCTTCCTCGGGCGGGGTATCGAGAATCTGGTACTGATCGAGCGCCGCCTGTCGTGCGGCCTCATCAGCAATGATGGGAGGGGGTGTTGCCATCACAGGACCCTTCTAGCATGATCTGATTTCGTCCCGCGTGCTTTGCCGCATAGAGTGCCGTGTCAGCCGCCTCAAGCAGGTGGCTCCCATCATGATGCGCAGGGCATAGGCACGCGACCCCGCCGCTGAAGGTCACAGTCGTTTCCTTGTCACCATTGCCAAGCTGGTGTCCAATCGTCGCAAAGCGCACCCGAATATCATCAATCACATGAAACGCTGTTGGGCCGTCCGTCTGTGGCATGATAATCAGAAACTCCTCGCCGCCGTAACGACCGATACTATCGCTTCTACGTAACCGCTGGTGAAGCAAGCGGGACAAACCCTTCAATACCCGGTCGCCCGCCGCGTGGCCGTAGGTATCGTTGATGCGCTTGAAGTGATCAATGTCAATCATCGCAAGCGTCAGGGCGGTACCGTAACGCTGTGCCCGCACCATCTCACGAATCACTTGCTCCTTGATTGAGACGTGGGTCAGCAGGCCGGTCAGCCCGTCTTGACTGAGCTGGGCACGCATTGCCCGCGCTCGATGGATCCGACTTGTCACCGCCGACACGAGCTGTGCGGCCGTGATCGGCTTAGTCAGGAAATCATCGCCACCGTGGTTGAGGGCCGCAAGCTGGTGATCGCGATCTTGTTCCCCAGAGAGAAAGACAATGGGCAAGCTAATAAACGCAGCCTGCTGACGGATCAACGTCGCGACCTCGGTGCCAGTACACGTGGGCATGTACATATCGAGCAACAGGAGGTCGGGCTGAAACTCGTTGAGCATCTGGATGATCTGGGTTGGGTTGTTCAGCGCAACCGTAAGCATACCAGCATCGCGGAGCATTGCCTCGTAGAGCGTACTCATCATGCGCGTGTCATCAACAATGAGTACGCGGAATGGCTCGGGAATAAAAGCACCGGTGAGCGTATCGAGGACGCTCACCAGCCGATCAACGTCAACCGGCTTGGTCAGATATGCCCTGCCGCCCGCCCGTACCGCCCAGAGTCGGGCCTCAAAATCATTCCGCTGCGAGAGAAAGATAACCGGCGGATTGCCTTCGACTCGGATCATCTCCCGCATCTGTTGCGGGTCGGCGAGGACGCCCTTGGGAAGAAGGATGTCTAGCACAATGGCGACCGGCGGATGAGTGCGGACGGCATCGGCCACGCCATCAAGCGTAGGGACAACAATAGCGTGATAGCCAAAATGTTCTAACTGAACGGTCATATGGTCGGCGGCGACGCTATCATTTTCTACAATCAACACGATACTCTCATGCTCCGAACGTTCGGCGACAGCCGAGGAGTCGAGCGATGGACGTATGTGCGATTCGCTCTCGCTGGCCTGGACAGCAGCGGTGAGAGATGTAAACAGCGTATCAATATCTGCACGCATCTTAGGCGCGGGAGCATCGGGGGGTATCGCTTCCATGTGTGTGAGGATCTGCACAAGCTGCTGCAGTGTTGCAGTCACCGTGGACGTGCCCAAAAAACTCGTCGACTCCGCCAGAATGTGGGCCTGATGGCGCAAGCTCGCGAGATGATCCCACGACCACTCGCCCGCACAGATCTTGTCCCAGCACGCCTCAAGCTCCTGCACCCGATCTCTAAGCTGCGGCATATACCCATCGTGAGCAACGTCGCGTTGTTTCTGGGTCGCTGATGACGGTGTGGTCATAGCCTTAGGTTCCACGGAAGTGCGAGACGGAGTGTGACTCGCACGCGACACGCCCCATAAGATAAGGGAACACGGCACGAAAACCCTGCACATTAATGCGGTGCAATGGTCTGAACTATCACGCTGGGTTAATCCCTGTCTTAGATCAAAATATTATAGCACCAGATAGGCGGAGTTGCAGATATGCCCTGGCTCATTCATTGTTGTATGCCCGCGTTCACACTTGGTAACATCCCGCTCACATTGTGTGTCTGGAACTGTGCCGACCGACGTGGTACAACAGGGAGAGAGAACGATTCTAAGACAAGGCTTCAGGTGTGAGGTTTCAGGTTTCAGGTCAACCGCATCACGATGCCACATTCTGGCCTGAACTGTAAAGTATCTGCGAACCTTGTCTAATCAGGAGGAATCCCATGCGCCGTACATTTGTTTTTGTCACGCTGATCATCAGCTCGCTGCTGCTGGGTGCCTGCGCCGCCCAGTTGCCCACCGCCGATGAGATCGTCACCAAGATGGAGACCGCCCGCGCTAACACTCAGGATGTCCACGCCACGGTGGCAATCGCCTTCACATCACCCGATAAGACAGGCACCATGGTGATCGAAGGCTGGATGCAGAAACTCCCCGATGCTGCCGATGGCAAGCCCAAGGCTCGTGTGCGGGCCGAGGTGCGCGAGGCCAGTCAGTCCGACGTGGTCGGTACACTCCTGGTGAGCGACGGTGAGCAGTTCTGGCTCTACAACCCCGCCAAGAACACCGTTGTCACCGGCACCGCCGCCGAGATGAAGCAGCAGGCTCCTACTTCGCCCACCGGCGCAACCCAGATGCTCCAGGATGTGGTGCAGAAGGGTCTGGATGCGGTTGACCTGAAGGTACTCGGCGCGGAGCAGGTGGCCGGCAAGAATACCTGGAAGGTGACGATCTCTCCCAAGCCTGAGACATCGGCCAAGCTCAATTTGGCCGGGGTAATCGAGGGAACGATGTGGGTGGACGAGGCTCTGGCTCTGCCGCTGAAGCTCAGCGTGGATGCCAGTGACTTCGGCAGCGGCACGGTTGAGGTGCGAACGATTGAGCTGAACACGGGCCTGAGTGCCGATCTGTTTAGCTACACGCCGCCCGCAGGAGCCGAGATCGTCAAGGCCGCCGACCTGGTTGCGAAGATGGCACCCACGGTCGCCACGCTCGATGAAGCCCGCCGCAACGTGAGCTTTACGCTGCGCGAGCCGAGCTACCTGCCCGCCGGCATGGCCTTGGTCGAGGTGCGCGTAGTTGGCACCGACACCGTCATCCTCAACTATAACGGCGGCACTAGCATGAGCCTTGTGCAGAGTAGCAGCGACGTGGGCAACGACCGCGAACCCCCGACGGGCAGCAACGTCCAGCCGGTCACCGTACACGGGCAACCGGCCACCCTGATTACCAGTGACGGCAAGGGGAGCCTGCTGCGCTGGGACGAGGGCGGGATTAAGACGGTGATCGCCGGTACGCTCAGTGGTGACGAGGCGCTGAAGGTGGCCGAGGGGCTGAAGTAAAAATAGCCGATAGCCGATAGCCGATAGTCGGGCATCAGCGGCCATGTGCATCGGGTGTTGTGCGCGAATCGCATGGACATCTGAAGTAGCGAATGCGGTAGAATACCGGGAACTATGGCAGATCCACTGATTACAACTACCGCCCTCGCCCGCAGTTACCAGATGGGTAAAACCAGCGTAGCCGCCCTACGCGGGGTGAACTTGACGGTACAGGCGGGCGAGTTTGTTGCCTTGGTCGGGCCGAGCGGCAGTGGCAAGAGTACGCTGCTGCATCTGATCGGCGGGCTGGTGCGCCCGAGCGCCGGTGAGGTCTGGGTTCACGGGCTAGAGTTGGGGCGGAGCAGTGACGCGCAGTTGGTGGCCTACCGCCGCGATACGCTGGGGTTCATCTTCCAGAGCTTTAACCTGCTGCCAATCAAGTCGGCCTGGGAGAATGTGGCCGTGCCGCTGATGCTGGCCGGGGTGCCGCAGGCCCAGCGCAAGGCCCGCGCCAGCGAGATCCTGGGACAGCTTGGACTCGCCGCCCGTGCCGGACATCGGCCCTCCGAACTGAGCGGCGGCGAGCAGCAGCGTGTGGCCATCGCCCGCGCCTTGTCCAATCGCCCTCGGCTGCTGCTCGCCGACGAACCCACCGGCAACCTCGACTCGCAGACGGGCGGCGAGATCCTGGCCCTGCTCCAGCGTCTCGTGCGCGAGGAGGGATTGACCATGCTGCTCGTCACCCACGATATGGGCGTGGCTCGTTTCGCCGACCGCATCGTCCACCTGCGCGACGGGCTGGTCGAGCGGATCGAGACCACCGAGCAGGATCTGGTGCGATAATCACCTGCTGAAATGTAGGGGCGCGTCGCGACGCGCCCCTACGTCTCGTCATCAATCACCCGGAAGAAGAGTTCTACTGCTGCCGGGTCGAGGTGACTGCCGGCGAGTGACTCAAGGTGTGCGCGCACTTTCTCCACTGACCAGGCCGAGCGGTAGGGCCGATCCGAGCGCAGGGCGTCCCAAATATCAATCACCGCAAATAGCCGCGCCGCCAGCGGGATCTCCTCGCCCCGCAGGCCACGCGGGTAGCCGCTTCCGTCCCATTTCTCGTGGTGGCAGTAGGGGATGTCGAGGGCTGGATGCAGGAATTCGATGGGCATAAGCAGGTTGTAGGCATAAACCGGGTGCATACGCATCAATTGCCACTCGTCATCATCCAGTTTGCCGGGCTTGAGCAGCACCGCATCGGGAACCCCCATCTTACCGATGTCGTGCAGCAGCGCCCCCCAGCGCACATAACCCACCTGCTCCTCGCTCATACCGACAGCCCGTGCAAGGCGTACCGCAAGATCGGTGACGCGCTGTGAGTGGCCTCGCGTCTCCTCGTCGCGCAGGTCGAGCGCGTGCGACCAGCCCTCCAGGGTGCGGTTGTAGGCGTGACGCAGCTCAAGGTTCGACTGCTTGAGATCATTGACGAGACGTGCGTTCTCAATCGCTACGGCAGCGACGTTTGCCGCCATGCCGAGTATCGTGGCGTGGGCCATGCCGTAGCTACCGATGCTGAAGCTCTGAACCTGGAGTACACCCACCACTCGCTCACGTGCAATCATTGGCACGAAGAGCAGTGACTCGGTCGTTTCGCCGGGTTCACCTACGAGGAAGGCATGGTTCGCGTGTTCGTATACCTCCTCCAAGCTGCCCACAATGAAGGGCTGACGGGTGTGGATCACATTGCTCTGAATGCCTACGCCCGGCGGAGCCAGCGTCAGTGGCGAGAACTCGCTCGCATCAATCCGCTCACCTTCGAGAACCGCAAAAGTACATGTCATCTGCTGTGTCTCGGCATCAAAGAGCGTGAAGATCGCACCCGCAACATCGGGCAGCAGTTGCAGGGCGACCTCGTACAGCAATTCGTAGATCCGATCCAGATCAAGGGTTTCGGCGAGGGCGCGGCCCAGCGTGTTGATTGCCTCCAGGTCGGCGGCACGTGAGCGAGCGGAGGCGAGCCGGATCGCGTTGATCACGGCCTGGGCCGTCAGATCGGCTAGGATGCGCAGCAGTTCTATCTCAGCGTCTGAAAGGCCGGACTTGCTGTCGGGGAGTAGGATCGCCAAGGCTCCCACGGGCTGCTCATCGCGCCAGAGGCCGATCACCACCGCCGCAGAATTTTCCTCTCGATTCCCCAGTGAAGATGACACACGATGCGGTGTAGGTGCTGCAGGGCTGGCTGGGGGCGGAATGAGATCGGCTAGCGAAGGCAGATCACAGCCATGGGTAGCCATATAGCGGATCATGTGCCGCCGCTCGTCGTAGACTCCAGCAACAACGCCTGTGATACCAAGAATGGAGGCGGTTTCGTCACAGACAATCTGAAGCATGGCATCAGGATCATGATCGGCATTAAGCCGCGAGATCAGACGAGCCAGAGCTATCATCTGTGAGTCGGTTGTTGTGTGCGCCATACCCTCTAGGCTACCACACCGGAGGGACACACGCATACGAGCTGCTGGCGACTGACGTCGCGTCACGGGGGACTGTGGCGAACCGCCCGCCTACGCGGGCGGTTCCGGCGTCGGCGTAGGCCGACGCCCAGCCGTAGGCTCCGCAGGCGCGACTTTAGTCGCCTGCCAGGGCAGAGGATTGAATTTCTCCAACGGCAATCACTGCCGGAGCCTGGGTCAGTGGCCCCTTCTGCGGCGGCCAACCGCGAGCCATGTAGTCGCCCATGGTGATCACAAAGAGGATCATCAGCCAGACAAAGGCGCTGACTGCAAAGATCTGGGTGAGCTTGCTGCTTACCTTCACATGCATGAAGAAATAGATAATCAGTGTCGTTTTAGCAATCGCGATGGCCAGAGCAATACCAACGGCGACGATCTCGGGCAGATGGATGAAGTGTTTCTGCGCGTACCAGGCAGCCACTGTCAGCACCATCAGCACCATCAACGAGCCAAAGACTATCCAGTAGGTTTGTACCGAGATGTGGCCGTAGTTGCCTTCGCTCTCGTGTCCACTATTGTGCGCGTTTGGCATATGCTATACCAGATAGAAGAGCGGAAACAGGAAGACCCAGATAATATCAATCAGGTGCCAGTAGAGTCCGCCGATCTCCACTGGGGTGAAGTAGGTCGGGCTAAACTTGTTGCGGCTGGCCATCCAGGCGATCACACTCATCACGGTGATCCCGACGATCATATGGATGGCGTGCAGGCCAGTGGCGCAGAAGTAGAGGAAGAAGAAGAGTTGGTGCGGGGTTTTCATTCCGGGGCGGGCGACCAGCGCGGGAGCCGTGCCACCCTCGGCGGCGCTGGCAACCTCCGTCGGAAAGAGAAAATTCGCGCCAGGGACAAGGCACTCGGCCTCGGCCAGACGCTCACCGCCCGTCATCCATGCCACCGGGTTGGCGTAGCCCGCACAGTGGGCAAACTTCTCGCCGTACTCGGTAAACTTGATCCCCAGGAAGGTCGCCCCAAGCAGGATCGTCACCAGCAGCAGCGTCACCAGTTGGCGCTTATTGCCCATCTCAGCGGCGTGAACCGAGAGCGCCACCGTCAGCGAGCTAACCAGCAGCACCACGGTATTTACCGTCGCCAGGGGCGTATTCAGGTGCGGCGCGGCTGCTGCCCAGATCGCGGGGTAGGCCCAGCGGTAGACCATATAGGCCAAAAAAATCCCGCCAAAGAGCATGATCTCCGTTACCAAAAAGGCCCACATCCCCAAAGTAGCCGCCTCTTTCTGCTGGCCGGGGGTATCGAAATGGTGTAGGAGCGCCGGGTTGTACCCGTGTTCGTGGGGTGTCGTCGCCAAGGCGTTGCTCCTTAGATTTTGGATTTGAGATTTTGGATTTTGGATTGAACCAAATCCAAAACCCAAAATCCAAAATCCAAAATCCTACTCGGGCTGGAAGGCGTACGCCTCCTCAGTCACAATCGGCTGCGTCTCGAAATTGAAGGTTGGTGGCGGCGAGTTGGTCTGCCACTCTAGGCCAGGGGCGTTCCAGGGATTGTCGCCCGCCAGCCGCCCGTAGCGCAGTGAGAGCAGCAGGTAGACCAGCGGGATCATGAATCCGATCCCCAGGATGGTTGAGCCAGCCGTAGACATGACGTGGTAGATCTGGAATTCTTGGGGATAGACGTGGTAGCGCCGAGGCATGCCCAGATAGCCCATCACAAACTGCGGGAAGAAGGTCAGGTTGAAGCCGACAAACACCACCAGGGCCGAGATCGCGCCCCACGCCTCGTTGTACATCCGCCCGGTCATCTTCGGCCACCAGTAATGAATACCGCCCAGGTAGGCCATCATCGTCCCACCTACCATGACGTAGTGGAAGTGGGCCACCACAAAGTAGGTGTCGGTGACGTGGATGTCTACCGCGACTACGCTGAGAAAAATCCCGGTCAGACCGCCGATGACAAACAGGCCGATGAATCCGAGGGCGTAGAGCATCGGCGTGCGGTACGAGATCGAACCCTTGTAGAGCGTGGCCGTCCAGTTAAATACCTTGATTGCCGAGGGGATGGCCACCAGCATGGTGATGAAGCCGAACACCAGCCCGGAGTAGACCGACTGGCTGCTCACGTACATATGGTGTCCCCAGACCAGGAAACCCAGGATGGCGATGGCGATGGAACTGAAGGCGACAAATTCGTAGCCGAAGATACGCCGCCGCGAGAAGGTGGCGATCAGTTCACTGATCACGCCCATGGCCGGCAGGATCATGATGTAGACCGCCGGGTGTGAGTAGAACCAGAACAAATGTTGGTAGAGTACCGGGTCGCCGCCAATGGCCGGGTCGAAGACGCCAACGTGCCAGATTCGCTCAACCATGACCAGCAGCAGGGCGATAGCGACCACTGGGGTGGCCAGGATCTGGATCAGGCTGGTGGCGTAGTGCGCCCAGATGAAGAGCGGCAGGCGGAACCAGGTCAGCCCCGGTGCGCGCATTTTGTGGATGGTGATGATGAAATTCAGGCCGGTGAGGATGGACGAGAAGCCCATCACAAAAGCCCCGGCGATGGTCAGCACCACGTTCGAGTTTGAGTAACTGGTGCTAAACGGGGTATAGAAGGTCCAGCCCGTATCAACCCCACCGAAGACTGCCGCGCACAGGGCGAAGATGCCGCCGCCCATGTAGAGATACCAACTGAGCAGATTCAGCTTGGGGAAGGCCAGATCACGGGCACCGATCATCAGCGGGATGAGGAAGTTGCCCAGCACTGACGGAATGCCGGGTATCAGGAAGAAGAAGACCATGATCACCCCGTGCAGGGTGAACATGCGGTTATACATATCTGCCGACATCAGATCGCCCTGCGGCGTGACCAGTTCCAGACGCACGGCTGAGGCCGCCAGACCGCCGAGCAGGAAGAAGACGTTAATGCTGATCAGGTAAAGGATCGCGATTCGCTTATGGTCAACCGTAAGCAGCCACGACTTCAGCCATGCGCTGGCAGTCGTCGCTCTGTTCGTTGCATAGTGATTAATCAGAGCAGTTGTGCTCATGGCTGGTTCCCTGCACTTCCTAAGGACTTGACATACTCAATCAGTGCGGCCACTTCATCGTCCTTGAGTTGGCTCTTGTAGACTGGCATGATCATCGAATAGCCCTTCACCACCTTGGCCTGCGAAGTGACAATTGATTCGTGGAGGTAGGCTTCGTCGGCCTTCACCGTAGTGCCGTCGTCGAGGGTGACGGTGCTATTGTACACACCCTTCAGGCGCGGGCCGAGTCCCGCACCGTTATCCATGTGGCAGCCGACGCAGCCGATTTTGGTGAAGAGCGACTTGCCCTTGGCGACCAGATCTGCCGCCACAGGCGCGGCAGTGGCCCCCGCAGCGGCAGTTGGCACCTCCGACGGCGCGGTTCCCCCACGGGTCGAGAGTGATTTGATATACGCCAGAAGCTGATTCACCTGGTCGTTGCTAAGCTGGCCCTGGTAAGGCGGCATGACCGCCGCGTAGCCCTTGACCACCTTGGCGGTCGAGCGCAGAATCGACTCGCTGATATAGTTTTCATCGGCCTTCACCGTGGAGCCATCGGCAAGGGGTTGGTCGAAGCCGAAGACATTCTTCAGGCTTGGGCCAAGGCCACCACCTGCCATCACATGGCAACTGACGCAGCCCAGGCTGGTGAAAAGTTTCTCGCCCGCCAAGGCCATCGGGTCGCTCAGGCTGGAACTCGTTATTGGCTTGCTCGGGACGTCGTTGGTGTTTACCAGCACCGTACCAGCCTGAATAGTGCCATCGGGCATAATCACTTGGCCGGGAGTGCTGAGCCACGCCTGATAGTCGCTCTGACTCATCACCGTCACCGTGCCGCCCATGAGCGAGTGTTCAGTGCCGCAGTATTCGGCGCAGAAAAGGTGGTACTTGCCCACCTGAGTCGCCTCGAACCAGAGGGTCGTGTAGCGACCGGGCAGCACATCCTGCTTGACGCGGAAGGCCGGGACGTAAAAGCTATGAATGACATCCTGCGAGGTCATAATCAGACGCACCGAGCGACCAATCGGCACGTGCAGCTCGTTATTCTCGCGCTTGCCGTTGGAATGCTGGGTGTGCCACATCCATTGCTTGCCGATCACATAAATGTCAATCGCCTGCGTCGGAATTGTCCGCATCTGCACATACAGAAATGCACCCCAGAAGAAGACAATCATCGCCAGAATCAGCGGGATGATCGTCCAGGTTAACTCCAGGCGCAGATCCGAAGCAGGCGGGTTTGTGCGGTCAACCTGCTGACTGCGGTGGTAGCGCACAACCAGATACAAGACGACAAAGGGCAGCACGCCTGCAAAGAGCAGACTCAGCATCACAAGCACAAAGTAGAGCAGATCGACCGGGCCTGCGAAGGTCGATGCTTGATCGGGGAAGAGGAAAAATCCTTGCATACGCGCTCCCTATCCTGGCGGGGGTCTGGGGGCCGCAAGCCCCCGAAAAACCCCTTTCTTTTCTTTCCGAGGGGCGAATCCCCTCCGAGCCGCCCCTCATCCCGCCTGGGGAGCCGGCCCGCGTGGTTTTGATCCGCGAGTGAGCATCACGATCATCGCAACGATCCCCAGCACGGTCAGGGCACCGGCTACCCGCGTGATGGTCATCACCAGGCCGGTGTAGCTGCCCGTCTGCGGATCGTAGTGGTAGCAGAGCAGCAGCAACTGGTCGGTTAGGCTACCAATCTTGTTGCCAGACGCCTCAACTACGCCCAGGCGCAGGTCGCTGGGGTTAAAGACCACGCCAAAGAAATAGCGCGACACCAGGCCGGTCGGTGTGAGAACGACAATCCCGGCGGCGTGGGCGTACTGGTCAATGCTCGCATCGTAGACGTAGCGAAAGCCTACCGCCCTGGCCAGTTGGTCAATCGCGTCCTGGGTACCGGTGAGGAAGTGCATCCCGTCGGCGGCATCGGCGCGGCCATAGCGAGATACCGCCGCCGCCTTGGCATTCGCCGCCATCATCGAGGTCTCCAGGGGGTCAATGCTGACATTCACCACCTGGAAGTCTGTGCCAGCGCTCAGAGTCACGTCCTTGAGCGCATCGAGCATACCCTGGCGCACCAGCGAGCAGAGCATCGGGCACTCGTAGTAGCTGAGTTGTAGTACCACCGGCTGCTTGCCGAAGTAGTCGCCTAGGGCAACCGTGCGGCCCTGCTCATCCACAAAGGGCAGATTGAGGGGCACTTGCGAGTCGAGCCGCTGATCATAGGCGACATCGTGCAGCGGATCGGGCGCACTGCCCTGCGCCCGCGCCCCGGCAGGGACAACGAGCAGCGTGAGCAGGATGATCACGCACCAGAGCAGACTGTGACGAGGATTCATATTATTTCCCCGCCACGCCGCGCTCGACAACCAATTCCATCGCCCGCTCAATCGGAATGTGTGCAGTACCAGCCTGCTCATCAACCCAGCCGTAGCCCGCCAGTTTCTTGGTGGCGTCCGCGACGATCTGGTTGCCGTCGAGGATCGGGTTCTGCTCAATCCGGGGCGACGGCGGAATCTGCATCTGCATCGCCGCCGTGGTCGGGAGGTTGCTGCTGGTATCGGCCAGTGTGTTGCCGGTAGAGCGCAATACCACGCCCATCACAATAAAGGAGGCCAGGAGCAACACACCCAGGCCCAGCGCCGCAAACGCCAGCGGGCGAGTCTGCGCGTCCTTCAGTTCGTGGCCAACCGCGACGCTCTCCGGGTCTGCGCCGGGCTCGCTATGGCCGTGGCCGTGGCCGGTTGTACTCATATATGGTTCCTCTTCACCCCTCACCCCCTGCCCCTCTCCCTGAGGGAGAGGGGAGATCGGACTCCCTCTCCCTCAGGGAGAGGGCTGGGGTGAGGGTCATTCCTACCGATGACACGTATAGCAGTTCGTCAGCCGACCGTCGGTCGGGATCTTATAGTCAATTACCAACTGCTGGCGCTCGGCCAGCGGCAGAGATAGGACATCGTAATCCACATTAAAGACCTGATCACGCGGGCGGATGTTCTGGGCCGGATCGCGGTGGCAGCCGAGGCACCAGCCCATGTAGAGCGGCTGGGCCTTCGCGGTCAGGGCCATCGTCTGGATCTGGCCGTGACAGGTGGTGCAGCCAACGCCCTTGGCAATGTGGATTGAGTGGTTGAAGTAGACGAAGGCGGGCAGATCGTAGATCCGGTTCCAGACGATCGGCGTGTTGTTTTGATAGCTGTCGCGCACCGGCTGAAGCAGCGGGCTGGTCGTCCAGACCTGCGAGTGGCAGGACATGCACGTCTCGGTGGCTGGGAACCCGGCGGTGGCGGCGCGCTCAACCGTATTGTGGCAGTAGCGGCAGTCAATTTTGAGCTGGGAGACGTGGTGCGCGTGGCTGAAAGCAATCGGCTGCGCCTTGGCCACTCCCGCCTCGGTATACCAGGGCGAGAGGTAAAGCCCGATCAGCGCCGCGATAATCCCGCAGATCAGCAGGATGATCGCAATCAGGCTGATTCGGAGGTAGGCGTTTGCCGTACGCGAGAAGATCTGTGCAGACATGTGCGCCCTCTATACAAGTGCAGATTGCAGATTGGTGATTGCAGATTGGCGACTCGATATAGCACGTTCAGGTGCGATCCAATCTGCCGTACTCTCCCAAAAGATTGCCTGTTTCTGCACGAGGATTCCTACTTGCCCGCCTTAACCTTGGTCTGATCATCCGGGGGCAGCGCCTTCACGTCGGCGTTCTGGCTCAATTGCAAGGCCCGGATATAGGCGACGACAGCCCAGCGATCTTGGGCGGTGATCCGCGCCCCATAGCCGTACATGCGGTTGACGCCGTTGGTCGCCACGTCGAAGAAGTAGCCAATAGCCATCGTGCGCAGGCGGTCGGTGTGATACGAGGGCACCACCAGCGGGCCACGATTGGCGATCACACCCTGGCCATCGCCGGCCAGCCCGTGGCAGGGCGCGCAGTAAGAGGTGAAAACCACCTGCCCACGGGCCAGCAGATTCGCGTTGAGGATGATCTCCGGCGGAAGGTTCGTGACGAGTTCGCCGTTCAGCTTGCCGGTAGCCAGCGCCGAGTCCGGCTTAAACGAGTTCATCGCCACTGTATTCGGCACCGGCGCCCGCATCGCCCGCCCATCTTGGAAGAAGTCGCTCGGTTGGTTCGACTTATACTTCGCCTGGTCGTACATATCAATGTGACACGCCGAAAGTATCAGCAGCAGCGGCAGCCACAGCAGGCGGGTCAGCACTCGGTTAGGGATAGCATTCGCCATAGGGTACTCGCTTCTAAGACAAGGTGTCGGGTTTCAGGTTTCAGGTTTCAGGTTTCAGATGTCGGGTGCCAGGTGTCAGACACAGTGATGACCTTGCCCCCTACGTCTCTCCCTTGAGGAGAGATTCGCGATGTCTGCCACCTGGCACCTGGCACCTGGCACCTGGCACCTGGCACCTGGCACCTGGCACCTGACCCCTCACCCTTTCTCCCCAAGCTTCCCATTCGGATTGCGCAGGCGGGCCAGGTAATTCAGACGCGGCCTCGTGTTCAGTTCCGCATCCAGCAGCGCGTAGCTGTGCGGCTCCTGCTTGAGCAGGGCAACCTTGCTCTGCGGGTTGTTCTTGTCGCCGAAGGCAATCGCTTGGGTTGGGCAGACCTGCTGGCAGGCGGTGAGAATCTCGCCGTCGGCGATCTCGCGGTTGCCCTCCACCTGGGCCTTAATCCGGGTCAGGCTGATGCGCTGGATGCAGAAGGTACACTTCTCCATCACCCCTCGGTTGCGCACGGTGACATCGGGGTTGCGCATCAGTTTCAGGCTGGCAAGATTCACATCGCTGTACTGCAAGAAGTTGAAGCGCCGCACCTTGTAGGGGCAGTTGTTCGAGCAGTATTTGGTGCCCACGCAGCGGTTGTAAACCATGTTGTTGATGCCTTCCGCATCGTGAACCGTGGCCACCACCGGGCAGACCAGTTCGCAGGGGGCTTGCTCGCACTGATGGCAGGTCATGGGCATGACATAGGTGTTGGGATTGTCGTAACTCGCCCCGGCGAAGTAGCGGTCAATGCGGATCCAGTGCATTTCGCGGCCACGGGCGACCTCGTCCTTACCCACCACCGGGATATTATTCTCGGCCTGACATGCCACGGTACAGGCGTTGCAACTCGTACATGCGCTCAGATCAATGCTCATGGCCCACTGGTGGCCCGTGGAGTAGTCGAACTGAATGCTGCCGGGCAGCGAGGACTGCGGCTCCGGGGCCGAGGCTCCAAACTCCTCAATCCTGATCTCGTTGGCGATAGACGTGGGATCAGCCTTAAACTTTTCAAACTCGCCGACGCGCAGAATATCGCGGCCCTCAAGCGTCCAGTGATCCTGCGTGCTGGCCAGGATATAGCTCTGAGTGAGCGCACGCGCCGTGGCGGGGCCAAACCATGCCGCGTCGCTGGTACGCAGGCTATAGACATTAAAGCCGGGGCCGACAGCAATGCGCCCGCCCGCGCTGCGGCCATAGCCCAGATTCACCGTGATCGTCTCTTCGGCGTGGCCAGGGACGATCCAGATCGGCAGGTTCAGCGTGCGCTCGCCAACCTTCAGTTCGATCAGCGTGCCGTTGGCACCGGTCAGTTTCTCTAGGGCGTGCTGGCGATCATCATCAGAGTCGCTAAGCATGGCCGTGCTGAGCTTGCCATTGCTATCCAGGCCCAGCAGCGTGATTGCCGTCTTAACGCTGACCAAGGCGGCGTTATCCCATGTCAGCTTGCTGATCGGGCTGGGCAACTCCTGGAGCCAGCCGTTATTGGCGTAGCGCCCATCGTGAATGGTGGGCGAAGCCCGGAAGATCAGTTCGTAGCCGGTAGGCGCAACCGGGGCGACCAGACTCAGACCGCCGACGATGCCGACGCTACGGGCGGGCAGGGCGCTGTCCGCCACCATACCATTGTTCAGGCTGACCTTAAAGAACGTGTCGAACACGGCATCGGCCAGACCGCTGCGCTGCTTCCAGGCGGCGGCGATCACCTCATAGTCGTTTGACACCGTCTGCCCCAGCAGATTGGCCAGCAGCTCGTAGGGGCTGCGCCCGCCGTAGAGCGGTAAGATCAGCGGCTGGATGATCGTAGTCGTACCATCAAAGGCGCGCACATCGCCCCAGGACTCCAGGGTGTGGGCCATGGGAATATGCCAGTCGGCCAGGGTCGCAGTCTCATCAAGGTAGGGACTCAGGACCGCCTTAAACCTGGCCTTGGCCATCGCCGCGCCAAAGTCCAAGTCGGCGGGGGCAGTGAAGACCGGGTTCGCATCAATCACCAGCAGGGCGTCAACCTTGCCGCCGTTCAGATCCGCCGCCAGATCGCGCAGGGCAGTGGTCTGGTTGCCCGGTCGCACAGCCACCGGGTCGGTAAACTCCACCGTGGTGCCAACTGCGCCGAGCTGCGTGTTGATGCTATGAGCCAGGGCGTGGACGACTGGCGGTTGACCTTCGCCAACCACCACCAGGGCCGTGTGACCGGCGCTGCGTAGATCATCAGCAACCGCCGCGACAAAAGCGGCAGCGGACTCGGGAAGATCGGCGGGGGCGGCAATGCCCGAGACACCCAGGGCAGCGGCGATGGCAAAGGCCACCGTGGCCACCTGACTAGCCTTCACCGGCAGGCGATGGTCGGCGATCATACCGGTGGTGGTGAGGATCGGCTCAACCGCGTAGATCCGGCTCATTTCGGCCTGACCCTTGCGGACGCTGCGGCGGCTCATCGCATCGCGGGCATAACGCACGCGGCCCGGCCCCTCGTTGAGAAAATCGGCGTCGAGAGCCAGAATTAGGCTGGCCTGATCAAACCGATAGCGCGGTTCCAGATACTCGCCGAAGGCCAGTTTCGTACCCTCGTACGTATTCGAGCGGCCCACCGGATCGTACTGCACCCACGTCGCACCGCTGTAGGTCGTCAGCAATTCCGCCATCTGTGCAGCGAGCGTGGGCGAGGTAACGGTTGGGGTAAGAATCCGCAAACCCGCGCCGTTGCCGCTGCGCTGCGCCTGCATCACCTGGCCGAGGGCGGCCAAAAAACCCTCCCAGGTACTCACAATCCCTTGCTGAAGCACCGTCTCTGGCCGATCTGGGTCGTACAGACTCAAGATCTCTGCCTGGGCGTAGGCATCGGTTGCGCCGAGGCTGGCCGGGTGCTGCGGGTTGCCCTCCACCTTCACCGGGCGACCGTCGTAATTCCTCACTGCCACGCCCAGGCCAAAGCCATCGAGGGCCAGGGCGCTGGCATAGTAGAGCGGGATACCGGGCGTCTGCTCTTTCGGAATGTGGGTGAAGGGCGCGACCTGCTCCTGCGGCTGGCGGATCGCCGTCGTACAGCCAGAGAGACCGGCCAACGCGAGGGATGCGCCCATCAGCTTGAGGAAGGTGCGCCGCGACAGCGAGTCGCCCAGTTCGGCAGCACCACGCGGAAACTCGCGCTCAAGGTACTCGCGAAACACCGGCGTGTCGGCGAGATCATCGAGCGAGCGCCAGAATTGCCTGCCACGGGCGTACCTCAGACGGTCACGTACCGCGTCGAGATCGGAGGTATCTGCGTGAAGCGTTATATCACTCATAGGCAATAGCCAGACTAGACCGGGCCAAACGATGTGGCCAAGCACTTGTGAATTCAGACACGAGCGATAACGGGCATTATAGCAGTTCTAGGTACAGATGAGAATAGGATGAGATATGTAGCACCAAAGTCCGAGAAATTCAATCCTACCCCGCCGCATACGCCTGATCAAGCAACTCAACGATATAGCGCACCTGCACATCCTCGCCCCGGCGGCGCAACTCGCCCACCAACTGCACGGCGCAGCCAGGGTTGGCGGTAGCGATCACCTGCGCACGGGTGGAGAGGGCGTTGTTCAGCTTGCGGACAGCCAGGGACGTGGCCATTTCGGGCTGTGTGATGTTGTAGACTCCGGCGCTACCGCAGCAGAGCGAGCTTTCGGGCATCTCGCGCAACTCCAGGCCAGGGATGGCATTCAGCAGGGTGCGCGGCTGCACGCTGATACGCTGGGCGTGTACCAGATGGCAGGGTTCCTGGTAGGTGACGCACAGATCCAGCCGTCCCAGGCCCGCTCTATTCAGTTCAATCCCGGCCAGGAACTCGTGAACATCCTTGACCTTGCGCACAAACGCCTCGGCCCGACCACGCCACTCCGGGTCGTCGTGCAGCAGGTGGTCATATTCCTTCATCGTACTGCCGCAGCCCGCCGCGTTGACAATAATCGCATCAAGGCCGAGACCCTCGAAGGCGGCGATATTCCGGCGGGCCAACTCACGCCCGCCATCAAGGTCGCCGCCGTGGGTATGCAATGCCCCACAGCAGCCCTGATCGGGGGGCAGCAGCACCTCACAGCCATTCTTCTGAAGTACACGGATCGTAGCCGCGTGGACGTGACTGAAGGCGGTACTCATAATGCAGCCAGTGAGAAGAGCCACGCTGTAGCGACAGTCGCCTTCGGGCGGGTAGATCTGGCCCTGGGGCACGGTGGCGGGGCCATTTAAGGGCGGCAGCAGCGACTCGATGTCGGCCATGCCCAAGAGCTTAATCGCCCCGCTCTTGCGAGCCAGCCACTGCACACCGCTTCTCTGGTAGAGAGCCATGCTGGATGAGAAGGCCCGAAAAAGGCGCATATCTGTGAACAGCACCCCAAATATCGCATTGCGCAGGACACGCTGCAAAAGCGGGCGGGCGGGGAGGGCTGAGGGCTGAGGGCTGAGGGCTGAGGGCTGAGGGCTGAGGGTCGCATTGGCGGCTCTAGCCTGCTCAATCTGCGCCCGACTCGCCTCCATAATGATTCCGTACTGCACGCCCGAAGGACACACCGCCTCGCAAGCTCGGCAGTTCAGGCATTGACTCATCTGCTCCTGAAAAACTGCGCTCTCCAAACCGATCTTGCCATCGTCTACCGCCTTCATCAGATAAATCCGCCCACGCGGCGACGACATCTCCAGCCCGGTTTCGCGGTAGGTCGGACACGATGGCAGGCAGAGTCCGCAGTGGACGCAGGTGTTGATAATGTCGGAGATCACAGGAATTCCCCCATATGGCGTAGGGGCGCAGCAGCGATTGAATGCGGAGCATTCAATCGCTGCTGCGCCCCTACGATTGCGTCATACCACATATCGGCCAGGGTTCAGGCGATTATCCGGGTCGAACTCCTGCTTGATCCGTTGCATCAGGGCCAGGTTCGGGACGGTCGCTCCCCAGATCGGAGCTTCCGCCATGAGTGCAGGCGGGCCGGCGAGTATCGCTAACTGCGGCCAGCGGGCCAGCAGATCGGCATGAAACTGGTATCGCGCCCCTTCATCACCGCCGCGCACGCGCAGGTACGCGATACCGCTCAGGGCGCGGGCAGCCACCGCTAACGCGACGCCCTGGCGGGAAGCCAGCGCCGACGCATCAGCCAATGCCCGCTCCAGCTCAGACGGCAGGCAACCCAGGCGCAGCAGCAGTTCGTCGTCGGCCACGCTGAAGGTCTGCGGCAAATCATTAATCGCCGCCCACACCGCCGTGTGATCCTCGTCGCGCAGAACAGACATACGGGGTGAGCCAGCCCGCTGGGCCATCGCGGCCACATCACGGATATGGCGCTCCACAGCGGCGGGCAGGCCCTCGGCACGGATCAGGATTGCAGATTGTAGATTGGTGATTGTGGATTGATCCCAATCTGCAATCTGCAATCTGCAATCTGCAATATATTCCACCGCCGCCGGCGTAAGCTGGCTGGTGTGAATAGCAGTGACGAGGGCGA
>JBAXMH010000029.1:0-27851 GCA_037134395.1 Chloroflexales bacterium
GAGTCCGGATTCAGATCCCCCCCCGCGTGCGGGGGGGCTAGGGGGGGTAGTGCCGGACGCAGATTCTCCCCTATTAACCCCCCTCAGTCCCCCCGCACGCGGGGGGAGGCCGGACGCAGATTCCCCTCACTTGCGGAGGGAACCAGGAGGGGAGAGTCCGGATTCAGATCCCCCCCCGCGTGCGGGGGGGCTAGGGGGGGTAGTGCCGCGAGGAGGTGTATTCCAAGTCCCCATCGAATCTCTACGCCCCGGCGATCACGTCTACACCCACACTGGTCAGTCCCAGCGCGTCCTACGCCTCATTAGTCGCACCTATCGCGGGCGCATGGTCGGCCTACGACACGCAGAGAGCAGCGCAACTCTCTGGCTGACCGACGACCACCTCGTACTCTGCCAGAAACGCCACTTGCACTACGGACAGGATCGTGCCTGGGTTGCAGTGCCGCCCGCGCACTTCGGGCGCGCACGCGAACTGCGCCGTGATCTGACCGTCGCTGAGCGCCGCCTCTGGGGTGCGCTACGCGGACTCCAGATCGGCACAAAATTCCGCCGCCAGCACCCCATCGGCCCCTACATCGCCGATTTCTACGCCCGCGATGCCAACCTTGTCGTTGAGGTAGACGGCGACACCCACGCCGACACCGAAGCGCAGACGTACGATCAAAACCGCAGCGACTATCTTGAGTCGCTTGGGCTTCGCGTGTTACGCTTTACAAACCGCGAGGTGATCAACCAGACCGAAGCGGTCTTGCACTCAATTCAGACGGCAACGAGCGACATGCAGCCAGCCGACGCGCCTGATCAGCAGTGGCGGCGGGCTGGCACATTACGTATTGGTGATCTGGTCTATGTTGGCATAGCACTACATCCAGCGGCGATCACCTCTATTGAGTATACAGCGACCGAGGAAGAGGTCTACGACCTTGAGGTCGAAGCGGATCACTCCTTCCTCACCGAGGTCGCCGCTATCCATAACTGCGGCTCCGGCACCACTGCCTACGTTGCCGAGCAGTGGGGCCGTCGCTGGATCACCTGCGATACTTCGCGGGTTGCATTGGCCTTGGCTCGCCAGCGGTTGATGACGGCGACGTTTCCCTATTACAAGCTGGCGATGCCAGAGAGCGGTGTGCGTGGTGCCTTCGTCTACAAAACTGTGCCGCATATCACGCTCAAGAGCATCGCGCAGAATGAGCCGTCCGAAACCGAAACCCTCTACGACCAGCCGGAGATTGACCGCAGCGCCGTGCGGGTCGCTGGCCCCTTCACCGTCGAGGCCGTGCAGCCCCCGCTGCTCAACCCCGATAGCGTAGACACCGCCGCGCCCGCGTCTGCCCATGCGGCCAGCAGTTACCTCGACCAAATGATCGAATCGCTGCGCCGGGGCGGTCTGACGGTACGCGGCCAGCACATGGCAATCACCCGGATCTCGCCGCTCATTGGCGGCACCCTGCACGCCGAAGCCGACTACAAGCAAGCGGGCAAAACCGTGCATGCCGCCGTGGTCTTTGGCCCGCAGTACGGCCCGATGATCTCCGGGCAACTCCAAGACGCGCTGAATGAGGCCAGGGGAACCTATGACGCCCTGATCGCCGCCGCGTTTGTGTTCGATGATCAGTCCCACGGGCTAATGCAGAAGGCCACCCTGCGCCCGCCGGTGCTGGGCGTTGCGATTAACGCCGACCTACTGATGGGCAACCTGCTCAAAACCAGCAAAGCCAGCCAAGTATTCAGCGTCTTCGGCAAACCCGACGTGACTCTGGAAAGAGTTACCCCCCTCAATCCCCCCGCAAGCGGGGGGAGGCCGGACACCGACTCCCCCCGCTTGCGGGGGGCTGGGGGGGTAAGCTACACCGTCACAGTGAAGGGCGTAGACATCTACGACCCCAACACCGGCGAGTTTGACGCCAGCACCGCCGAGCAGATCGCGGCCTGGTTCCTCGACACCGACTACGACGGGGCGACCTTCCTGGTGCGCCAAGCGTACTTCCCGGCACAGACGCCGAACCCCTGGGAAAAGATATCTAAGGCGCTCAAAGGCAGCATTGACCCTGACCAGTTCGCGGCCCTCCAGCGCACGACATCGCTGCCCTTCAAAGCAGGCAAGCATAAGCAGTGCGCGGTGAAGGTGATTGATATGCGCGGGAATGAGGTAATGACGGTGATCAGGGTGCAGTAACAGGCATTTGTGATAACAGTATCACGAGGGGAACAGAGTGGAAGCTAAAAACCATGACTTTTTTGACGCATCAGATTTGGTTAAAGCCATAGAGACGAGTTTCGTTCGATCATGGATGCCCTTTGGTCGCTTGCCAGGGGCAATCCTCCATGATGGTTTGGATATGATCTGGTTTACGACAGGTATTCAAGAATCGCTACTTAACGCCGTACTTTGCACACAGATCGAGCCAAGTGAGATTGATGCAAGGCTCAGTTCAATGATTTCATCTTTCCATAAAAGGAATTTACCTGTAAGTTGGTACGTTGGGCCATCAACTCGCCCACAGAACCTAGGTAATTTATTGATGTCTTATGGTTTCACCTTGGCAGATGTATCAAGTGGGATGGCAGTTGATTTAGTACATCTGCCGAATAAATCAATTGACGTGCCAGGATTAGTCATAAAACAAGCTGACACTGTTGAATCAATGAAAAAATGGATTGAGATATTCAAAGAAGGCTTTGATATGTCAGGCGATTTCATTGACGCATACACGCATGTTTTTGCGACGCCCACTGATTTGGAGATAGTGGATTATCACTACTTAGGAACACTAGATGGTCATCCTGTTGCTTCTCTAACCTTGTCATTCGATCAAGGCATTGCCAATATTTATGATGTAGCGACAATACCAACCTTCCGCAGAAGAGGCATTGCAACCGCTATGCTATTGACGGCGCTTCTCGATGCTCGAACATCAGGCTATCGCATTGGTGTACTTCAAGCCACAAAATCAGGTATCAAAGTGTATCGCCGAGTTGGATTTCTTGATTACTGCACATTTGAACGGTATATTTTTGATTCCTAAATTGCAGCAAGGCGTGATTTGATGCCCCTTTCTAACGCCGTCGCCAACCCAATTATCAATGACCCCTTCGCCGAGCCGGGGCAGCACTACGATTTTAGCGGCGACTCGCCAACGCTGCGGGCGGGCCGTCGCCCGGTTTTCAGTTACCTGCTCGCGGTACATGGGCGCATGCGACCTAGCCTGTAGGGCTGGTGCAAAGTCACGCGCCCGGCCCGTAAACGGGCGGGCTATCAATTGCGAAGGCCGCCTGTGCGGCCTACCTGAGGCCGCGCAGGCGGCCTTCGCGACCAAGAGCCGAGGGCTTTAGCCCCACTACTTTTCGAATAAGGCCATGCCGCGCCGACCACGAATAGGACACGAATATACGAATAGCCCGGTGCAGAGCCTTATTCGCGTATTCGTGACCTATTCGTGGTCGGCATCTGACGGCTTATCTGAAAAGTATTGGCTTTAGCCCCACGGCGATGCGGTGCCGGGACTTTGCACTAGCCCTGACCTAGCTTGGTCCTCAGAAGCCTCGGTATGATACACCGTGCTACAATGCGGAGACGAAGCGAAGCTGAGCCTATCAGGAGTGCGGTGTGGCATTTGTAATCCGCCTTACCAACGATGCCAAGCGTGATATCCTGGCACTTCGCGCTGCGGATCGCCGCAAAGTGCTTGATGCCCTCGACATTCATCTCCGCTATGAGCCAACAAAAGAGAGTAAGAGCCGGATTAAGCGCTTGCGCCGTATGGAAACACCGCAATATCGCTTACGAGTCGACAACATTCGGGTCTTTTACGATATTACGGGTGGCGATGTCGAGATCATTGCCGTCATTGATAAAGCTGCGGCGGCGGCTTGGCTGGCCCGCGAAGGCATACTGGCTGAGGAAACATCACACGCTGATGATTACGCGGAGGAGGAACCTGATGCGAACGATTAGTGTTGCCGATTTACAGCATGAGGCAGCGCGATATCTTGCCCTTGCCGCAGAAGAAGATATCGTTATTCTGCAGGATGGTAAGCCAGTCGCCCTGCTCCGTGGATTCTCGGAAGCTGATGATCGTCTTGACTATCAGATAGAAACCCATCCGCTCTTCTTAGAGCGCGTTCGCCGCGCCCGAAAAGCTTTTCACGCCGGGCAGAGCGAGCGGCTTGACGATATTCGCGACGAGCTTTTACAGGCAGACGACCCAAGCTAGTCTGCCATGCGGTTTGCCGACTCAATCTGCGGTGTAGCTACAGCAGTCCCATTTCGGTTGTGAAGGAGGAGTCAAGGCTTTAGCCGGCTGAAGCCTTGACTCCCCTTCACGGTTCCAAGAGGATTGCTATACATAGCACGGAACCCACTATGCCCCTCTCCAACGCCGTTGCCAACCCGATTATCAATGACCCCTTCACCGAGCCGGGGCAGCACTACGATTTTAGCGGCGATTCGCCAACGCTGCGGGCGGGCCGTCGCCCCGCGAGCTATGTGCGCGGCAACAAGGCCCAGGTGCGCAGCCTCGCCCAGCAGGATGTGATCCCGCTCGATCTGGTGGCCTCCATTCGGGCGCGGGTCACGGCATGGCGCGAGGGCGGCTACCCCGGCGTCACCCGCATCACCGCTGAACTCCTCCGCCACTGGAATGCCCCCGACCGTCAGCGTCGCCTCTTTTTCGCCCAGCGCGAGGCGGCGGAGACCGCGATCTGGCTGATTGAGGCATCGCCCGCTGCCAAGGCCGGTATTGATGTCCCCAAAGATGGCGGGGCGTTTACCCGCTACTGCCTGAAAATGGCAACCGGCAGCGGCAAAACGACGGTGATGGGCATGCTGATCGCCTGGAGTGTGCTGAATAAGGTGCAGCACCGTCAGGACAAGCGGTTCTCCGATGCGGTGCTGATTGTCGCGCCCAACCTCACGGTGAGGGAGCGGCTCCAGGTGCTTATCCCCAACCACCGCGACAATTACTACGAGCGCTTTGACCTTGTGCCCCCGGCGTTGCGGCCCCAACTGGGGCGCGGCAAGTTCTTCATCACCAACTGGCATCTCTTCCAGCCCCAGGACGACACCGGCACCCGCAGCGTGGTACAACTTGGCCCCGAAAGCGATACGGCGTTCTGTAGCCGCGTGCTGCGTGATCTTGGCCCCAAGGGGAATCTCCTCGTGGTCAACGACGAGTCCCACCACGCCTACCGCATCCAGTATAACCAGGAGCCGCCCCTGCTTCAGATGCTCGGCGAGGGTACGGGCGTGCGCCGCAAGGTGCGCGTGGAGAGCGCCGCCAGCGAGGAGAACAAGGAGGCCACGGTCTGGGTCGGCGGCCTCGACCGCATCCACCGCGTGCGCGGTATCAACCTCTGCCTCGACCTCTCGGCCACGCCCTACTACATCAGCGGCAGCGGGCGCGAGGAGGGCACGCCCTTCGACTGGATCGTCAGCGACTTCGGCCTCGTGGACGCCATTGAGAGTGGGCTCGTCAAGGTGCCGCGCATCCCGATTGATGACAACAGCGGCGACCCGCGCCCGCGCTACTTCAGCCTGTGGGAGCATATCAAGGTCACGCTGCCCAAGAAGACCACCAAGGGCGACCAGGGCGGCGATGCGCTGATGCAAATTCTCATTGGCGTCGAGGGTGCCCTGGCGACCCTGGCCAGCGAGTGGAAGAAAACCCTCGATACCTGGGCCGAGTCTAGCCGCGCCACCCCGCCGGTGCTTATCCTGGTTTGCAACGACACCGCAACCGCCAGCGTTATCCACCGCTACATCGCTGACGGCAAGCTGCTGCCTGATCTCAAGAACCAGATCGGCCAGCCTGAGATAACCATCCGCATTGACTCGCGCCTGCTAGAGCAGGCCGAGTCGCGCAACGAGGGCGAGAGCCGCACGGATGCTGCCGAGCGCCTGCGCGAACTGCTGGCGACCGTGGGTAAACCCGGTGTTCCCGGTGAGCAGATCCGCTGCGTGGTCAGCGTGGGGATGCTCACGGAAGGGTGGGATTGTACCAACGTGACGCACATCCTGGGTCTGCGGGCCTTCACCTCGCAGTTGCTCTGCGAGCAGGTGGTGGGTCGTGGCCTCCGTCGCTCCAGCTACGACGACCTGAGCCAGCCGGAGTTTGTGGATGTCTACGGCATCCCCTTCCAGGCCATTCCGGTGCAGGAAGTCAAGGCAACCACGGCCAAGCCACCGCCCGATGTTCGCACGGTGCGGGCGCTGGCCGAGCGCGAGCCAATGACGATTATCTTCCCGCGTGTCACCGGCTACCTCAGCGACATCCGCGAATATGTTACCGCCGACATCGCGGACCTACCGACCTTGAAGGTCACACCGACCGCCGAGCCGACTCAGGTGACGGCCAGCGCACCCGTGGGCCAGATGGTGGGCATTATGGCGGTGTCGCCCTCGGTGATGCACGAGCGCAGCCTGTTCTATCAGGTACATCGGCTCCAGAGTACCGCCTTCCGCATTGCGGCGCAGATCGTCAAGGATTTTCATCAGGACGCGAATCGCCAGCAATTGTTCCCCCAGGTGCTGCGTCTGGTCAACGCCTACATTGCCGACCGAGTCGAACTGAGCGACGAGGCCAAAATTCAGGATGTCGCCCTGGCCAAGTACCAGACCGAGATCGCGGAGCGGGTTCGCACCGCACTGCGCTCGGTGACGCCGGAGGGAACACCGCCCATCCTGCCCGTCCTCGACAGCTACCGGCCCCTCGGCAGCACCGCCGATGTGGTGTTCACCACGACGCGCACGGTCTGGCCGACGACCATGAGCCACGTTTCGCATGTGGTATTGGAGTCAAGCTGGGAGAAGCGGGCGGCGCAGATTTTAGAATCGCACCCGAACGTGCGCTTCTACGTGCGCAACTACAAGCTCGACTTCACCGTCCCGTACCGCTTTGCCGAGGCGAACCACCTCTACGTGCCCGACTTTATCGTCGTGCTGAAGAAAGACCCCGCCGATCTCACCAGCCCGCAACTCTCTTTCATCCTGGAAATCAAGGGCGAAGAGGATGAGAAAGATCGAGCCAAGGCCGCCGGTGCGCGTCGCTGGTGCGATGCGGTGAACTACGCGGGGCAGTGGGGACGCTGGCACTACGAGGTCTGTAAGGACGTGGACTATCTCAGGACGAAGCTGGATGAGGTGGTGGCGGTGCGGATGTAGCTGCTGCGGAAGACGCAAAAAAACGAAGACGTGGTGTGCGCCAATCGCATGGGTGCCTATTCCCTACGAATTCGACCACGTATCAACATTGGCGAGAAAAACCTTCACCACCGCCGGATCGAAGTGAACCCCGGCGCGGTCGGCGATATAGGCGCGGGCTTTGCTCGACGACCATGCCGTGCGGTAGGGACGATCATTGGTTAGCGCGTCCCACACATCCACCACAGCGAAGATCCGGGCTGGAAACGGGATCTGTTCACCTTTTAGACCGGCGGGGTAGCCTTTACCATCCCACCGTTCGTGATGCGAGATCGGGATGGCGAGGGCCGGAGTGAGGAAGATGATGTGATGCAGCAGATCATAGGAATAGACCGGATGCATCCGCATCAGATCCCACTCGGCATCAGTCAGCGGCCCTGGCTTATGCAAGATCGCGTCAGGCACACCCATCTTGCCAATATCGTGGAGCAGCGCCCCGCGCCGGATATGGACGATCTCCGCTTCCGAGATTCCCATCTCCCGTGCGAGGTGCACCGTCAGGTCAGTGACCCGCTGGCAATGGCCGTTCGTCTCCTTATCACGCAGATCGAGAGCCTGCGACCACCCGGCGATGGTATCGTCGTATGCCTCCGCAAGAGCCTGGTTCGCCGCCTGAAGCTCACGCTCGTGGCTCTGGCGCTCGCTAATATCCTGCTTGATGGCAATAAAGCGGATGATAATGCCGGACTGGTCGCGCACCGGGGTGATCGTCTGCTCCTCATCATACAGGCTGCCATCTTTGCGCCGGTTCACCATTGTGCCGCGCCAGACGTGCCCAGAAAGAATCGTTGACCAGAGCTGATGGTAAAACTGTTGATTATGCGTCCCCGAGCGCAGGAGGCGTGTGTGAGCGCCGATAGCATCGGCGTCGGTATAGCCGGTGAGAGCGGTAAACGCCGGGTTGACCCACTCGATCACGCCATCAACATCAGAGATGACAATGGCGTTTGCGGTCGCTTCTAGGGCCGAACTGCGAACGTGCAGCCTATTTTCAGTCCGCCAGAGCAAGGTAAAGAGGAGAATCCCGGTCACTACGACAAAGAGGAGCCCCTTGGCAATACTGAGTACGCTGAAGGCGACAACGTCCGGGGCGGATCTGAAAGCAGCGATCATATCGCTTGCGATGATCCAGGCTGTGGCGGCGAGAATGTAGGTAGCGGTGATGCGAATTGCAAAGCGGCTTCTGCTAGATTCGTTCCCCATCACGATCTCTATCCTACAATACTTTTTGAATAAGGAATCCACCGTCGCCGCCGCGCAGCCCTCACCCCCTGCCCCTCTCCCAGAGCGGGAGAGGGGGAGTATTCCTTGCCAGGATGCTATCTACCCCCCTCTCCCCCGGTGGGAGAGGGGCAGGGGGTGAGGGGGGCAAGTGGACTTTGCATCAACCCCGATCACACAGCACCTTTATTGGAGGCCGGTAACGAGGCCGGCATATTTATCAATCAGGATACGAGCTTGTTCGTCGGAGGAACCCTCGGCGTAGACGTAGAAAAAGGGGCCGTCGGTATCGGGGAGAATGAGAACCCACTCGTTGCCTAGATCAATCTTGATCCCGTCCACCTGATCTGCCTGGCGCTCGGCGTACTGCTGGTTGAGGATACGCATCACCTTCCCTTTACTTTCCCAGCGGCAGGGTACGCGAGTCTGGGCCAAGTAGTAGGGCGGCAGGTCGGCCAAAATGACGCTGAGGTGTTCGCCGGTGATCGCGATCATCTCCATCAGCTTTGCAACTGCGAACATGCCATCGGCGATGGGGTAGAACGAGGGAAAAATATAACTGCCGGTGCCATCGCCGAGCAACAGCATGCCTGGCTGCTGCCAGGCCGTCTGCATAAGGGCACCGAGTGTGGCCTTCGTACGAATGATCTGGCCGCCATAGCGGGCGGCAATGATCTCAAAGACCCGAGGTGCGGTGACGGGCACTGCCACCGTGCCGCCGCCAGCGGCGCGCATCGCTAGGGCGGTGACGGCGGCCAATGCACGCATCGGGTTGAGCCGGGTACCGCTGTCGTCCACCAGGAAAATCTTCTCGCCGCCCGAGTCGAGTCTCACACCAAACTGCGCGCCCACCACGGCGGTGATCTTCGCCAGCCGATTCATCGCCGCCTCAAACTGAGCGTAGGTCTGGTAGACCATGTTCTCATCGAGGTTGACATTCAGCTCAACAGCATCCGTATGCAGGCGGCGCAAGATATGCGAGAGCATATCGCTCGCACTCGCGTTGGCGTAGTCCACCACAATATTGAACCCGCGACCGATGCTATCCACCGCATCGGGGCGCAGGGCGCGCATAAACGCCGCGCTGTAGATGTCCTCGACCGAGTTCCCGTAGCTAATGCGACCAATCTCATCGAGGTAGGCGCGGCGGAAATCTTCGCGAAAGTAGGTATTTTCGATCTTGCGCTCGATGGTGGAGTGCAGATCAAGGCCGCGCTCATCAAAGAAACGAATCTCGACCACACGGCTATCAACCGGCGAGAGTCGCACATGGATGCCGCCACTCGCCCCCGAGGCGTGGGTATAGTAGCGGGCCACCGGGATCGGCACGCTCTGGAGGTCGGCCACACTGACTCCGGCGGAAGGCAGGCCAGCGACAATCGCCCGCTTGAGCATGCGCGGGGTGTAGTGGGCATCGCGGTTGATCGTTACGGTTGAGCCACGGGGCAAGGTAGCCCCGTAGGCCGCGCCGATCTTGGCGCACATCTCGGGGGTAATCTCAATGTTCACGAGGCCCGATATCCCGAAGCGACCAAAGAGAACCCGGCGGCCCTGGCTCCCCCAGATAATGCTGGAGTTGACGGTGGCACCCTCATCAACCTCTTTGCCGGGCCAGATCTTGACATTGGGCTGGATCACCGCGCCAGCACCGATTTGTACGCCGTCGCCGATCACCACGCCCTCGAAAAGAACAGCGCGCGAGCGGATATTCGACTGGCGCAGCACAATCGCGCCACGCAGCTCGGCCCGTTCGCCGATATACGAGTTACGCCAGATGATCGAACGATCAATGCTGGCCCGCGTATCCACAATCGTATAGTCGCGGATCACCGAGGGGCCGTGGACGATCACCCCGCCCTTGATCTTGGCCCCGTGACCAAGATAGATCGGCCCGTGGAGCTGAGCATCTGGGGCAATCTCCGCATCCCCATCAACCCAAATATCGCCGCCGATGTTATGGCCTATACGCGGGATGTTCACCTTGCCGGAGAGATAGTCGCCACAGGCGCGCATATACTCCTCAATTGTGCCCACGTCCGTCCAGTAACCACTGGCGATATAGCCCTGGAGCTTATCACCACGGTTGAGCATGCGCGGAAAAACATCCTTCGACCAGTCGGTGTTCTTGCCGCGCTCGATGTAGGCCAGCACCTCGGGGTTAAGGACGTAGAGCCCGGTATTCACTGTATCGGAGAATACCTCGCCCCAACTCGGCTTTTCTAGAAACTGACGAATATTGCCATCATCGTCTGTGATCACCACGCCATAATCGAGCGGGTTGATCACGCGAGTGAGGGTGATGGTCGCCATCGCGTTCGTGGCCGTGTGGTGGTCAATGATCTGGGTGAGGTTGAAATCGGTGAGCGCGTCGCCAGAGATCACCAAGAAAGGCTCGGTGAGCATGGACTCCGCGTTCTTTACACTGCCCGCCGTACCCAAGGGTATCTCTTCCAGCGAGTAGGTAATAGTGACGCCGTAGGCGCTCCCGTCGCCGTAGTAGTCCTGGATCGCGTTGGCGAGGTATTGGACGGTGACAATAATATCGGTGATGCCGTGGATCTTCAGCAATTCAAAAATATGCTGGATAACGGGCCGATCCACGAGCGAGACCATCGGCTTGGGGCGATTAATGGTGAGCGGCCTGAGGCGTGTACCCTCACCGCCGGCCATGACCACAGCTTTCATGGCGGATCCCCGTCTTACGGCACAGCAACGCAACGCAAAGATGTTCAGGGGCATCTGCCCCAGGTAGTACGTGACGGAAGCTATGACGCGATCTTTAGCTTTGTGATGCGCTACGTCCGCTCGCAAAGTATACCACGCTGCGACGCGCCCCTGCAAGGACGTTATACCGGTTCTATCTTGCGCCCACTCACGACACATGTTATACTCGCCAGTATCGGGGACGTGGCGGAATTGGCAGACGCGCATGACTTAGGATCATGTGCCGCAAGGCGTGCGGGTTCAACTCCCGCCGTCCCCACCATAGTAGCTGTCAGAAAACGCTAAGACGCCGTCCTCATCGGCACATTTTTTTACCCCTCAGTACGTCTACAGGGGAAGGCTCGCAGCCTCCTTGGGATCAGCCATGCTTGCATCCCATTCATCTATTCCTCCGTGGCTTCTGAGCGCCATCACTATACTCCTTAATCAATCCCCCGATGGTGTTCACATCCTCGACTCTACTGGCCACCTGATCTACGCCAACGACACCTTCCTGCATATGCTTGGCCGCACCCCCAACGACGGGTTGCCGCGCCATGTCGGTGAGTGGGAGGCTCTGCGAACTGCTGATGAGATGACCGATCTCGTCGCGGGCATGATTGCGAACGGGCACCCCTTTCTCACACGGCATCGCCGCCGTGATGGCAGTATCTACGATGCTGCCATCAACGTGTCAACGATCAGCCACGAGGGCCAGTCGTACCTCTTCTGCACGGTGCGCGATGTGACGGAGCAGCGCCAGCTAGAGGCAACCGTGCGCGAGCGCGAAGAGCAGTATCGGCTGCTGGTTGCAGACTTGAGGGAAGTGGTCTTCCGCACCGATGCGGAGGGTCGCTGGATCTTCCTCAACCCGGCGTGGCACGAGATAACCGGCTTCGATGTGGACACAAGCCTGGGCCAAATCTTTCTGGAGTACGTCTACCCCGATGATCGTCAGCGCAACATCGCTCTCTTCCAACCACTGATTGAGCGCACGAAAGAGCATTGCCGACATGAGATCCGCTACCTGCACCGTGATGGCGGGTTCGTTTGGATTGATGTGTCGGCACGCCTCACCCTGGATGCACAGGGGAATGCCACGGGCACAGCGGGCACGCTGACGGACGTCAGCGAGCGCAAGCTGGCACAGGATGCGTTGTATGAGAGCGAGGCGCGCTTTCGGACGATTTTCTTCGAGGATCGGTCGGTCAAGCTACTGATCAATCCCGATACTGGGCAGATTGTTGAGGCCAATCAGGCCGCCACCGACTTCTACGGCTATCCGTATGATCACATGATCCAGATGAGGATCCAGGAGATCAACCAGCTTTCGTATGAAGAGACCGAGCGTGAGATGCACAATGCAACCGAGCGAAGCAAGAATTATTTCAACTTTCGGCACCGACTGGCATCCGGTGAAATCCGCGATGTTGAGGTTTTCTCGAACACACTGAAGATCAAAAACAAAACACTCCTGCTCTCCTTCATCCACGATGTCACCGAAGGTCGGCGGGCGGAGGCCGCCCTTCGTGAGAGCGAGGCTCGTCACCGTGAGATGTTCGAGAACGCGCCCTTCGCTATTGTTCGCTCGTTGCCTGATGGCACGTTCCTCGATGTAAACCCGTGTTTCGCTCACATGTTTGGTTACGCATCCCCCGAGGAGTTTCTGGTGGCGGGATCAAATGCGACCGATCTCTATGCCGATCCCACACGTCGCACCGATCTCTGGGAGCTGTGTCAGAATAGCCAGGATCACATTAAGGTCGAGAGTCGTTACCGACGGCGTGACGGGAGTACGTTTGAGGGCAACCTGAGTAAGCAGATCGTTCGCCACAGTAATGGCGAGGTCGCCTATATCGAGAGCTTCATTGAGGACGTCACCGAGCGATCGCAGATCTTGCTGGATCTTCAGACCGAACACGATTTTGCGCTGACAGTGATGCATACGATGGGCCAGGGACTAACTGTGACCGACACCAGCGGGCGATTTGAGTATGTTAACCCAGCCTACGCCCAGTCTATGGGCTATCAGCCAGCAGATCTCATTGGCAAGAGACCAGAAGATCTCACCAGTGACACGGCCCTTCAAGATCTCCAGCATGCCCGAGACTATCGGCTAGAGGGTAAGGCCACTACCTACGAGTCGTGCCTGATTCGCGCCGACGGAACCTTGGTTGATGTGCAGATCACCGGCACCCCGCGCTGGCGCGATGGGAAGATTGTGGGTTCTATCGCGGTGATCACGGATCTGACGGAGCGCAAACGTATCGAGGCCGAGCTGCGCCTCGCAAATGCTCAACTGCACGCGCAGATGGAAGAACTGCGCGACCTCCAGAATCAGTTGCGCGAGCAGGCGATCCGCGACCCGCTCACCAACCTCTACAACCGGCGCTACCTTGATGAGACTCTGCCTCGCGAGATTGCACGTGTCCAGCGGATGGAACATCAGTTGGCGATCATGATGATTGACATTGATTACTTTAAGCAGATCAACGATACCTACGGGCATGTCGCTGGTGACGAGACACTGCGAACAGTTGCGGCACTGATCCAATCTCGCCTGCGTACCAGCGACATCGCTTGCCGGTATGGTGGCGAAGAGATCATCTGTGCCCTGATTGACACAACCCTAGAGAACGCCCTCAGCCGGGCTGAGGGCATGCGCCTCGCGATTGCCTGCGAGCCAATTATTCAGACACACCCCGACGTGCGGGTCACGGTCTCGATTGGTGTGGCGATGTGGACACAGATCACGTCCGGCATCACTGCGATGATACAGGCAGCCGATATGGCTCTCTACCACGCCAAGCTGAGTGGGCGAAACCGCGTCCGCGTCACGCCAGTGGAGTATAGCGAGTAGCAATCCCTAATTTGCGCAGGAGTGGCCCAATGGCAAAACAGTCCAGGCAGCGGAGGTCACGCGGGGGCAAGCCGGGAATTCTGCCCGTAGCCGTGGGGCTGGTGGCGCTCGTGGTGGTAGCGGCGGGGCTGACCCTCATCCTCAGGCGTCCGCAGGCCACATCCGCCGCACCAGAGGCGCTGGACGGCTGCCGGGCTACGCCGCAATTCGTCGCAGCGGCGTCATCCTCGGCACCTATGGCCCTGGCCACAGACGGGCGCGAGAAGGGGCTGGTTCTGCGCGCAATTGATGGCGCAACCCCCATCTACCAGCACCCAACATGGGACGACGCCGGCTACCTGGGGGCTATCGCCTACGATCAGGCCGGTAATGTGTACGCCGCACCGACTCCCCGGCTCTCACTGGCCGATAACCCGCTGGCGGGGGCGGCGACACTCTGGCGGGCGGATACGGTCACCGGCGATCTGCTGCCGTTTGTGACACTGCCCGGCGCGGCCAGCGAGCGCAACCCGTTTGGCGTCCTTGGCCTCTTCTACGCCTGCGGCCTAGACACGCTCTACGCCGGGTCGGTACTAGGTTCCACGCCGAGCGCCGAGCACGGCGGGGTGATCGCCATTCACCTGCCCGACGGCGGGCAGACGGTGCTGCTCAGCGGTACGGATGTGATGGGTGTGCTGGTGGTACGGCAGGGCGCGGGCTATACGCTTTATGCGGGATTGGCCCGTCGTCCGACGATCATCGCGCTGCCGCTGGATGCGCAGGGAAACGTGACCGGCCCGGAGACCCAGGTTATTGATCTGCTCAACGCCGGAGCCAGCCCACAGGAGCGGGCACGCAAACTGCGCCTCGTGGGCGACACATTGGTGGCGGATCTCGTCCCGTTTACCTTCTCGCTTCAGGCCAACGCAACCGATACGCCACAGATCCGCAAGGCGACGTGGACGTGGGACGCAGCGACGGGGGCGTGGGTGCTGCACCAAGCCGCGACATAGGTGCTGCGCCTCGCCCCCGCACGTCACATAACTAGGGCCACGGTTGTTAGCCGGAGAGATGGCTCGCTTCGCTGCGCGAGCCCGACACTGCGGACTCCACGAGACTATTGGCGATAATGAGTATCGGCACCCGCGTGCTATGCAGCACCTTATCGGTTACGCTGCCCAGGGCAGAGAGATGCCGCCCGCCAGAGGCGTGGGTCGTCATTACGATGAGATCGACATTCTGCCGCTCAGCTTCGCGACTGACCGTTTCTCCTACCAAGCCCTCGCTAACCACCGTCGTGATGGGCACACCCTGGCTCTCAAGCGCGAGACCGTCCATCTCGTGGATGAGCTGCTCACGCAACTCGTCGAGCGTGCGCTCGTTAACTGGGGGCATGATTGACGGATCGAGCGCAAGCCGTGGGGGTAGCACGGTAAGCAGTACCAGCGCCGCACCGGCGCGATATGCCAAGTCGAGTGCTGGCACAAGGGCATCGCGGGCCTGCGCAGAGCCATCGAGCGGCACCATGATACGGCGGAGCGTGAGTGGCTCCGGCGCGGGTTCACGGATGGCCAGCAGCGGGAGCGTGGTCTGCCGAAGCACCTTATGGGCCACGCTGCCGACCAGCCACCGGCCAAGGCCGCCACGCCCGTGGGTGGCCATAATGATCCGGGTATTCGCACCATGCTCGGCGGCGGTCATGATAGCCGCAGCCGGCACACCAAAGCCTACCTCCGTCTGTACATGTAGCCCCTGCTCACGCAGCGGCTCAGCCTGCTCTGCGAGGTAGGCGGCAGAGTGCTGCTCCAGAGCCTGTCTCGCATCAGTTGCGATAGGCCCCGCCGGGGTGTTGATCCGCGAGATCCGCTCGCGCTCGATCACAAAGTCCTGCTCGTCGCCCTCGGTGATCACGTGTAGTAGACAGATATCGGCCTTCAGGAGCTTGCCATAAAAGCTGACGTAGGGCAGCGCCAGCTCAGAGAGGTCGGATCCGTCTAGGGGTACAAGTATCCTTTCCATCGCTCCCTCCTCACGTATGACTTACGCACAGTCGTTATCTGTGCGTCGCAGTCCACGCTCTAACGTTCAGTCATATCGTCTGCTCCCTTCCCGAGCTTTGATCCCGTCCCGAGCGCACGGAAGCGCACACTGACATCCTCACCTGTCCCTCGACTAGTTTCGGGAAAGGGGAATCACATGCTCACGATAACGGAGATCTCGTCCTCACTCGTTGTCGTCACGGAGGAGAGGGGCAGGGGAGCCGTGTGGGGGGGGAAGCTTGAGGGTTCGACCAGCGCGGCTGTGCCCCTAGCTCAGCGGCACAACACACCAGTAATAGTTACGGTTAGTAGGCACCAGCATAGCACAAGCGCCGCAAGATGTGAGGGAATCTTGCTTCACGCTGTATTGCCATATTGTTATTCAGGGCAGCTTGCCTGTACAGCAGTCATCACACGGCGCGGCCAGTCCTGGCCACGCCGTGTGATGACTGCTGTTGGTAGCGAATTGGTTGAACGTGGATGCGCCACCGCCGGTGAACGATACCTACCAGGTCACGCTCATCATCGAGCAGTTGATCCCCGATCCGATGCCGAGCAATCCGACGTGATCGCCAGGCTTCAGGCGGGTCTCGGCGGCCTGGGCCAGGGTGATCGGCACGGCAGCCGGGCCGATGTTGCCCAGTACCGGGAAGTTGATCTGCATCTTCGCGGGGGCGATGCCCAGGGTTTCAGCGATGGCGGCGGTATGGCGGGAACTCACCTGATGCGGGGCGTAACATGCGATCTGATCATCGCTCCAGTTTGGCAATACTTCCTGGGCCAACGCCCAGGTCTGGCGGGCTAGCTTAACTCCGGCAGATAGCAGGGCGGCGGCGTCGGTCTTCATCGAGGTGGGCGTGCCAATGCAAAGCTGGTTATGCTGGGTATCGGCCATCGTCACCACGCCGTTGAGTCGGTGACTGCTACGGGCCACGCTGCTGTGGGCTAGCAGCATCGCCGCACCACCGGAGCCGAGGGTCAGGGTGGCGAAGCTGTCGCGAAAGTCCTCCATCGTCGCGCTGGGCGATTGGAGACGGCGCACAGTCGTCATTACGGGTTCCTGTGAACCCTCACCATCAACGATCAGGGCGTACTTAATATCGCCGCTCTCAATCATCAGGCCAGCGGTGTACATGCCGTTGAGAAAACCCAGACAGGCGTTGCGCAGATCGAAGTTGATGCAGCGCTGCGAGAGGCCCAGGTTATGGTGGACGAAGACCGAGGTCGAGGGTTCGAGGAAATCCTGACAGACGGAGGTATTGATCACGATGCCGATCTCACGCGGATCGATCCCGGCGGCGGCAATCGCCGTGCGGGCGGCCAATGTCGCCGCCTCGCTCGGGCGTGACCCCTCATCCCAGAAGCGGCGCTCGCGGATGCCAGAGAGTTGCTCCAGACGGCCTTTCGGCACTCCCAGACGACTCATCGTCTCGCCGATCTGATCCTCCAGCCAATCCGAAGTTATCTGGTGTGGGGCAAGCTCGTAAGCTAACGCCTCAATAGCGACATTCTTAAATAACACGTCAACCTCCCGTTATCATTAGCGATTACACTTTACCACTGTTTTTTTGTATCACCGCGCCAGCGCCGCCAGGGTACAGGGCTGTTGCAAAGTCATCCCGCCCCCTCTCCCCCTGCCCCCTCTCCCACGAGGGGAGAGGGGGTATTCCTCATCAGAAAGCTGTCCGGCTCCCCTCCCCCCGCGTGGGGGAGGGGCTGGGGGTGGGGGCGGACAGCTTTCTAATGACTTTGTATCAGCCCTGCAAGATCGTCCACATCATCCAGCATTGACACCCCCCCGGCCCCGTGGTACACTCTCGGCACCTTTAACGCGGCCCTGAGAGGCTGTGAAGGAGCGACCAGTATGTCCTACCCGGCACTGAAGCCGTGGCCCTGTGCTATCTCCCGTACCCCTGATCTTGTGGGGCTACGGGTTTTTTGTTGTTGGGGCGAAAAGGCGGTTTTTCTATGAAAGAACGCAAGCAGATCCTCACCGCAGACGATATTCGCCGTGCCTTGGTCCGTATCGCTCACGAGATTGATGAGCGTAACGGCGGACTCCAGGACGTGATCCTTGTTGGCATTCCCCGCCGGGGTGTGCCCATCGCGGAACGTATCGCCAGCGCCATCGCCGATTTCGAGGGCGTACAGGTACCCGTCGGACAGCTCGACATCACCCTTTACCGTGACGACCTGCGTATGCGCGGGCCGGCTGCCCAGATGCACAAGACGAGCATTCAGCCCGATATTACCGGCAAGACGGTGGTTTTTGTAGACGACGTCCTCTACACCGGCCGCACCGTGCGCGCCGCCCTCGATGCCATCGCCGACCTGGGACGACCTTCCTGTATCCAACTCGCCGTCCTGATTGACCGTGGTCACCGCGAACTGCCCATCCGCGCCGACTTTGTCGGCAAAAATGTCCCCACCGCCCGCTCCGAGCGGGTTATGGTCCACCTACGTGAGTGCGATGGTGCCGACGAGGTGCTGATTGAGAGGACATCAAAATGACGACAGATTCTCAGCGCCGACGCCACATGATCGATCTTGATGATGTGGACGCCGAGGAGATCGAGGAGATCCTCACTACCACCGAGAGTATGAAAGAGGTTCTCTCGCGTGAGATGAAGCAGGTTCCGGCTCTGCGCGGGCGCAATGTGGTGAATATGTTCTTTGAGGACAGTACCCGCACCCGGATCTCTTTTGAACTGGCCGCCCGCGCCCTTTCAGCCAACGTAGTCTCGTTCAGCGCACGCGGCAGCAGTGTCGAGAAGGGTGAGTCGCTGGTTGACACCGTGCGGACGCTCCAGTCCCTCGGCGCTGATGTGGTGGTTATGCGCCACGGCGAGTCGGGCGCACCCTACCTAGTGGCGCGTCACTTCCACGGCTCGGTGATTAACGCTGGCGACGGGCGTCACGCGCATCCGACCCAGGCGCTGCTTGATCTCTTTACGATCCGCGAGCGCCTCGGCCAGATTCGCGACATCAAGGTGGTGATTGTGGGCGACATCCTGCACAGCCGGGTGGCCCGCTCCGACATATGGGGACTTACCCGGATGGGGGCTAACGTCACGCTCTGTGCCCCGCCCACCCTGCTCGGCCACAGCAAGTATTGGCTCCACACCTGGCCCGGGCTCTCAATCAGCCACGACCTTGATGCGGCCATAAAAGGTGCCGATGTGGTGATGGCCCTGCGACTTCAGAAGGAGCGCATGCAAGCCGGGTTGCTGCCTTCGCTCCGCGAGTACACCCGCGCCTACGGGATTACCCCTGAGCGTCTGGCCCAACTCGGCGAGCGCACCTTGATTATGCATCCCGGCCCCATGAACGAGGGCGTCGAGATTTCGCCTGAGGCGGCCACCTCGCCCAACTCGGTGATTGAGGCGCAGGTGACTAACGGCGTCGCGGTGCGTATGGCCCTGCTCTACCGGCTCGCCGGGTGACTCACCATGCAGACAGGAGACATATGAACTACCTCATCAAAAGCGGATCAATAATTGATCCCTCCCGTCGTGTCGCCACTGTTGGCGACATCCTCATCGTAGACGGCAAGGTCGAGCAGGTCTTCGACATGACCGAGATGCGCGCCGATCACGGCCCGCTGCCCGAGGGCACCGAGGTGATTAACGCCAGGGGGTGTGTGGTTGCCCCCGGTTTCACCGACATGCACACCCAGCTCGGCGAACCTGGCCAGGAGCATCGTGAGACGATTGCCAGCGGCACTCTGGCCGCCGCTCACGGCGGGTTTACCACCGTCTGCGCAATGCCCGGTACCAGCCCCGCCCTCGACCGCGCCGCCGTGGCCCATCAGGTGCGCGCTATCGCTCAGCGTGATGGACACGTTCATGTCGAACTGATCGGCGCGATCACCGTCGGTCGTGAGGGCAAGGCACTCACCGAGATGATCGAACTGGCTGAAGCCGGGTGCATCGCCTTCAGCGACGACGGGCGTTCGATTGCCGACCCGGCCCTGATGCGTAGCGCCCTGGCCTACGCTGCGGCCCTCGACCTCCCGGTGATGGCCCACTGCGAGGATGCCCGCCTTGGCGCGGGCTGGGCCATGCACGAGGGTGCCGTCAGCACCCGCCTTGGTCTTCCCGGCACCCCCGCCGCCGCTGAAGAACTGATGATCGCCCGCGATATTGCTCTGGCCGAGGATACCGGTGCCCACCTGCACATCTGCCATGTCAGCACCGCCGGCGGGGTGGCCTGCATCCGCGCCGCCAAAGAGCGCGGTGTACGTGTGACGGCAGAAGTGACACCGCACCACCTGACGCTCACCGACGTCTGGGTGCTTGGCTCGCTCGCCCCCCACCCCGTTGCTTCGCCGCCGCCGCCGCTCATCCGTGGTAAGGCGCGGCGCATCCGGTCGCCCGAACTTGGTCTGCCCGACTGGCTTATCCCCTCCCTTCTGCCACCCTACGACACCACCACCCGTGTCCGCCCACCCCTACGCACCGCACACGATGTCGAGGCGCTGATTGTTGGCCTCCACGACGGCACGATTGACGCAATCGTCACGGGCCACTCGCCGCAGTCGCGGGTCGAGAAGGAGTGCGAGTATGGCTTGTCCGCCCCCGGTATCAGCAGCCTAGAGACAGCCCTGGGCCTCGTGCTTACCCTCGTCCATCGCGGTGAGCTGGATCTTGTCAACACGGTGGCCCGCCTCACCGAGGGGCCAGCCCAGGTTCTTGGTCGCTCGCCAGCAACCCTGCGCCCCGGCGCACGCGCCGATATTGTCATCTTCGACCCCGACCAGACCTGGGTGGTTGATGCGGCCCGTCTCGTTTCGCGGGGCAAGAACACCCCACTCCACGGCCAGCAACTCAAGGGCCAGATCATGCTCACCATGGCCGGCGGTATAATTGCCTTCCGCCGCGAGAACTTCGGGCGCAGTGGCCGCAGCGGCCCGCAGACATCCAAACTCTCCGGCATTCTCAGCACGGATGAAGAGTAGACCCGAATCATCGCGCCGCCTGGTGATGTTGAGGAACTTTGCACCAGCCCTGGGAGCGATACGGCGTTGATGCGTGCCTAAACCTGGGAGGACAGCCAGAAAAAACTAACGGGGGCGGCTCTCGGTGAGAGTCGCCCCCGTTGTATGGGCAGAGTGCTTTTCCACAAAACCCTAGTTGGTACCCCCAGCGGGATTCGAACCCGCGATCTTCACCTTGAAAGGGTGACGTCCTAGGCCGCTAGACTATGGGGGCGCATCGAGGGCCATTATAACAGGGGTGACGCAAGCTATCAAGTCGGCACATCCTCCGCTCGCTATTTGTTCGCAACGGATAAAGTGAACAATATCTCTTAAGAACTTGACTTTATGCTGCCCTGGCGCTACAATCGTAGCGCACGGTGAACACACGACTGAAAGGAGCTTGGCGCTATGGCGCGGATCTACGATAGCATTACCGATTTGGTTGGCAACACTCCGCTGGTTCGCCTCAACAAGGTGAACGACACCCACGCCACGGTACTCGCAAAGCTGGAGTTCTTCAACCCGGCGAGCAGTGTGAAGGATCGCATCGGCCTGGCGATGATCGAGACCGCCGAGCGCGAGGGCACGATCAAGCCCGGCGAGACGACTCTGGTTGAGCCAACGAGCGGCAATACGGGTATTGGCCTCGCTTTCGTGGCTGCCGCCAGAGGCTACAAATTGATCCTGACCATGCCCGAGACGATGAGCGTTGAGCGACGTAAGCTGTTGCGTGGCTACGGCGCTGAACTTGTGCTTACTCCTGGTGCCGAGGGCATGCGTGGCGCAATCGCCCGCGCTGAGGCGATTGCCGCCGAGTTGCCCAATAGCTTTATCCCGCAGCAGTTTAAGAACCCGGCGAACCCTGAGGTTCATCGGCAGACTACCGCCGAGGAAATTTGGCGCGATACCGATGGCCTGGTTGATGTTCTGGTCGGCGGTGTTGGCACCGGCGGCACAATCACCGGCGTCGGCGAGGTAATCAAGGCCCGCAAGCCCTCGTTCCGCGTCGTGGCGGTCGAGCCGGAAGCATCCCCCGTCCTCTCTGGCGGTAAACCTGGCCCGCATAAGATCCAGGGCATTGGCGCGGGTTTTGTTCCCGATGTACTCAATACCAGCATCATTGATGAGATCCAGCAGGTGAGCAATGACGACGCCTTCGCTATGGCTCGTCGCCTAGCCAAGGAAGAGGGTATCTTGGTCGGTATCAGCAGCGGTGCCGCCGCCACTGCCGCCCTGCGTGTCGCCGCTCGCCCCGAGAACGCCGGTAAGGTGATTGTCTTCATCGTCCCTTCCAACGGCGAGCGCTACCTCTCCACCCCGCTCTTCAGCGAAGAATAATCTGGCGGAAATAGCCGATGGCCGATAGTACTACAGTTGTAGTTTTAATTACCCCCCTAGCCCCCCCGCAAGCGGGGGGGAATCAATGCATTGTTCCCCCCCGCTTGCGGGGGGGCTAGGGGGGGTAATCGGCAGGAGCCTTTCTGTGAAGATATTTACAACTGCAGTAATAGCCGATAGCCGATAGCCGGGCATCAGCGGCCATTTTCATTAGGAGGCAGGAGCCAACTCCTGCCCCCTGCCTCCTGCCCCCTGCCTCCTGCCTCCTGCCTCCTGCCCCCTGTACTACGGGGTCGGGGGGATGCGGGCAATCGCACGGCGGACAACATCGCGTACCTGAGCGTAGCTGATCCGGGCTACAGCTTCGATGGGCGACATCCAGCAGGCGTCTGTGATGCCCTCGTCAAGGCGCGGGGTAGGCGGCACGTGATCGGCGTGGGCCAGAAAATAGGCCACCTGCTTATCGCGCCAGACATCGTGTTTGAAGACCGGGTAGACCATGCGGTACAGGAGGTCGCCAAGCTGACAGACGATACCCGTTTCCTCGGCGATCTCACGGACAGCGGCCTCGGCCTCGTTCTCTCCAGCTTCCAGATGACCCTTGGGCAGTGTCCAGACGCCATACCTATCGCAGATGAGCAGAATCAGCGGTCCTCGGTCGGGGCCGTAGCAGAAGACGACACCGCCGGCGGCGCGGATGAGATTAGCGCTCACTGGAGCCCAAACATGCGGCTGACGCTGCTCTCTAGCTGCACCCACCATTGAGCGAAGCCGCTGTTGCTCGTCACTTGCGAAATTTTCTCAAGCTGGCCACTGGCCAGCAGCACACCCATCAGCACCATCAGCAGGCCGCTGATCAGACTGGTGCTGTGCAGGTAGAGCGTGCGTCCGAGAAGGCTTATCTCGAAGCCCTTACCACGGATCATCTTCCAGAACGAGGAGCCGTTACCAAGGCGATTGAAGAAGGTTGAGAGCAGGATCAGCGGCGTACCCAGGCCCAGGGAGTAGATAAAGGCCAGCACTGCGCCCTGGAGAATAGCGACGCCGCTGGTGGTGGCCAGCAGGGTGAGCAGAGCCCCCAGGATCGGCCCGACGCATGCGGTCCACCCCAGGGCAAAAGTGGCCCCGTAGAGGTAAGAGCCAAGGATCGTCGCTGCCGGACGCTCCTGGATCTGCGGGCCGGCGAATCCCTTGCCGAGCATGCCCATCACGCCGAAGGCGATGATCATCAGCCCACCCCAGAAGGTCAATGCCGCACGATTATCGAAGACCAATCCGCTCAGGGCCGTGGCACTAGCCCCCAGCAGCGTAATGGTGGTGGCAAGGCCCAGGAAGAACGCCACGCTCATCATAAAGACGCCGCGCTTGCCCGCCTGGAAGGTGAAGGCGAAGTAGGCTGGCAGGATCGGCAGCGTACAGGGCGAGAGGAAGCTGAGGACACCGGCCAGGAAGGCCGGCAGCGCCAGCACCAGCACGCTGGATCCGTTGGTCAGGTAGCTCACACTCTCGCCGCTATTGCGGGTCAGCGTCAGGATGATCACGATTGCCAGCACAGCAATTGCGCCAATGGTAAACAGCAGCCGACGCGAGGCCGTGCGCTCTTTGACGGGCTGAGCCTCAGCGGGAGGTGACGACATCAGGTGCTCCTTAGCCTGGGTAGCCGTCGCCCGCGTGCGGCGAGATCGGCGGCGGCGGTGGGCATCTCGCCGGTAAAGTGTAGCCCTCGTCCCATTATAGCACCGCCGTGCCAAGGGTAACGAGTTCGACTTACCAGGGAAGTTTGTTGGGAGTGGCGTCTATAAAGGGTTGCTTGCCACCAGTAAGGATATCCCACCAGCCAAAGTTCATCGCCAGCAGGTGATCGAGTTCGCGGGTGGTCTCAGACGACCGCAACGACTCGTTGGGCAAGCAAAAGGCGGCGAAGGCCGAGGCCCGCAGCATGTGCAGCACCCCTTCCGACCAGCCCTCGCCCGCGTAGACGATACAGCCAGGCATACGCATGGCCTGAATATCATCTAGCGCGTAGGGAATCTTCTCGTCGGCGGTGCCATGGGTGGCCTGAAATTTACACTCGACAGCGTATGCTTGCTTGGCCTCTTCGCACACCAGCAAAATGTCAATACGCCGGTTTTTACCGATGATTGACTTGCCCGCAAAAACTTCGCGGTAAATGCTGATGCCCCGACTCTGGTAGGTCTGGTTGATATAGCGCGCAATCAGAGTCGCGTAGGCGATGCTGGTAAGAGTCACCAATTATTTCCCTCTCGTCACATGAGGAGCATATAGAGCAATCCTAAACTGGCTATGAATGAGGAATCGAGCCTTTAGGCGGCCTTATCCGGCTAAAGCCTTGACTCCACGCAACAACCCCGAGAGGATTGCTATAGATACTATAACAGGACTTTGATCTCGCCATCCAAAGAATTAGCTTATTCCCCCGCACTATGTTATAATGAGACCGCTTTACTAGCAGAACGCCAGGCTGCGCCAGCCTGCGCGCGATTACCGGAGGAGGCACTCCTGTGGCGCTTGAAAAAGACGAAAAAGGCTCGATCATTGGCGATTACCAGGTTCACAGCAACGATACCGGATCCCCTGAGGTTCAGGTGGCGCTGCTTACCGAGCGGATCAATCAGCTGATCGATCATCTGCGCACGCACATTCACGATCACCACTCACGGCGCGGCCTGCTCAAGCTGGTCGGTCGCCGCCGCCGCCTGTTGAACTACCTCCAGAGCCGCGATAAAGATCGCTACCGCAGTGTGATTGAGCGCCTTGGCCTACGTCGTTAGCCTGGGAGCCATGCCACGCTGTACCGTCGCATGAGAGAACACTGGCGAGCGCCCTCGCCAGTGTTCTTGCGCGTTTAAACCGGAGGCGGTTGTTCGGGATTGGAGCGTGCAAAGAGCCGATTGGCTGTTTGTAGGCTCCAGTACCGAACCCCGCTCCGGCGTCGGCTAACCGGCACGTGCCGGTGGCCCGGCCATAAGGGCCGAGATACCCATACCCGGAGGAATATATTCAGATGACCGAACGTCACGTCCATACCGTAAGCGCTGAGATTGCCGGTCGTACCCTGACCATCGAGGCCGGCCGTTTTGCCGAGCAGGCCGATGGCGCGGTGACGGTTCGCTACGGCGATACGGTGATCCTAGCGACAGTGGTGGGGTCCAAAGATGTCCGTGAGGGGATTGATTTCTTCCCGCTCACTGTTGACTACGAGGAGCGCATGTACTCAGCCGGGAAGATCCCTGGCAATTTCTTTAAGCGTGAGGGTCGTCCCACCACGACAGCAATTCTTACCTCGCGCCTGACCGACCGCCCGCTGCGCCCGCTCTTCCCCAAGGGCTACTACAACGAGGTTCAGGTTATCATCACCACGTTCTCGATTGATATGGTGAATGACCCCGGCCCCATGGCGATTATCGGGGCCTCGGCGGCCCTGGCGATCAGCGACCTCCCCTTCAAGGGGCCGGTCGGTGCCGTGCAGATGGCGCATCTCGACGGTAAGCTGGTGGCGAACCCGCCGATGGCTGACCTGGAGAAGAGCCGCCTTGACCTGGTGGTGGCTGGTACTAAGGGTGCCGTGCTGATGGTGGAGGCGGGTGCCTACGAGCTCACCGAGGACGAACTACTCGATGCGGTGATGCAGGGCCACGCGATCTGTGCGCAGCTCTGCGAGATGCAAGAGAAGCTGGTACAGCTCTGCGGTCGTGCGAAGCGTGAGTTTACTCCTCCGGCGATTGACACCTCCCTGGAGGAGTCGGTGAGCGCGTGGATGGGTAAGCGCCTGCGCGAGGCCGTGCGTAGCAGCAGCAAGCAGGATCGCGAGGAGCGCACCTCGGCCCTCAAGGCTGAGGTTGTGAGCCACTTTAGCGCTGATGAGCCGGAGGAGGAGCTGCCCGCCCGTGTGAAGGAGGTCAGCAAGTCCTTTGAGAAGCTGCTCAAGGAGGAGGTACGCAACGCCATCCTCGATGAGGGCATCCGCGTTGATGGCCGAGCCACCACCGAGATTCGCCCGATCACGGTGGATGTGGGTGTCATCCCACGGGTTCACGGCACGGGCCTATTCCACCGTGGGCAAACCCAGGTTCTCACCGTTACCACACTCGGCTCTCCCGGCGAGGAGCAGCGCCTCGACGATCTGGGCATCGAGACGAGCAAGCGCTACATTCATCACTACAATTTCCCACCCTTCAGCACGGGCGAAGCGAAGCGGATGGGTTCGCCACGCCGCCGCGACATTGGCCACGGTGCCCTGGCGGAACGCTCACTCCTCGCTGTGCTGCCCAGCATGGACGAGTTCCCCTACACGATGCGCCTTGTTTCTGAGGTGCTATCGTCCAACGGTTCATCATCAATGGCCTCGGTCTGTGGCTCGTCCCTCAGCCTGATGGATGCCGGTGTGCCGATTAAGCGCCCGGTGGCCGGTGTGGCAATGGGCCTGATTACGGATCCCGACGGTCGCTGGAAGGTGCTTACCGATATTCAGGGGCTTGAGGATAACCTCGGCGATATGGACTTTAAGGTCGCGGGTACCTCTGAGGGAATCACCGGACTCCAGATGGACATCAAGACCACCGGGGTCACGTTTGAGATTATGCGTCAGGCATTCGCGCAGGCCCGCGATGGTCGTCTGTTCATCCTCGGCAAGATGAATGCGGTGATCAACGCTCCACGCGAGGATCTCTCGCCCTACGCGCCACGAATCATCACGGTGCAGATTCCGGTCGAGAAGATCGGCGCGCTGATCGGCCCCGGCGGCAAGATGATCCGCAGTATCATTGAGGCCACTGGCGCGCAGATTGATGTTGAGGACGACGGGCGAGTCTTTATCGCTACCGCCGACGGCGAGGCCGCAAAGCGGGCCGTTGCGATGGTCGAGGGTCTGACCCGCGAGGCCAAGATCGGCGATGTCTTCCTGGGTAAGGTGGTCAGCATCAAGCCCTTCGGAGCCTTTGTGAACATTCTGCCCGGCAAGGACGGCATGGTTCACATCTCGGAATTGTCCGAGACGCGGGTGGAGAACGTCGAGGACGTGCTCCAGCTTGGCGACGAAATCAATGTGATGGTGATTGATGTCGATCGCATGAGTGGCAAGATTAGCCTGAGCCGGCGCGCCGTGCTTACCGGCGAGTCGGCGGACGACCGCAAGGCCGCCGGGGCTGCGCCGCGCTCACGCGATGGCGGCGACCGAGGCGACCGTGGCGGCCCGTCTCGTGGTGGCCCCGGCGGCGACCGGCCCCGGCCCCGGCGACGGGATTAATCATCCTTTCATTGTACGGGCGTAGCAGGATGATGCGAGCCTGTCGCTTTGCGGCAGGCTCACATCATCCTGCTACGCCCCTACGTTTTGCCATCATGATCAAACATTATCTGGAATATGGCGGCGACGGGCCGCCCCTCCATCTCGCGCCGGCTAATGGCTTTCCCCCGGAGGCGTACCGGCCCCTGGCCGATGCCCTCGCGCCGCAGTTCCATGTGCTTGGCTATCGCCCACGCCCGCTCTGGCCCGGCAGTGACCCCAACAGCGTC
>JBAXMH010000030.1:0-27702 GCA_037134395.1 Chloroflexales bacterium
GTGCTGCGGCTCCTGGCTCGCTCCGATGCCTACGATCTGCGGGTGTCACCCCTTGATCTGCCTATCCTTGGTTTTATCGGCCTCACTTTTTTCTCGCTTGTCCTTGGCGCACGTGGTCTGCCCGACTCGCTCACTCTCCATAACTACGCGAAGTTCGTCCTCGGCGTGCTGCTCTATGTCAGCATGACGAACTGTATTCTCACCCGCATCCAGGCCCGCCTGATCATTCGCGCTATCATCATCAGCGGCACGCTGGCTGCGCTGGTGGCGCTGCTCCTGGTCGCCCTTCCCGACAACCTCGCTCTCAGCATACTGGTGGCGCTCGGGCGGATCGGCTACCCTACCCAGGGCCGAGTGCTGCGCTATATTGAGGCTGGCCCAGGTACCGGCCTCGAACGTGCCATCGGCCTCTCGGTTGATCCGAACAGTTTTGCCGGTATGCTCGCATTGGTAACAGCCCTCGCCCTGGCCCTGCTCTTTGCCCGTCGCCCGGTGCTTCCCCGCAGTCTGCTGATTGCTGTGGTGGCGGTACTCACGCTGGCCTTGCTGCTCACCTTCTCACGTGGGGCATTGTTTGGCCTGATCGCCGCTGCGATCTATCTGGCTACCCTGCGCTACCGGCGGCTCTGGTGGACGATGCTTGCCGCCGGTCTGCTTGGTGGTGGGTTGCTGGTGGTCATGGGTCTTGCCAACGACATCATCCAACGTCTGTTCGCGGGCGTGCAGTTGCAGGATCAGGCCCAACAGATGCGCTTGGCCGAGTACCAGAATGCGGTTGCGATTATTGTTCGCTACCCGCTGTTTGGTATCGGTTTCGGTCTGGCCCCCGACATTGACCTGACCGCCGGGGTGAGCAGTATTTATCTGGCGATTGCTCAGCGTATGGGATTGATTGGCCTCACGGCGTTTGTCGGTCTCACCGCAGCGTGGTTCTTCATCACCCTTCGTGCGCTCCCGCAGATGGATGAAGAGCGAGTTGGCTGGCTGCTCGGCGCTCAAGCCGGCCTCGTGGCCGCTCTCGTCGTCGGGATCGCCGATCACTACTTCTTCAATATTGAGTTCAGCCATATGGTGGCACTCTTCTGGGGCATCTCCGGCCTCGGGATGGCAATTGTGGCGTTGCCGGATGAGCAGTAACCGTTCCCCGCTTTTGTCTCATCTTGTACATATCAAACAATTTTCCGCCATTCTACTATGGGCTGTTTATGGCGTTTTACACCTTCCTGATGCGAAATTACTATGTCTGCACAACCTTTGTTCAACTTTTGCATTTATTCACGACTATTGACTATCATGTTATAATCGTTTTTGCACGAGCGTAGTTTCTAGTCCGTACTACCGTCCTAACGTCGTGTTCTACGGCGTGATTTGGTCGGGTGCGCCTGTGCTATGGATACGAATAAGTAAAGGTATAGGTTTGGACACCACACAGCACAAAGCGCGCCTCCGCCACTACTTCGACGGGGTCGGTTTTGCTCGTTGGTCTGCGATCTATGGAGACGCGGAGCTGTCGGCGGTTAGGAAGACCATTCGGGCTGGCCATAATGTCATGTTGGGCACAGCTGAGGCGTGGATTGCGGAGTCGTTCCCCCAGCCGGCGGGAGCAACCGCGCTTGATGCGGGCTGTGGTACCGGGCTGTTTAGCCTCGCCCTCGCCCGACGCGGTTTCCAGGTTTCTGCAGCCGACCTTGCCCCTCAGATGGCTGCCGCTACCGCTGCGAACGCTGCCGCCGCTGGTCTGTCTGATCGGGTATCTGCGTGGGCTGCGGATCTCGAGGAGGTTCACGGGAGCTACAACCTGGTAAGCTGCTTCGATGTCCTGATTCACTACCCTTCGGAAACATTCAGCGGGATGCTTGCGCACCTCGCGAGCCTCTCCCAGGGTACGCTGATCTTCACCTATGCCCCCTACAGCGCTTTCCTCGCCGCGATGCACCGTATCGGTGCGTTCTTCCCCCGCAGCCAGCGTCGTACCGACATCAAGATGATCCGCGATACGCAGGTGCGCCAGGCTCTTGAAGCCTCTGGCATGCGGCTGCGGCGTGCCAAACGGGTGGGTAAAGGCTTCTACCACGTGATGCTTGTGGAGGCGGTACGCTTCTCATCCTGATGTGGTACGTGTCCCGAATGGTTTCAGATTCAGACATTTTCCCGTTCGTGTAGTTCGTAATCTGTACTACGCATCACGAGAAATGGAGATTCTGTCCGTCCGCCACGGCTTCCTGAACTATCCAGGTCCGGATCGCTCGTTGCGGGTTGCCGCCGCCGATTAACGAGGACGTCTGGTAGAGGGGCACACGTCATGCCTCGGCCAGACGTACTTCAACCATATTACATATCATGCGCTTTGTTTTCCTTACAATTGATGGAAATCACGCCGCCGCGCTACGGCTGGCTGCCGACCGGATACGCCGCGACCATGGAGTGGCCATTACGGTGGCCTTCCACGACGCGACATCGCTCCGTGACGCGGTCGGCTGGCAGCGCCTGGAAAAAGACCTTGCCGGGGCCGCGTTTGTCTTTGGTGCCCGCCTCTTTGGTGAGGAGTATGTGCGCCCGCTGGAGCGGCTGCTGCTTGCTGCTACCTGTCCGGTGCTGGTGATTACATCGAACCCGGCGCTCATCCGCTGTACGCGGATCGGCAAGTTCACTATGCACACTCGCGATGAAAGCGAGAAGCCGGGGATCATTCAGCAGTGGATCAAGAAGCTGCGTCCCCAGGGCGGGGCGGGCGAGGCCCGACGTCAACTGGCAGTGTTGCGTAACTTGAGCAAGGTACTCAAGCTTATTCCTGGGAAGGCACGCGATATCTACGCCTTTGCCGCTGCCCACCAGTACTGGCTGAACCCCTCGCCCGAGAATCTTTACCGCATGATCTGCCTGCTGGCCGATTACTATGTCCCCGGTATGCACGGGAAGTTGCCGCAGGCCGATCCGCTTAGCTACCCCGAGCAGGCGATCTTCCACCCCGATGCCCCTGAACCTTTTGAGCGCCTTGCCGACTACGAAAAGTGGCGGCGGGGACGGAAGTCGGCAGGCGGCAAGAAGCAGGAACTCGGTACGGTGGGTATCCTGGCCCTGCGCGGCGTGGTGTTAAGCGGGAATACGGCCCATCTGAAGGCACTGACCTCGGCGATGGAGGCACGTGGCCTGACGGTGCGGATGGCGTATGCCTCCGGCCTTGATCAGCGCCCAGCGGTCGAGCAGTTCTTGGTTGGCGATAAAAAGACCCCCGGTGTGGATCTGCTGATCAACGCCTCGGGCTTTGCCCTGGTGGGTGGGCCTGCCGAGAGCCGCCCGGTTGAGGCCCGCGAGACGCTCCGGTCGCTTGATGTGGGCTATCTTGGTCTGGTGCCTCTGGCTTTCCAACGTGTCGAGGACTGGCGAGCAGACTCCACCGGCCTGTCACCTGTCCAGGCGGCCTTGAGCATCGCGGTGCCCGAGCTTGAGGGTGCCGCCGAGCCACTGGTCTTCTGCGGGCCAAGCAATACCGGCGATGGCATGTCTCCCCTGATCGCCGAGATCAATCAGATCGCCGACCGGGCCGTGCGTCGGGTGGCTCTGCGCCACAAGACGAACGCCGAAAAGAAACTGGCTCTGGTAATCTTTAACTATCCGCCGAACCTGGGCAACGTGGGTACCGCCGCCTACTTGGATGTCTTTCAGAGTCTCTACGAACTGCTGAAGGCACTGCGCACTGACGGCTATACGCTGGATCTGCCGGCCAGCGCCGATGATCTGCGGCGGATGGTGGTGGAGGGGAATGCGATAGCTAGTGGGGCCAGTTCGAATGTGGCCGCCCGTATGCCCGTAACTGATTACCGGCGGCTCTTTCCCGCCGAGGTTGATATCGAGCCCTTCTGGGGCCGCGCCCCTGGTGAGTTGCTGAATGACGGCAAGAACTTCCTGATCATGGGCGTGAATCTGGGCAATGTGTTTATCGGTGTGCAGCCCTCGTTCGGCTACGAGCGTGACCCAATGCGCCTGCTGATGGCGAAGGATGCCGCGCCGAATCACGCCTTTGCTGCTTTCTACGCCTGGCTGCGCTACGTCCACAAGGTTGATGCGGTTGTCCACTTTGGCACCCACGGCGCACTGGAGTTTATGCCTGGTAAGCAGGTGGGCATGAGCGCGGACTGCTGGCCATCCCGGCTGATCGGCGAATTGCCTAACTTCTACTACTACAGCGTGAATAACCCGAGCGAGGCCGCAATCGCCAAGCGCCGCAGTGCCGCGACCCTGGTGAGCTATCTGGTGCCGCCGCTTCAGCAGGCCGGGCTTTACAAGGGTCTGCGCGCCCTCAAGGATACGCTTGACCGTTATCGGGCCACACCCGACCCCTCAATGCTTGAGGATATTGTTGTCCAGGCCCAGAAGTTGGGCATTGAGAATGCAGAATTTGGGCTGGAGGATGCAGCCGAGCTCGCTGCAACTGCGGGATCTCAGCTCGCCGTTCGCGCCGAGCGCTACATCGCCACCCTTGGGCATGAACTGCTTCAGATCGAAGAGCGCATGATCCCGTCCGGCCTGCATATTCTTGGCAAGAGCCCGGCACCGGCTGAGTTGGTGGACTTTCTGGCCCTGACGGCCAGTTTCCGGCCCGCCGGTCGTCGTAGCGCGGCAACCTTCCCGGCGATTATTGCCGCCAGCCTTGGGTACGATTACGCTACTATGCGTGATCGTCTCTCGACTGACACGACAACCCAGGAGCGCTGGCGTCAGGTGGAGACGATTGGCAAGGAGGCTATCCGGCGCTTCGTAGCCGGTACCCCCGCAGAACGTCAGCGCAGCGCCGATGCGTATCTGCGCGAGGCAGCCAAGCTCGTGCCGGGTTCACTGGGGGAACTGTGGGCCTTTTTAGGCGATCTGTTGGCGAAACTGCTAGCCCCCGAGGAGGTTGCGGGGCTGCTCCACGGCTTGCGCGGCGGCTTCATCCAGCCCTCGCCGAGCAACGATGTCGTGCGCGACCCTGGTGTCCTCCCCACCGGGCGCAATGTCTATAGCCTTGACCCGTATCGGGTGCCTTCGCAGGCGGCAATGGAGCGCGGCGGGCGTCTAGTGGATGAACTCCTGGCCCGCCTGGTGGTCGAGCAGGGCGCGCTACCGCAGACGGTGGCGGTGGTACTCTGGGGCAGCGATAATCTCAAGTCTGAGTGCGAGGGTGTGGCTCAGGTTCTTGCACTGTTTGGGGCCATCCCGGTGATGGACGAGCTAGGCAGCGTCAGCGATGTGGCCCTCGTTCCTTTAGAGGAACTGGGCCGACCACGGGTGGATGTGGTGACCACAGTGAGCGGAATCTTCCGCGACTTGCTGGGCAACCAAATGCAGTTGATTGACCGAGCCGCCCGCTTGGCTGCCACGGCGGATGAGCCGGTCGAGCAGAACTTCGTGCGCGCCCACGCTCTAGCACAATCTGCCGAGTTGAACATCAGCATTGAGGACGCCTCCGCTCGCGTCTTCTCGAACGCCCCCGGCAGCTACGGGGCTAACGTGAACAATCTCGTAGACAGCGGCACATGGGACGACGACAGTCAGCTTGGTGAAGCGTTCCTGAGCCGCAAGAGCTTCAGCCTGGGGCCGAACGGCCAGTGGCGCGAGTCGCGGGCGGTGCTGGAGAAAGCACTGGGCACGGTAGACGCTAGTTTTCAGAACATTGACAGCTTCGAGGTGGGCCTCTCAGACATTGACAACTACTACGACAACCTGGGCGGAATCACCAAGAGCGTCGAGTTGTTGCGCGGGAGCCGCCCGAAGACCATGGTGGCAGACTCCCTCGGTACCACCAACCGGGTCAGTTCGCTCGATCAGGCGGTGCGAATGGAGACGCGGGCCAAGCTGCTTAACCCCAAGTGGTACGAGGCGATGCTAAGCCACGGCTACGAGGGTGCCCGCGAGATCGAGGCTCGCGTGAACAACACCTACGGCTGGAGCGCTACCACCAAGTCGGTGGACGGCTGGGTCTACCAGAGTGTTGCCGAGACGTTTGTCCTCGACGACACGATGCGCGAGCGCCTGGCAGCCCTGAACCCGACAGCAGCGGTTGGGGTGGTGCGCCGCCTGCTTGAGTCAAGCGGGCGCGGCTTCTGGGACGCCGACCCCGAGACGCTGGATCGGCTACGCGAGATCTATGCCGATCTGGAAGATCGCCTTGAGGGGATTACCGTTGATGGGTGAGAAGACGAAGCGAGGAAGACCCAACGCTTCGTCAGATCGATGTATCAACCCTTTGCAGCGAGCAAACCTCGCTGACACAGCTGATGGCGGTGGTGGGTGATGCGTGATGTTGACGGTCTTCGGCACTTGTGATACCGTTCGCTATCGCTGAGATTTGTCTGGAATTAGGACGAATTGCAGGTATTTCCAAAGGGTCGCGCGATGAACCTTCTGCTTGCTGGCCTCGATCACACAACCGCGCCGGTGGAGATCCGCGAGCGCTTGGCCTTTAACGCCACCGATATTCCGGCGGCGCTGATGCAGCTCACCATGCCTCGTGGACCACGCCCACCGTTGTTTAGCGAGGCAGTGATCCTCTCCACGTGTAACCGCGTAGAGCTTTACGGCGTGGCTTCGGACACGAGTACTGCTCACAGTCTGGCGAGCTTTCTTGCCGAGTTCCACGGACTCGATGAGAAGCACTTTGTCCACACGTTGTTCTTTCTCAATGGCCCTGAGGTGGCTGGACACCTCTGCGCCACCTCGTCGGGGTTGCGCTCCCTGGTGCTGGGCGAAGCCCAGATCCAGGGCCAAGTTCGTACTGCCTTCGAGATCGCCCAGCAGGCCGGCAGCGTTGGCCCGGTGCTGCACCGGCTCTTTCAGCACGCACTCACTGCCGGTAAGCGCGTGCGCCACGAGACGGCCTTGGGTCAGGGGGCGGCCAGCGTCTCACAAGCTGGCGTCGAACTGGCTCGTCAGCGCCTCGGCCATCTGAATGGCCGCTCGGTGCTGCTAGTCGGCGGTGGGGAGGTCAGTGAACTGGCCGCCCAGAACCTGCTGGCGAACGGCGCAGACCGGCTGACAATTGTTAATCGCACCCTCTCCCGTGGGCGCGAACTGGCCGAGCGCTACGGTGCGGAGGCCATGACCTTCGAGGATCTGCCCTTGGCTCTGGCCCACGCCGACATCGTGATTAGTTCCACCTCCGCCCCGGTGCCGATCATTTATCGGCAGCACGTAGACGACGCGATGCATGCGAAGGCTATTGCGCGCAATGGCGACGGGCCGCCGCCCTCGATGTTGCTGATTGACCTCGCCGTACCCCGTGATATTGCTAACGAGGTCTCCCAAGTTCACGGTGTCCACGTCTGCACGGTGGACGATCTGCACGAGGTGGTGCGCAATACGCTTGACCAGCGGGCCGGCCTGTCTCAGGTAGCCGAGTCAATTGCGCAAAGCGAGGTCGAAGCTTTCCTTGGTTGGCTGCGTAGCCAGGAAGCGGTACCGACCCTGACCAGTCTGCGCGATTACGCCGAGAGCCTGCGATCAAGCGAGCTCGACCGGGCGCTGCGTCGGCTGACGAGTCTTTCCCCCGAGCAGCGCTCGGTGGTGGAGGCGCTCAGCCGCAGTATTGTGAATAAGTTGCTCCACTCACCCACCCGCCGCCTGCGCGACGCCGCTGCGCAGGGCGATGGCCGACGCTACGCCGCAATGCTGAGCGATCTGTTTAACCTTGAGATAGAGCATGCGTATGCGGTGGCCGAAGACCGATAACTGGCGACCGATAACCGACGACATAACGTAAGGTATAGCGATGACCCGTCTCATCCTTGGCACCCGAGGTTCGAAGTTGGCCCTTACTCAGTCTGAGATGATGGCCGCTGCCCTGCGTGCCGCACACCCCGGCCTCACGGTCGAGTTGCAGATTATCTCTACCAAGGGCGACCGCATTCTGGACGTGGCTCTTTCCGCTGTTGGCGATAAGGGTCTCTTTGTGAAAGAGCTGGAGCAGGCGCTCCTCGACCGTGAGGTTGATTTCTGTGTACATAGCTGTAAGGATCTGCCCTCTGGGGTACCTGATGGCTTGACCCTGGCCGCCTTCCCTCAGCGCGCCGACTCGCGTGATACGCTGGTGGTCAAGGCAGAGGTACGCGATGCCGCCCAACTGTCCATTCTGACGCTGCCGGCGGGGACGGTCGTCGGTACCAGTTCGCTTCGTCGCGCTAGCCAAATCCGCGCCGTGCGCTCTGATCTTGTGCTACAGGATGTACGCGGCAATGTGGACACGCGCCTGCGTAAGCTGGCCGAGGGGCAGTACGACGCCCTGGTGCTGGCTTCTGCCGGGCTGGATCGCCTGAGTTTCACTGATGCTACGCTCGATGGGCCGCGTCCCTTCGAGGCGGTGGATGCCCGCTTTGTGTCACTGCCCATCCCCCCCGACCAGATGCTCCCCTCTGTGGCTCAGGGCATCCTGGCCATCGAGTGCCGCGCCGGCGACGACGTGACTATCGGCTTACTGGCCGCGCTCGATCACGCGCCATCCCGCGCCGCCGCTCTGGCTGAGCGAGCCTTCCTCGGTCGCCTTGAGGGTGGCTGTCAGGTACCTATCGCCGCTATCGCCAGCCTCGATGGCGACACCCTGCATCTGCGCGGTCTGGTTGGCTCACTCGACGGCGCGACACTGATCACCGGCGCACTCACCGGCGATTTGGCTGACCCCGCCGCTATTGGGACGGCGCTGGCCGAGGATCTGCTGTCTCGTGGTGCTGCCGAGATCCTGGCTGAGATTGCGGTGCAGGCAGGAAAATGACCACCGACGAGCGACCACTGACCGCGCTTACCGAGGCACCTCGCACGACCCTACCGCTGCCAACGGTTGGTGGTCGGTCGTCGCTCTCCGGGGTTCGCGTTGTGATCACCCGCTCGGCGGGCAAGGCTGATGGAATGGCCCAGCGCCTGCGGGATCTGGGGGCGGAGCCGATCATTTACCCGACGATTGCCTATGCTCCGCCTGAGGATACGGCGTCTCTGGACGCGGCATTGGCCCGCCTGTCCGCCGGAGAGTATGATTGGCTGATACTCACAAGTGCCCAGGCCGTGCGGGCCGTGATCGAGCGCAATTCGCCTGATCTCAATCTGCAATCTGCAATCTGCAATCTGCAATTAGCAGCGGTTGGCCCGGCCACTGCGACATCCTGTGTCAATCTGCTTGGTGTGAGTCCCGCCACCGTGCCTGAACAGTTCGTTGCCGAAGAACTGGCCGAGAAACTGGGCGACCTGACGGGCAAGAAGGTGCTGCTCCCCAACGCCGACATCGCTCGGCCCGTCTTGGAGGAGCGCCTGCGGGCCTCTGGGGCGCTGGTTGATCGAGTGGTGGCCTACCGCACTGTGCCTGCGCCAGACAGCGGTGTTGATCTGGCTGCGTTGCTGGCTGCCGATGCCATTGGTGTGATTACCTTCACCAGCGGCTCGACGGCCCGCGCCTTTGTGCAGAAGATTGGCCCGGATGCAGTCGCACTCTCTCAGCGTGCGGTGATCGCCTGCATTGGCCCGTCTACCGCCACCGCATGCCGAGCCATTGGCCTTGTCCCACACGTTGTGGCCGAGGTATCTACAGAAGAGGGGCTGGTAGAGGCCCTGATCGCCCACATGGAGGTGCGCTGATGACTGCATTCCCTGCTAACCGCCCGCGCCGCCTGCGCCTTAACGAGAACATGCGCCGGATGGTGCGCGAAACGTCTCTCAGCGCCGACAGCCTGATCGCCCCGCTGTTTGTGCGCCACGGCCAAGGCATCGTGAAGCCGATTGGATCCATGCCCGGCCACGCGCAGTTCTCGGTGGATACGGTTGTGCGCGAGGCTGAGACTCTGGCTGAACTGGGTATTCCCGCTGTGCTGCTTTTTGGTATTCCTGACCATAAAGATGCCGTGGGCAGTGAGAACTTCGACCCTGAGGGAATTGTGCCCCAGGCCGCGTATGCGATCAAAAAAGCTGTGCCTGAGCTGCTGGTGATCTCCGATATGTGTTGCTGTGAGTATACCGACCACGGCCACTGCGGGGTGTTGAACTTCCCTGGTGCGGAAGGCTACAACGAGCGGATCGCCGAAGGTTACCTGCTGAATGATCCGACTCTGGGTATCCTTGCCAAAGCGTCGGTGATCCATGCGCAGGCGGGTGCCGATATTATTGCGCCCTCGGGAATGATTGACGGTATGATTGGAACCATTCGCACCGCCCTTGACGGTGCCGGGTTGCAGAATACGGCGATCATGAGCTACGCCGCGAAGTACTCATCGGCCTTCTACGGGCCGTTCCGCGATGCGGCCGAAAGCCCGCCCAGTTTCGGCGACCGCAGCCAGTATCAGATGGATCCCGCCAACAGCCGCGAGGCGCTGCGCGAGGTTGATCTGGATGTGGCCGAGGGCGCTGATATGCTGATGGTGAAGCCAGCTCTGGCTTATCTTGACATCATCCGTCAGGTGAAGGATCGCCATAACCTGCCCCTCGCCGCCTACCAGGTGAGCGGCGAATATAGCATGGTCAAGGCTGCCGCCGAGAAGGGTTGGATTGACGAGCGCCGGGTGGCCCTGGAGACTCTGATGAGCATCCGCCGCGCCGGGGCGGATATGATTATCACCTATTGGGCGAAGGACGCTGTGCGCTGGCTGCGCGGCGGGGCGTGATCACGTCGCCGTGCGGCGCAGATCATGCGGCAGCGTGGACGTGATTATTTTTTTGTGTCGCGGTTGGCTACCTCGGTGATCAACCGCGACACGCGATAAGAAGTGTTGAGCAGGAGTTTTATGAACGACAGGATCATCCGCGCCGCCCGCCGTCAGCCGGTGGATCGCACTCCGATCTGGCTTATGCGCCAGGCTGGCCGCTACATGTCGGTATATCGGGCTATCCGCGAGCGCCACGGCTTCCTTGAGATGGTGAAGATTCCTGAGGTCGCCGCCGAGGTGACGCTCCAGCCCGCCAACGCCTTCGATATTGATGCGGCAATTATTTTTGCCGATATTCTGCCGCCCCTGGAAGGTCTGGGCATTCAGCTCACCTTTGAGAAGGGCGAGGGGCCGGTAATCCACAACCCCGTCCGCAGCGCGGCTGACATCGCGGCCCTAAAGACCTGCGATCCGCGTGAGACGACGGCCTACACTCTGGATGCCATCCGCATCGTGCAGAAATCCCTGGCCGGGCGCATCCCGCTCTTTGGCTTTAGCGGCGCGCCCTTCACCTTGGCCAGTTACGCGATTGAGGGCGGCGGCAGCCGCGAGTACCGCCGCACCAAGCAACTGATGTACCGCGACCCGCAGAGCTGGCACGCGCTCATGGAGAAGCTGACGGTGCTGGTGAGCGATTACTTGATCGCGCAGGTTGAGGCTGGCTGCGACATTGTGCAGATCTTCGACTCGTGGGCAGGATCGCTCTCGCCCAATGATTTTGCTGAGTATGTGCTGCCCCACGTCCAGAACGCAGTGGCGACCGTGCGTGCAGCCACCGATGTGCCGATCATCTTCTTCGGGACGGATATGCACGGCATGGCCACGCAGCTGCGTCAGGTCGGTGCCGATGTGATTGGCCTGGACTGGCGGGTGCAGTTGGACGAGGGCTGGGCCGCTCTCGGGCACGAGGTTGCGGTTCAGGGCAACCTTGACCCTATGGCGCTCCACGGCCCATGGCCCGAGATCGAGCGGCGTGCCGCCGATGTCCTGCGCCGCGCTGGCGGACGTCCCGGCCACATCTTCAACGTCGGCCACGGTATTCTTACCGAGACGCCCGAGGAGAACGTGAGCCGCCTGGTGGATTTTGTCCACAACTATGTCGTTGAGCCGGCATACGCCGAGTAATATCGCGTTGTCGGGCTGATGTTTGGTGGCTCTGTCGGCAAACATCGGCCCGACAAAAAAGCATTATGTTGGGGAACCACCCATGACCTTGACTACCACCGACCGATACGCTCGCTCAAAAGAGCTTTTTGCTGCCGCCCAGGCCGTCATCCCCGGCGGGGTGAACTCGCCGGTGCGCGCCTTCCGTGGAGTTGGCGGCACGCCTATCTTTTTTGCTCGTGGTAATGGTGCCCACGTTGAGGATGTAGATGGCAATAGCTATATTGACTACGTCCTCTCCTGGGGGCCGCTGCTGCTGGGCCACGCTCACCCCGCCGTTGTCCAGGCCATTAACGAGCAGGCTGCCCGTGGCACCAGTTTCGGCGCACCCACCGAGCTAGAGACCGAACTCGCTGAACTGGTGATCACGCTGGTGCCCAGCGTTGAGCAGGTGCGCTTTGTAAATAGCGGCACCGAGGCCACCATGAGCGCCCTGCGCCTGGCCCGCGCCTACACGGGCCGCGAGAAGATCGTTAAGTTTATCGGCTGCTACCACGGCCACGCCGATATGCTGCTGGTACAGGCTGGCAGTGGTGTGGTCACGCTGGGCCTGCCCGATAGCCCTGGAGTGCCGGCGTCTACCGCCGCCTCTACGCTTACAGTTGAGTATAACGACCTAGATGCCGTGACCGCGCTCTTCCGCGAGCATGGCGACTCCATCGCTGCGGTAATCGTTGAGCCGATTGCTGCCAATATGGGATTCGTCCTGCCTGAGCCGGGATTCCTCCAGGGTTTGCGCGATCTTACCCACAAGCACGGCACCGTGCTGATTATTGATGAGGTGATGACCGGCTTCCGTGCGGCTCCCGGCGGCGCCCAGAGCGTTTACGGGATTGACCCGGACATTACCTGCCTTGGCAAGGTGATCGGTGGTGGTCTGCCGGTGGGAGCCTATGCCGGGAAGAAGGCGATTATGCAGACGGTGGCCCCGGCAGGGCCGATGTACCAGGCGGGTACGCTCTCGGGCAACCCCCTGGCGATGGCTGCCGGTCTTGCCATGCTGCACACGGCCTTTGATGTCCCTGCTGATGGTTCCCCCACCCTCTTCCAGTCTGCCGCTGGCCGCGCCCAAACCCTCGCCGACGGCATACGCTCGCTCAGCGAGGAGACCGGTGTACCGCTCCAGGTCGGCAATGTGGGTACCATGTTCGGCTTCTACTTCCTGCGAGAGGCCGGGGCAAAGGTGCGCAGTTATGCCGAGGCCAAGCAGCATGTGGACGCCGCTCGCTTCACCCGGTTCTTCTGGGCCATGTGTGAGCGTGGGGTGTATCTCGCCCCATCGCAGTTTGAGGCTGGCTTCGTGAGTTCTGCCCACGACACGGTTGATATTGCGGTCACCCTCACCGCCGCCCGCGAGTCGCTCCTTATTGCGCGAGGTTGACATAACATATAGGGAATGATTGATGGCGGAGCCATCAATCATTCCCTATATGTTCATTACACTGTTGGCGGCGGGTTTATCCCGCGCCGAATAACCGCTGCGTTCAGCACCGTACATTTGTCGCCATGGGTATCGCAATGAGGACATCCGCTGATCTGGCGTTTCTCGTGGAGCTGAATAATCGCCTCTATCGCACTCCAGAAGATGTAATCTGCGCCAACAATCCCGGTCAGTCCCGCCCGCTCAAACATCTCGCGTACTGTTGGCTGGAGCCCGGTGAAGGCCACAATGCCACCGTGAGCTTGGTGATCTTCAATCAGTTCGCGTAAAGCCTTGGCACCCATCGCATCTACCAGCGGTACGCCGCGCATACTGATCACCAGCGTGTGGTATTGTCGGGAATCGGCAAACGCCTCAAGCACCGTGTGGACACTGCCGAAGAAGAGTGGTCCGGTCAGGTAGTAGACATGAACCGAGGGGCAAGACTCTTCAATGGCGTAACCCTGGGCGCGCAGTTTGGCCGCATTGACGGGTTCACTGGCCACGGCGGTACTCTGTGCCGATTGGCGGATGTAGATGATGGCGGAGATTGTCAGCCCGATCAGGATGGCCTGGGTCAGATCCAGGGCAGCGGTGGCCACCATGGTTATCAGAATGCCTGCCAGGGCGTGCTTGATCTTTGTGTGCCAGTAGAAGTGGATGCTCTCCCACTCATTCATGCGCCAGGCTGTCACCATCAGCACACCGCCGAGGGCGGCCAGCGGTACCTGACCGATCAGCGGGGCGAGCAGCAGGGCGCTCAGCAGCAAGGCAATGGCGTGGACGATGCTGGTGATCCGGGTTGCGCCATTGCTCTTGATCGCCACACTGGTACGGGCAATCGCCGCCGTGGCGGGCACGCCGCCGAAGAAGGGGATAATCATATTGCCGATGCCCTGAGCCACCAGTTCGGCGTTGCTGTCAAAGGGCTTGCCGGTCATGGTAGCACCCACCGAGCCACAGAGCAGACTCTCAATTGCCCCCAGCGCGGCAATCGAGATCGCCGGTGCCAGCAGGTCGGTTATGTGGTTCCAGGGAATATTTGCGATGCTCAGGCGGTGATCGAGGATGATCGTCTGTGGGATGCTGCCGATGGTCGCTACATGCCAGCCCAGCCCGATGGTGACGAGGCTCGCCAGGATGAGCCCGACCAGCGAGGCCGGGACGCTTTTGGTGAAGCGTGGCAGGATAAGCATCATCGCCATGACAATTCCGGCCACCACCAGGGTCTGCCAGTTCGGCGTTGGTGGGTGGGAGATATAGCCCAGCAGCTTAGCGATGGTATTGTCGGCTGCCGGAGTTTTTACGCCGATCACATTATCAATCTGGCCGACCGCAATGATCAGGGCGATACCGCTAGTGAAGCCGGTGATCACGGGCGAGGGGATGAAGGCAATGTAGCGCCCCAGTCGCAGCAGGCCGAGCGTCAACATAAAGGCACCGGCCATCACGCAGGCCACCCATACGCCGCTGGTTCCATAGCTCTGGGCAATCACGATCAGGATAGCCGACATGGCCCCGGTGGGGCCGGAAATCTGGAAGGAACCCCCGCCAAGGGAGCCAATAATCAGCCCGGCCAGGATGGCCGTCACGAGCCCAGCCGCCGCATCGGCCCCCGAGGCGACACCGAAGGCCAGGGCCAGGGGCAGGGCCACTGCTCCCACCGTCAGCCCGGCCAGCAGGTCGCGCTGGAGTAACCCACGGTTGTAGCCGGCGAACTCGCGCCGTAACATGTCGGGTAAACCTAAGAGACCGAGCATCGCACCCATTATGACTCCCTTGTTGATGATGAACGCACAACACGTAGAGACGACCGACGACCAACCACCAGCAGTTGATTATCCATCAACAGTAAGGTGTGGTAGTGCGAGCGGTCGTCGGTCGTTGGTCGTCATTCATCGACGGATTGAGATAACTCGTAATGGTAGCGCGAGCCGTGAAGCCTGTCAATGATGGAATTCTGACGTTTCTTGTACACCATCTGCATATAGCCGACATTCTTGCATTAGATGCTATAATACTATCAAAATCCCAACGTGCGCCCCGATAGAGAAGCACTCCCTGAGCAGTACGGGAGAAGGAGATTCCAATGCCGCCGAAGGCCCAGTTTATTCGCGAAGATGGTCTCTATCACTCATTTTGCGGGTTGGTCAGCGTGGGCTGGCTCTACCAAAAGATCAAGGATAGTTTTTTTCTTATTCTTGGCACCCACACCTGCGCGCATCTGCTCCAGAATACCCTCGGGGTCATGATCTTCGCCCGCCCGCGCTTTGCCGTCTCGCTGCTTGAGGAGGCCGACCTCTCATCCGCGCAGCCGGATATCTCGGGCCAGATCGCGGAGATCAAGCGTGAGCATAACCCCTCGGTGATCTTCCTGCTCTCTTCGTGTACCCCCGAGGTTATGAAGGTTGAGTTTGAGGGCCTGGCCCATACACTTAGCACGCCCGAGCTTCCGGTGCTATTTGTACCGGCATCCGGCCTCGATTTCACTTTCGCCCAGAGCGAGGACTCGGTGCTTCAGGCGCTGCTGCCCTTCTGCCCGGTGGCCCCGCCCGAGGATAAGCGGGTGGTCTTCCTTGGCTCGGTGAATGATGCGGTGGCCGAAGATTTTGCGATGGAGGCGGCGCGCCTGGGCATTCCGGTAGCCGGTTTCCTGCCCGCCTCACATTTCTCCGAACTGCCGCCGATTGGCCCCGGCACGATCATCGCTCCGCTCCAGCCATTTCTGCCCAAGGTCGCCTCGCAATTGCGCAATGATCGCGACTGCACGATCCTCTCGTCGCTCTTCCCCTTTGGACCCGATGGCTGTCGGGCCTTCTGGGAGGATCTGGCCGCTGAGTTTGGGATAAAAGTTGATCTAGCCGAGCGCGAGGCGGCCGCATGGGAGCGGATCACCAGCCACACCGAACTGCTGCGCGGCAAGAAGGTCTTCTTTGCGAGTGATACCCTGATGGAACTGCCCCTGGCTCGCTTCCTGCGCGCCTGCGGGGCCGAGATTGTGGAGTGCAGCACTCCGGCGATCAACCGGCGTTTCCACTCCCGTGAGCTTGAGCGCCTTGAGGGCGTTCCCCTGGTTGAGCAAGCCAATTTTGATCGGCAGCTCCGCGACATCGCTACCTACCAGCCCGACCTGATCATCTCGAATATGATCACCACGAACCCGCTCGTCGGTAAGGGGTTGGTCGCCAAGTGGGGCACCGAGTTTGCCTTTATGCCCATCCACGGCTGGGCCGGGGTGAACATCCTGGCCACAACCTTCACTAAGGCGCTGCGCCGCCACGCCATTCTCGACCCCCTTGGCTCGGATCCGGTGTGGACGATGGGCTTGATGCCGTCGGCACCTGGGGATGTGATCCCTTTACAAGAATTGTAAATTGCAGATTGAGCGGTCGCCGCCAATTGTGCATTGTGAATGGGAGTTTATATGCGTCTTGCCTACTGGATGTATGAGGGTACCGCCCACCACGGCGTTGGCCGGGTAATGAACAGCATGCGCAATGTTCACGCGGTCTTCCACGCCCCTCAGGGTGATGACTACGTGACCACGATCTTTACGATGCTGGAGCGCACGCCCTCGTTTCCCGCGATGACGACCTCGGTGGTGAGTGGCACCGATCTCGCTCGTGGCACAATCCGCCTGCCCGAGACTCTACGCCAGGTTGAGGAGAAGCTGCATCCTGAACTGATTGTCATCGCCGCTTCGTGCAGCACCATCCTGCTGCAGGAAAATCTGGAAGTGACGGCGGCATCGGCCCACCTGAACGCGGATGTGCTGGTCTACGACGCGAACCCGTACCGCATGCAGGAGAACGGGGCCGCCGAGGGTCTGTTCAGTGACCTGGTACGGCGCTACGCGACCCCCCAGCCGCTCACTGAGCGACCTAGCGTGAATATCATCGGCCCAACCTCGCTAGGCTTCCACGTGCGCCACGATCTCACCAGCATCCGGCGGATGCTCAATACCCTTGGGGTGCAGGTGAATGTGGTGGCCCCCTGGGGGGCCAGCGTGGATGATCTGCGCCGCTTGCCGGCGGCCTGGCTGAATATTGCGCCCTACCGTGAGCTTGGCGCCGCCGCCGCCGACTATCTGGAAGAGCAGTTCGGTACGCCCGCCCTTCGCGAGGCTCCCATTGGTGTTCAGCCTACCCTGCGCTGGCTCAACGCTCTGGTGGATACACTGAATGAGATCGGCGCCCGGCGCAACGGCCCGGTCATCCGTATGCCCCCGCTGACTGCCTTCTCGCTCGATGGGATGTCGGCACCCTCGGCGGTGCCCTGGTTCGCCCGCACTGCCGATATGGACAGCTATTCTGGTAAGTCGGCCTTTATCTTTGGTGATGCCACGCATACGGTGGGGATGACCAAGTTCCTCCATGATGAACTGGGTATGCCGATTGTCGGCGCAGGCACCTACCTGCTGCGCGAAGCGGGCTGGGTGCGTGAGCAACTCCAGGGTTATGTGACTGATGAGCAGTTCCTGGCCACTGACGAGTTTCAGGTGACGGCTGCGCGGATTGCCGAACTCCGCCCCGAGCTGATCTGCGGCACCCAGATGGAGCGTCACACCGCCCGTAAGCACGAGCTAAACTGTATGGTGATCGCGCCGCCGACCCATATTGAGAATCACCTACTTTCCTACCGGCCCTTCCTCGGATTCGATGGTGCCGATGTCATCGCTGATGAGGTGTATACCACCTGCACCCTCGGTATGGAGAAGCACCTAATTGACCTGTTCGGCGATGCGGGACTGGAGGAGCAGGAGGCCGGAGTCAGGGAGCAGGAGGCCGGAGTCAGGGAGCGGGAAGTCGAGAGCAGGGAGCAGGAGGCCGGAGTCAGGGGGCAGGAGGCCGGAGTCAGGGAGCCAAGCGTTGTTGCCAGCATCCCAACCTCGGTTCCCGGTGCCCCAATCTGGTCACCAGAGGCTGAGGCAATGCTCAAGAAGATCCCCTTCTTCGTGCGCGGCAAGGCGCGGGGCAACGTCGAGAAGTACGCCCGCGAGCGCGGCATCGCAGTGATTACTGCCGATGTTCTGCTGACCGCTAAGGAAAGTATCGGCGCGTAACCATTTTGGGTTTTAGATTTTGGATTTTGGATTGCAATCTAAAATCTAAAATCCAAAATCTAAAATCCAAAATCTAAAATCTGTAATCACTATGACGACAGCAACGTCCAGACCACTCCACGAGATCACGCTGCTGAGCGCGGCTGAACGGCTGAAGGGTCGGCCTAAGCTCTGTAGCGACTGCGGCATCTGCTCCAGCAGCTACCGCCCGCTGTTGCCGCAGGTCTGTGTGTTCGTGGAGAATAAGAGCGAGCAGATTGAGCGCAAACTCCACGGGCGCAACCGGAACGACGGTGACGAATTGCTCTTTGGAATCTCTCGCTCGACCCATGTTATCAGGATGGCGAAGCAGAATCCCGAGGCCCAGTGGAGCGGGATCGTCACGGCGCTCGGTGCTCTGCTGCTTGAGCGCGGCATGGTTGATGGGGTGATTACGACAGCGATGGTGCCGGGTAGCCACCACGCACCCCTGCCCATCCTTGCCCGCACACCAGCGGAGGTGATCGCCAGCGCCCGCAATAAGCCCTGTCTCTCGCCAAACCTGGATGTGCTCGATCAGGTGCGCGAGAGCGGCGTGAGGCGTCTGGCCTTTATTGGTACGAGCTGTCAGGTACACGCCCTACGCGCCATTCAGGATCAGCTGGATCTGGAGAAACTCTACGTTATCGGCATTCCATGCACCGATAACGTGGCCTACCCCGATATGCTGCGATTCCTCAAGGTCGCATCAAAGTCGCCTGAGACGATTGTCCATCACGAGTTTATGCAGGACTTTCGGGTCTGGATGCGCCATGAGGATGGACACATCGAGAAGGTGAACTACGTTGATTTGGATGTCTCGGCGCTGGGCGGGGAGCGCGGCATCTTCCCGGCGGCGTGTCTCTCCTGCTTCGATTACCAGAACACCCTGACAGACATCACCATCGGCTATCTGGCCGCGCCGCTGCCGCCCACCGAACGTTGGCAGTGGACGATGATCCGCACGGAGGTCGGCGAGGAACTCTTCAATCTGATCCGACCCTTCCTAGAGTTTGGCACCTTTACCCAGCGCGGCAACCGCCTTGTTGGAATCAGCGAGTATGTACGCATGCTCAAACGCCCGCGTGGGCGTCCACCATTTCCCATCCGCGTATTGATCGCCTGGATGCAGCGCAACCGTGGCCCCCGTGGCATGGAATTTGCCCGCTCGGTTATTGAGATGAAGCTGCTGCGTAACCTTCAGTATGTCCGTGATGAGCACAGCCGCATGGAGCCGCGTATTGTGCCCGGCCACGTCTATCGCGCCCTCGCCCAGTACGCTCAGGTCTATGAGGAAGAGTTTGGGAGGCCATTGTATAACGGCCAACGACCAACCACCAACACTGCGGTCTGATACGCTCGGCTCGCCGTCCTTCGTTCTTCGTTCGTCGCCAAGGAGAAAGAATTTATGTCTTTGATCATCGCAGTGTATGGCAAAGGTGGTATCGGCAAGTCCACCACGTCGGCAAACCTGTCGGCGGCAATGGCCATGAAGGGCGCGAAGGTTCTCCAGATCGGCTGTGACCCCAAGCACGACAGCACATTCCCGCTCACCGGAATTCTCCAGCCCACAGTGATTGATGTCCTTGATGCGGTTGATTTTCATATCGAGGATGTGACCAAGGAGGATGTGCTGCGCACCGGGTTCGCCGGTGTTGACACACTTGAGGCCGGTGGCCCGCCAGCCGGTAGCGGCTGCGGCGGCTACGTGGTGGGCGAGACGGTTAAACTGCTCAAGGAGTTCGGGCTCTACCACAAGTACGACGTAATCCTCTTCGACGTACTCGGCGACGTCGTCTGCGGCGGTTTCTCGGCCCCGCTGAACTATGCCGATTTTGGCATTATCATCGCAACCAACGACTTCGATAGCATCTTCGCGGCCAACCGACTCTGCCTGGCTATCGCCCAGAAGAGCCAGCGTCACAAGGTGAAGATGGCCGGTGTGATTGCCAATCGGGTGGACTATGTGAATGGCGGCGGCACCAGCTTGCTTGAGCAGTTCGCCGAGACGGTCGGCACGAAGATTATTGGCAAGGTACCCTACCACGACCTGATCCGCCGCTCGCGTCTGGCTGGCAAGACCATGTTCGAGATGGAGGGGCCGGATAAGGAGATGTGCCTCAAGCCCTTCATTGACATGGCCGAACTGATCCTGGGCGACCCTGAGTCGAGTATTCCCACTCCGCTGAACGACCGTGAGATCTTTGATGTGATCGGTGGCTGGAAGTAAATCACTGAGGCACTGAGATACTGAATCACTGGGGCACTGAAGGGGTGGCGGGCAATGCCCGCCACCCCCTCAGTGTCTCAGTGCCTCAGCACCTCAGTGATGCTACATCAGCATATCAGGCGTGAGCCGTTGCGTGAAGTAGTGCATTGCAATATTCACCATCCAGACCCAGTCAAGTTTCCGGCCCGCCATTCGCCGGTAGATCCCCGGCCACGAGTAAACGGCGCGCTGCACCTTTATGAAATTCTTCAGGAACTGCTCGCGCTCGATTTTGGCCGGCTCATACATGTAGTGGAAGGTATCGTATTTATCCCAGTCGAAGTGGGTGATCCTCGGCTTGATCTCGTTGAACCAGGGCGTGCCGGGGAAGGGGGTAGCGATGGTGAAGACCGGAAATTCGATCCGGTTCTTCATAATAAAGTCGAAGGTGTGCTGGAAGCTGCTGTTGGTGTCGGTATCGAAACCGAAGATGAAGTATCCCTGGATGGCAATGCCCTGCTTATGGACATTGGCAACCACCTCTTCGTAGTTAGATACCCGGTTCGACCCCTTGTGGACATACTTAATCGTCTCGGGTGAAACCGACTCAAAGCCGACATTAAACATTTCACAGCCGGCAGTCGCCGCCAGTTCAACAAACTCGGGCTTCTCCAGGAAGTTCATCGAGATATTGGCGTTCCACGTCGCTCCCAGTCCCACTAGCGCGTTAAAGAGTTCATTGGCGTAGGACGGCTTAAAGCAGATATTATCATCCATGAACGAGAAGCGCAGATCCGCCCTGCCCGCATGATCCTGGTGCGCCTTGATCTCAGAGATCATGTGATCCGACTCGCGAGTGCGGAAGGTCTTACCGTAAATGCGCGGGGTACAACAGAAGTTGCAGCCGACCGGGCAGCCCTTGGTGGCGAGCAGTGGTAGCCGTTGCGAGTAATTCTTCGCGTGCTTCGAGCTACGGATGAAGCGGAAGTCCGGGCGGGGCATCTCGGTCAGCGGCTTCCAGCCCGCGTCTGGGGCTGGCTTGTACAGTGGCTGCAGGGTATTCTCATAAATATCCTGGGTCAGTTGATCATAGATCGATTCGATCTCGCCAAAGACAACCGCGCTAGAGTGCAGGATCGCCTCTTCCGGCTGCATAGTGGGGTGAACACCGCCCAGGATAACCTTCTTGCCCTGAGCGAGCGCCCGATCTCCAATCGCGTAGGCCCGCTTCGCGTTAAGCGTGCGCGATGTCATCGCGATGACATCGTACTCGGAGAAATCCTGAGGAACCTCATCACCGACGCGCTCGTCGAGGAAGTCAATATCGAAGTGGGTATTCGCCATCGTGGCGACCATCATCAGGTTGAGCGGCATACTCACCTTGCCGGAATCGACCATGAGGGGAGTATTGCTCTTCGGCTGAATGATCAGCCACTTCTTACGCTTGGTAGGGGCAACAAAGGGTGTGCGGGTCAACTCAGCCGCATCTGGCGCAACAACCATGCTCATGCAGAACCTCTTCAACTAATGTGCTAGACCCTTAGGTCGTTTCAACAGGCTCGCGTGTAACCGCGATTGGCGGTGGAGGCAGGTTATCCTGAGCCAGAGGACGACGCGGACCCGTCTTGCAGTTTTCGAGCTGATCTTGCAGATTGCGCCGGAAGGCCAAGCTCGTCACCGTCGTGATCAATTTATTGTTGTTCATGCGTACGCGGCGGACGTTTGCGCGCCACGTGAACATGCCGAGAAAGTGCTCCATGTACTTAATCTGGTACTCGTAGGGGTTGTAGCGGTCGCAACGCACCACCAGATTATGCGCCGTATACTTGTCCCAGTCCTCATCAACCACCAACCCCTGAGCCTTATAGTCAATGTAGAGTTGCGTGCCGGGGTAGGGCGTGAGGATAGAGTAAATTGGCATCACCAGGGCATTCTCGACCACAAACTTCATGGTGGCAGCCATATCCTCATAGGTGTCAATGGCTGGATTAACCAGGAAATTGCACTGGATAGGCAGCCCCGCCTTGCGGCAGTCGGCGATGATCCGTGCATAGTCGGCTGCCGTATTGATCCGGCCCTTGTTATATGCTTTGAGCGTCTCCTGGTTGATCGACTCAAAGCCGACCAAGGCCATGGCGCAACCCGCCTTCACCAGCAGTTCGACTGTCTTCGGGTCGTCGAGAAACTTCAGGCTAATGAAGCTGCTAAAGCGGATGTTACACGAGGCCAGAACCTCCATCACATCCCACATGCGCTGCTTATTGACGCCCAGGTTCTCGTCGGTAAACATAAACCAGGGCTTCTTGCCAAAGCGCGTCTCGCGGAACCAGACCCGTTTAGCTGCGGCGATCTGCTCGCGGATGGCCTCGGGGGTCTGCATGCGGTAGAGTCGGCCCGTGAAGTTCGGGGTGACGCAGAACGAGCAGGTGAAGGGGCAACCGCGAGTAATATAGATCGGGATTGACTTACGCGAATCAACCTTGCCGCGCTTGCTACAGAGGAAGATACGCTCATAGTCAATCACTGGCGCATCATCAACCGGGGGGAAGTGGGATGACTGATAGCGGCGCTGGAGTGTGCCGTCGGCCAGATCCTGGAGCAGCGTAGTCCAGAGGTTCTCGGCCTCACCACTGACGACACAATCGCCGTGGGCGAGAGCCTCGTCGTAGTTAAACGAGACGTGGACGCCACCAAGCACCACCGTGGTACCGCGAGCGCGGAAGGTATCGGCGATCTCGTAGGCTCGGTTCACATTCAGAGATCGTGTCGTGATACCAACGAGATCGTAATTACCATCGTAGTTGATCACATCACCAAAAAGTTCATCGGCAAGCTCGATCTGATGCTGTCGCGGCGTAATACTCACAAGTACGCCCACCGCCATCGAGAAGAGCGCCTTCTGGCTAGTGTCCTCCTCCTTCTTGCCCTTTGGAGTGATCAGGAGGATCTTGAGCGGGCGGATCGACTCGACGGGGCGCAGCGAAGAACTACCTGCGGACGTGACATCAGGTCGTCGGGATGCGACGTCTGGGGTTGTACCGGCACTGGTCATCATGACCTCCCTGGACATCCTTGCTTATGAGCGGGGCGGCTCATCCATCTTTCACAGTATGCGTATTGACCGAATGTGAAGGAAAAGCGTCGCACATCTCTTTTGCGTACAGCCCAAAACCAGGCTGTGAAACCCGAATGCATAACACGCTACCGTATGCTCGAAGAAACGTGTAATCTCAAGGGATTATACAACAGGGTACTCTATATGTCCAAGAGTTTTATTAGTAAAACCGCTTCTTTTTTGCGAAAGTCACCGCCTCCCTATTATCGCGCCGGTATTCTAAAATCACAAGTTGTGCATATAATGGGCAAAGGCGTGATATCTGCCATAATGGGGGTCAAACAGGGTTTGACCCGCGCCCCGCGCCCCGCTATAATGCCCGTGATACCATGACTTCCCCGCATACCGTTACAAGCGTATGACGTAGTGCGCAGATACATGATTGTTTGCCGCCGGCCCGCCCCCCACCCCCGGCCCCTCCCCCACACGGGGGGAGGGGAGATTCTACACCAAATCGCGTTCGACTCCCCCTCTCCCGTTTTGGGAAAGGGGGCTGGGGGGAGAGGGCCGAGCGGCGGCGGTATCGTTAATTCGAAAAGTATTGAGGAGCGACCCATGAGTGAACGGGGCCAGCGTGGCCGGAAGGTTGCGCGCAACAGCCGTAATCGGCTAACGACCTTCTACATGAGTATTGGCGGGGTGCTTATTCTCGCCCTTGGGTTTGTGAGTGTCTTTGCCATTACCAGCAGGCCGAGTGGGGGCAGTGCAACCCCAGTGACTGCGCCGATTGGCCGTACCGCCGACGGCCACTACTACAAGGGTAGCCCCGATGCTCCGGTAAAGGTGACCGAGTACGGCGACTTCCAGTGTCCCTCGTGTGCTGCCTACGACACGGGCCTCGCCCGGCTTATTGACCGTGACTATGTGAATACCGGCAAGGTGCAGTTTATCTACCACGAGATGCCGCTGACGACGATTCACTCAAACGCCCAGACGTCTGCTGAGGCGGCGCGCTGTGCGGGTGATCAGGATCCGGCGAAGTACTGGCAGATGCACGATATGTTGTTCATCAACCAGAACGCGTGGGCTGGACTGAGTTCACCAGCAACTATTTTTAGCAGTTACGCGGGACAGCTTAACCTGAACCGCAGCACCTTCGATAGCTGCCTAAGCAGCGGAGCGAACCGTGCGGTAATTGATACGTCGGCGCAAACGGCGGTCGCGGCTGGGGTGCAGTCCACACCGACCTTCGACGTAAACGGCAAGCAGGTAAACCCGAGTGATCTGGCGAACACAATTGACGCCGCCCTGCGTGGGCTCGGAAAGTAATTGACACTCATCGTAGCCGCGTCTATAATGGCGCGGTTTGCAATCAGTTCACAACGGAATCGGGTGGTTTACTGTGCGTAGCCGAGATCTCTACTCCCTGTTACTGATCGTCATTGTCGCTGGGGTGGCGCTCTTTATCAACTTCTCCCCTAGCCAGAGCTTCCTCGGTCGCGATGTGCGCTTCCACCTTGGCCTTGATCTCCAGGGCGGTATCCAAGTACTGCTGCGAACGACGAGTGCTACTGCGACAAAGGATGAGGTACAAACGGCAGCGGGCGTGATTGAGCGCCGGGTCAATGGCCTCGGTGTTGGCGAGACCGTGGTGCAGGTGGCGGGCAGTGATCGGATCATTGTTGAGTTGCCCGGCGTGGAAAACCCTGATCAGGCGGTTGAAACGCTACGCGGCACGGGTCGCCTCGAATTTATTGATCCTCAAGGTCAGTACATCCCTACCGGAACAGTGGTTCGCACGTCGGGCGATCCAAACCCGGCCAAGCTCGCAAATACAAATCCGGTCTCTGGCACGGCCACGCTGACAAATACTGTTCCCACTGGCCCGATCTATCAGAGCATCACCGACGGCAAAGATCTCGATACGGGTGCCGTACAGCCAGCCTTCTCGCAGGGTGGCACTCTGGGCAGCCGCCCCGCAGTCGCCTTTGCGTTTAAAGGCAACTCGGCGCGTAGTCTGGAGCAATTCACGTCATCGAATGTCGGCAAGCCGATGTGTATCATCCTCGATAGCGAGGTGGTGAGCTGCCCGACGATCAACGCCGCTCTGCCGAATGGCTCGGGTATCATTGAGACGAGTAAGGCCGAGGATCGTGATCGCATCCTCAACCAGTTGAAGTATGGCGCGTTGCCCATCCCGCTGGTGGTAGAGACGAGCCGTACGGTCACGGCGACCCTTGGGCAGGCTTCGGTGAGTACGAGCATTGTGGCCGGTATCGCCGGTCTCATCGTGGTTGCTCTGTTTATGATCCTGTTCTATCGGCTGCCCGGCTTTCTCGCCGCCCTGGCCCTGATGATCTATACGGTGATTAGCTTTGCGATCTATCGGCTGATTCCGATCACGCTGACTCTACCGGGTATCGCGGGTTTCATCCTCTCGATTGGGTTAGCGGTAGACGCCAACGTGCTGATCTTCGCCCGCCTGCGCGAGGAGTATCGTCGCGGACGCGATATTCGCACTGCTCTTGAGCGTGGCTTTGAGGAGTCGTGGCCAGCCATCCGCGACTCAAACGTCTCGACGATCATCACCAGCATTGTCCTGTTCCTGTTTGGCAACAGCTTCGGCGTAAGCATCATCAAGGGTTTCGCGATCACCCTCTTCCTGGGTATCGTGGTCAGCCTCTTCACTGCCATCGTCGTCACCCGCACCTTCCTGCGTTTGGCCGCACCCGTGTTCAGCGAACAGAACGCCTGGCTGTTTGGGATTGACCGGCGCAATACACCATCTGAGACCGCCACCACTGCCGAGGCGATATAGCGTACCGAAGACTGGATACAAGACACCGCCATGGAAAACCTTGTCCGCCATCGCTACTGGTGGTTTGCCATATCGCTCCTGGTCATTGTGCCGGGGCTCTACTTTTTGCTGCTCAACCCACTGATCACAACCGGCAGCTTTGCCATTGGCTTACGCCCGAGCATTGATTTTAGCGGCGGCTCGATGTGGGATCTGCGCTTCCCTGGCAAGACGGCTGCGGATGTGACGACCGGCGCCATCGCCGATATCTTCGCCAAAAATGGCTTTGAAGGTGCGCAAGTACAGCTAAGCTCAGTAGATGTGAACGGCACCGCCACTGTCGAGGTGCTTGTACGTACAAAGGTGGCGCTAAGTTCCACCGACCCGAATAGCCAGACTACCGCCGTTATCAATGCCCTCAAGGCGACCTTCGGGGACGTAACCCGCGAGCAACTGGAGAGCGTTGGCCCGACGGTGAGCCAGGAGAGTACGCGCAGCGCGATTATTGCGGTATTTGGTGCCTCACTCGCTATTCTGCTCTACCTGACCTGGGCCTTCCGTCTTGCACCGCACCCGGTACGCTACGGGGTGTGTGCGCTTATCGCAATGCTCCACGATGTACTCTTGGTGCTTGGTGTCGCCGCAATCCTGGGTACCTTCTTCGGGCTTGAGGTTGATGCGCTCTTCCTGACAGCTCTGCTCACGATCCTGAGCTTCTCGGTTCACGATACCATCGTGGTGTTTGACCGCATCCGCGAGAACCTGATCAACCGGCGCTCTGGGGAGCTTTTTGATGACATCGTTAACCACAGCGTTGTGCAGACTTTGCCGCGTTCGATCAATACCCAGATCACAACGCTGTTTACGCTGACGGCGCTGCTGCTCTTTGGCGGGCAGAGTATCCGTAACTTTATCGCAATCCTGCTCATTGGCCTGATCAGCGGCACCTACTCCTCGATCTTCAATGCCGCCCAGTTGCTGGTGGTTTGGGAACACCGCGAGTGGCGGAACTGGTTCCGCCGTGGCGACCCAGACAGCGATCAGCCGGCTATCCCCGCGTAGATCTTGCGGATGATCTATCACGCTGAGCGAAGTGAAGCGTCCCGGCGGACGATACGGATGCCGGGGCGCTTCGCTCTGCGTGACAGAGTTACGTCTCTATTGCCTGTAAGACAAGGTTTCAGAAGGGCCGAATTTACTCTACACTCTTGGCATACTTACCCCCCCTAGCCCCCCCGCACGCGGGAGGGAACCAATGCATTGTTCCCCCCCGCGTGCGGGGGGGCTAGGGGGGGTAGAACTGTAAAGTATCTGCGAAC
>JBAXMH010000031.1:0-26449 GCA_037134395.1 Chloroflexales bacterium
CAATCTGCAATCTGCAATCTGCAATCTGCAATCTGCAATCTGCAATCTGCAATCTAAAATCTGCAATCTAAAATCTAAAATCTAAAATCTGCAATCTAAAATCTAAAATCCCCTCAGGGCATCCCAATCGTGATCGGCACCGGGGTGAACACCAAGACAAAGACGATCATGCCGACCACAGCCAGGATTCGCCATGGCCCCTGGAGCGGCGTCACCTCGTTGCGCAGAGGCGCACGGGCGCGGCCAAGCATGGCCACGAGTATCGCCCAGATGAACCAGCCACTCCATACAAAGCCCATCGCCAGCAGCAGCGCGGCGATGATCATACTGGCGGCCTGTGCGGCGCGTGGGCCGAACAGGGCGAAGAAGATATGCCCGCCGTCGAGTTGCCCCGCTGGAATCAGGTTCAGCCCAGTGACGAGCAGCCCCGCCCAGCCAGCCATCGCAACCGGGTGCAGGAAGACATCCTGGCCGCTGCCGGGCAGGAACTTCCCAAAAATCAGCAGCTTGGCAGCGGCGTAGAGTAACGAGTTGCCCTCGGTAAAATAGGCTTGGTCGGGCATTGCCTGGTGCATCTCGGCTATGCTATGAACCGTGGAGAGGCTCAGGCCAATCAGCAGGACCGGCACCGTCACCGCCAGCCCGGCGAGGGGGCCAGCGATGGCGATAGCCAGCAGGGTGCGCCGGTTCGGCACCGGCTCCTTGATCGAGATAAAGGCACCCATTGTGCCCAGGATGCCAATCTGTGGCGGTAGCGGGATGAAGAAGGGGTAGCTCACCGCTACGCCGGATCGTCGAGCCACAATACAGTGGCCGAGTTCGTGGGCCAGCAGGATGCTGAGCAGGGCTGCGCTATAGGCCAGACCGTAACCCAGGTTGAAACCTGCCTGATCCTGCCCGCCTACGGCGATGGTCGAGGCGACCGTGAGCCCAAAGAGGAGCAGGGCAACCCAGAGCCGCGAGGGAGCAGGGTTGAACACCCCCGGCAGTGCTTCTAAGGCTATGCCACCGCGCTGCTCCTGAAGCAGCGCCGTATAACCCAGCGCCCGAAAGCGTGGTTCTACCGCGTCGTGAGCCACCTGTGCCTCCACCCGCAGCCGACCAATGAATCGGGGGGCCACCAGTTTCCCGCGCTGGCTCATCTCAACGCTGTCAATCAGCATGACAGCGGCGGCGGCGGTGCGGAGAGCCTCCACCATAACATCGGGACGGTCGGTCATGAGATCCTCGGTAGGTATGATGCCTGCGGGGCGCACCCCGCATCATACCACGCTATGCCTTCCGTTGCGGCATATGCTATACTACCCGCCATACTTCGTTTTTTGGCATAACAGTGCGCTATAGCAATCCCGCAACTCGTTATGAAAAGGAGTCAAGCCTTTAGGCGGCCTTATCCGGCTAAAGCCTCGACTCCATGCAACAACCCCAAGAGGATTGCTCGATGAAGTAGATGGTACGTTTGCCGTCGGACATAAATCTCCTGACACATGGCTTTCATATGCAATGGAAAAACCAAATGGCTTGACAACATGCTGTAAAAATTTTATCATGCCCGCTGAATCTGCCACTGGTACGTACGAGATCTCCCGAGGAAAGGGTCTATGCTCCGACTGAACCGCGTGGATCTGTCCCCGTTCTCTCTCCGGCGGCCTGGTGCCGCCTTTCTCATACTGCTGCTCACCGCTATTCTGTCCGCCTGTGCTGCCCACAATCCTGTCCTCACTGGTACGGTGAAGAACGCCTATACGGGTGCGCCGATCAGCACGGCTAGTGTGCAGGTTGGTGGGGCAACGCTCACCACTGATGCTAACGGTGTCTTTACGGCACCGCGATGGAGCAAGACGGACACCCTGGCTATCGCTGCACCGGACTACGAGCCGGTGACTTTGCCTCTTCAGGCTCAGCCACAGATCGCCCAGAGCAACTCGCTGACGATTACCCTCGACACGACCCTGCGCCCCAACATCCTGCGCGGCGTGGTCAACGATACGCTCTCTGGCAAGCCTTTGTCCGGGGCGAGCCTGACAATTACGGTGAATGTGAGCAATACCCTGCGCACCAGCAGTGCCGCCGATGGGAGCTACAGCTTCACGGGTGTGCCCGAGCAGTTTACCCTTGATGTGAGCGCCCCAGACTACGCGCCGCTCAAGCAGGATCTGCGCCGTATCATGAGCCACGATCTCGCTCTGCACCCGAATGTGCTCAGTGGTCTAGTAACCGACCGGTTCAGTGGTAAGCCGGTTCCCGGCGCTGCAGTGAAGGTGGGTACGGTACAAGCCACCACCGGCACTGATGGTCGCTATAAACTGGAGAATATTTCTGAAGGTGAAAAAACCGTCGAGATCAATGCTGATGGCTACGCCCCACTCTCGGAGGAGATCGGTCGTACCACCAACCTCGACTCGGTGCTGCGCCCCGATACCCTGCGCGGTCGGCTGGTTGATAAGAACACGGCCAAGCCAATTGCCAACGCAACCCTGATTGCGACAGCGACGCTCCCTGGCACCGATGTGGCCTATGTCCAGATGCGAGGTAGCAGCGACGGCAGTTTTACCCTCAAGGGCATCCCCGAGCATGGCTACCTCCACGTCCTCTCACCTGGCTATGCCAAGCAGGTGATTGAGATTAAGCCTGGCAATCTGCCGAGTGAGATCGTCCTCACACGCTTCACCACGAGGGCGCTCTATGTCACCGCTGCAATGGCGAGTTCGTCGAAGGCGCTTCAGGAATATATTGATCTGATTGATACCACCGAGCTGAATGCGCTTGTTGTTGACCTGAAAAGCGATCTGCGCGATGATCTGGGTACGGTCTACTACGACTCGCAGGTGCCTCTGGTTAAGGAACTTAGTCTCTCCAAAGACTATATTGATATGAAGGCTCTGGTGCAGAAACTCAAGGCCAAGGGCATCTACACCATCGCCCGCATCCAACTCTTCTCGCACGATAACGTTCTCGCTGATGCCCGACCTGACTGGACGGTTCACAAAAAGGGTACCGGCGAGGTGTACGCCGACTTCCCTGGCCCCGGAATTCGCTATGTCTATCTTGATCCGACCAACCGCAATATCTGGGACTACAATATCCAGTTGGGCGTTGAGGCGGCTCTGATGGGCTTTGACGAGATTAATTACGACTATATCCGCTTCCCTGACTGGTACGGCGATAAGGCCAGCTTTCGCGACACGCTCCAGTTTTCCGAACCGATTGACCCGGTGACGAAGCCGGATCACATGTACGATGTGCTGACGAACTTTATGCAGCAGGCCCATCGCACAATCAATGGAGCGGGAGCATATATGTCGGTTGATGTCTTCGGGCGCGTGGTTCTCGGCCCCTCCATGACTATCGCCCAGGATATTAAGCGTATGGGTGCCTACGCCGACTACATCGCCCCGATGGTCTATCCCTCGCTCTGGTGGCCCGGTGCCTTTGGCCTCGCCTCGCCGGTGGATGAGCCATCCGCCGTCCTCAAGGCCGCTAACGCCGCCGGAGTTGAGCAGATCCAGGGTCAGTACGCCCGCCTGCGCCCCTGGCTTCAGGATCATACCGACCCCTGGGCCTATAAGGTCGTGAAGTATGGCCCTGTCCAGGTGCGCGCCCAGATTGATGCCACTGAGGCATTCGATCAGGTGGACGGCTGGATGCTCTACGACTCGTCAAACTCCTACCGTGGAGCCTTCAACGGGGCTGTGAAGCCTGAGAAGTAAGGAAGCCCATGAGCCGAAGTGCCGTTCTTCCACACGCTCTCGCCTTCATGTTCGTCGTCGTCCTGCTCTCCGTCGCCCTGCCTGCCCGTGCCCAACAGGCACCACAGGCACAGGTAGACTCCTGGACGTTGAGCGATGTTGCCCAATGGGAAGCCGGTGCCTCTAGCGGCCTGTTGATCACAAATAACGCCGGGGGTGAGATCCGCCTCGCGGAGGATCAGATCGCCGGGGCTTTCCTGTCGCTGCCCTTCGCCACGACCTTTCCCTTCAACGCGGCGGGGGCGGTCTGGAATGCGGAGCAGATCGCGGGTACGAGCCTGCGGCTGGAGTTGCGCGCACGGGCGACCCCGCCACCGACAGAGGGCAACCCTGATGATGGCTGGGGCGCGTGGCAGCCTCTCGATAGCGGCGATGCTCGTTCGCAGGCGGATAGTCCGGCCTTCGCGACCGCCAATGTCTTGACCTTCCCCGCCGATAGTCGCTACCTCCAACTGCGGGCCAGCCTTACTAGCACGATTGTCCGCGCATCGGCGACGCTCAGTTCGGTGACGGTGAGCTACCTCCAGACGGCCCAGGATCCGCCGACTCTGGCCGCTGGTCTGCCGCGCCGCCCGATTCTCTCGGGTAAAGAGACGCTTACCCCACGTCCGGTGCTGGTCGGTCGCAGCGATTGGAGTGGCCGCGTGGAGGCTGCCCGCCTCAACCGCAGCGATCCTCGCGGTGTGGTCATTCATCAGATTGCCGCTGACCCGACGGTGGCGAGCAGTATTGATCTGATGCGCGCTTTGCTCTCCTACCAGACCAATGTCCTCGGCTGGGATGATCTGGCCTACCACTATGTTATTGATGCCGACGGTACGATTTTTGAAGGCCGCTTGGGCGGGCCAACCTCCGATGTCGGTCGGCTTTCGGGTGGCGATACGGCCATTCACGTCGCGGTGATCGCTCCCTCCGATGGTATACCGAGCGATGCCTCCCAGAACTCCCTGGTTGGCCTGCTGGCCTGGCTCGGTCAGGCGTATGACATTGCGCCTAGCGGGCAACATACGGTGCGGGACTCTTTACGCCTGAATATTGCGGGACACAACGAAGCGGACGTAACCGCCACCGATCCCTACCCGGCCACCAGCAGCCTGCTGCCGCAGCTCCGCAGCCACACCGACCAAGCTACCGTGCGGGCACGCTGGTATTTTGCCGAGGGCAATGTGGCTGACTACAACGAGCGCCTGAGCATGTTTAACCCCACCGGTGCCCCCGCCGACGCCAGGGTGACGCTCATCCGCCCTGCGCAATCGCCGTTTACGCAGGTTGTCGGTGTGACCGCCGCCGCCCGCAGCGACCTCGTTCTGAATGATCTGATCACCGATACTGCGCTGATTAGTACCACCTCGCTGCCCATGATCGTCGAGTCGAGCGTACCCATCCTGGCCGAGCGCACGATGGGACTCAGCACCGATATGGACGGTGGCCCCGGCATTGATCGGCTCTCGCGGATCTGGTATCTCGCCGAGGGTTCTACCGAAGATACCAACCGCACCTATCTGATCCTCTTCAACCCGCAGGCCACCGCTGTGTCAGCGACGATCACCTACATGCGCAGCAATAGCACGCAGCTTGAGCAGAAGGTGCAGATCAACGCGATGGATCGGCTCGTAGTGGCAGTGAATGATTTCCTGCCGTCTGCCAGCTTTGGTGTGCGGGTGATCGCTGCCCAACCGATTGCCGTGGAGCGCACCATGCGTTTTGGCCTGCTCCAGACGGGCCTGAGTACCGGGCGTGGCATAGACACCCTTTCGCGGCGCTGGCTCTTCGCTGAGGGTACCACCGAGGGTAGTTTCCAGATGCGGCTGCTGGTTCTCAACCCCAACGACCAGATGGCCAAGGCGGAGGCGGTCTTTAGGGGGCCAAATGGTCAGCACGAAGTGCGCCGCTACGTTATTCCGCCGCGCACCCAGCAGGTGATCAACGTCAACGATGTGGTGCCAAACCTCGGTATTTCGACCGAAGTAACCTCTGATCGCCCGGTGGCGGTGGAGCGGGTACTCACCTTCAACGACATCAACAGCGCCGCAGGGACGGTGGGCGCGGGGGCGATGGCACCGGGCTATACCTGGGCCTTTGTTGATGGCCGCACCAGCGACTCGACCTACTACCTGTGCGTGAGCAACCCCAATACGTCCCCCACCACCGTCAGTGTGAGCTTCGTGTTTAGTGACGGAACTACGGCGAAGCAGCAGTTTCACGTGCCCGCTGAGGCCCGCTACACCCTGGCCGTCCACGAGATCTTCCCCAACAAAGACTCGGTGGCGGCGGTGGTGCGCGCCACCCAGCCAATCGTCGCCGAACGCTCACTCTTCCCCGGCGGCGGGGCGCGGGGCGGCGCTACCACTCTTGGTATACCCTTGCCATAGGGCGAATTGTAGATTGCGGATTGTGGATTGTGGAAGTTGCACCCAATCCACAATCTGCAATCTACAATCCTACTTACCGTCTGAGCTTTGCCGCCAACTGCGTATAGAACTGATTGCTGGGCCGTAGCCGCAAGAAGGTACAGACCTTCGAGCTACGTCGAGCCACCACCTCATCGTTCTCGCGCAGGGGCAGGTTGCCGCGACCATCAATGGCAATGCTGGCGTGATGGCGGCTGCGCAGGGCCAGCGTCACGACCGCGCCACTGTGCAGCACCATTGAGGGCACATTTGTCAGGTGGGCGGCCACCGGCACCAGCACCAGCGTGCGTGAGCGCGGATCGACAATGGGGCCGCCGGCCGCCAGTGCATAGGCCGTGGATCCGGTGGCGCTGGCGACCATCACGCCGTCGGCCAGATAGTTGGTGAGCAGCGAGCCGTCAATTGACACCTCTACATTCACCACCCGGCTCACCTCACTGCGCGACATCACCACTTCGTTCAGGGCCACGAAGTTCAGCACTTGCTCGCCATTACGCCACAGGGCCGCCTCGATCATGGCCCGCTCATCGTGCCAACCCCCGCCGCTGAGCAGCAGTTCCATGCTCGCGTACAGCTCCTCAGGCCCCATCTCGGCCATAAAGCTGAGATGCCCAAGAGCTACCGGCAATACCGGCAGATTGGTGGGAAAAGCCAGTCGCGCCGCCCGCAGCACCGTGCCGTCCCCCCCCATCGCCACCATGAGGTCGGCATCATCTAGCACCGATGGGGACTCGCGGCATTCCTGTGAAATTCCGCGCCAGACGTTGATTCCGTTGTCGCGGAGCCAGGCGGTGAGCTGTGTCGAATGGGTGATGGATGATTCTGAAAAAGGGTTATAGATAATGGCGATACGCCGCATGCGGTATCTCCGAATGACAGATTGTAGATGGCAAAAGAATACCACGGATTGCGATAGGTGGCGGGGGGGTGCGAGCGACCAGCCACAGGCTCGCAAAACGCAACGTTAGACGCCAGCAATCTACTGCCGCTGTGAGGGATTGAAGATAGACTATAGCAAAAGGGTTCCCTACATGTCTCTTGATCTCGAATCGCAACTATCGGCCTTCCGCTCGTCTCATCGGGTGATCCGCTCCACCTTTGCCCATGCTACCTGGAGCTATGTTGTCGGCGGACGTGGCCCCGGTACCCTGCTGCTGCTGCCTGGCGCACCAGGGATTGCCGAGATGGCCTTCCCCTATATTGTTGCTTTCGAGCGGAACCATCGGGTGATCGCCCCTAGCTATCCCGCTGAAGTTGGCTCGCTGGCGCAACTGCTCGCCGGAATAGATGGCCTGCTTGAGGCTGAGGCTGCGGGGCCGATCCACCTGATCGGGGCTTCTTACAGCGGACTAGTAGCCCAATATCTCGTCGCCCGACACGCCAACCGGGTGTCCAGCCTGCTGATTGGCGATACCGGGGTTGCTCGGCGGGATCGCGCCACCGCTATGGGAATTGCTATCGCAGTGATCTCACGCTTGCCCCGCCTCGGCTTCCAGGCGGCCCTCGCCATCGTCCTGCGCGACGTCCTCAAGGGCACTACCCCGGCCCACAGCTTTTGGCAGCGCTATTTTAAGGGTGTGGTTGCGGCCCTTACCGTGCCGGAATTTGTGAATCGGGTGCGGGTGATGATTGACATGGATCGGCAGGGTGCCATGCATCAGCCAGCAATTTTTTGGAGTGGCCCAACCCTGCTCCTTGAGACAGCAGACGATCCGCTCTTCTCTGCCGCCGAGCGTGCGACCCTTCGCCTGCGTTATCCCCAAGCCGAAATCTATACCTTCCATAGCCAGGGCCATATTACCGCACTCACCCGTTCTCCCGAGTACATTACGGTGATGGAGGACTTTCTTGTGCGCCACGGGGCGTAGGGACACACGTTTGGGTTTCTGTGGGATTCTGCCTCTTTCCCGTGATGAAGTAGATTGTATCAGGTGATGTATAATGGTCTGTAGTGATGATCAGGATGATATGCCTGTTGATTTCCTCCATCTTCCTGACTCATATGTAGTACTACGATTACTACAAGCGGGAGATATGACATGCAACCTACGAAGAAAACTACTGACGAACTTACGAAAGAACCCATCGTTCCCCTGCTCGGCACACTCCTCGTCGCAGAAGGTCTGGTCACGCAGGAGCAGATCAGCAGTACACTCCAGCTTCAGCAGCAGGACTACCCAGATGAACTGCTGGGCGAAATTCTTATTCGTTGCGGTTATCTCTCCCGAAAGTCGCTTGAGCGGGTTTTAAACCACCAGAGTGAACTACGGCAGAACATTGTGTCTCGGCTTGAGTCCTACGCGCCGAACAAAACCGATCTTCGCACTCTGGTGCTTAGCCGTAAGTCTGAGCATAGTCTGTCTACCTTCCTGTCATCGTGCGGTGTCGCCACCACGGTGTCGTCTACCGTTCCCGTTGTTAATGGCCCACCCATCTACGATCTCCTCTTGGTCGCGGCTGACTATGTCGATCATCTGGGCATGGGGGCCGCTACCGCAGCAACTATCGGTATGTTTCCTACGACGATAGAAGACACCCTCTCGCCTGATGCGCAGGTTCTTGTGATGCGCTATATCGAACAGGCACGTGCGTACGGTCGGCTAAGCAATTCACTCGAAGAGAAGCATCACAGCGAGTTCGAGATGCAGACGATCTCCACGCTGATCCGCAGTGTCACAATGGCTCAGACCGTGCAGGACGCTCTGCTTAAACTGATGACGATTGTCCGCGATTTAGTCTCCGTTGAGGCGGGGACTCTCTTTCGGCTCGATCCCGCAGATCAGCGACTCGTCTTTGATATCGTTCTTGGCCCCTTCCAGAATGAACTCAGCCAGCGGCGGCTGTCTCTGGATCACGGTATCGCCGGTTGGGTCGCACGTCACGGCGAGTCCCAACTCATCCCTGATGTGAGCCAGGATGCACGCTTTGAGTCAACCTTTGATCGGCAGACTGGCTTTCAGACGCGCTCGATGCTCTGTGTCCCCCTCCTGGCTCTTGGCCAGGTTCGGGGTGTGCTTCAGTTGATCAATAAGACGGACGGTGAATTTACCAAAAGCGACCTCTCGCTGCTTCGGATCACTGCCGCCGTGGGTGGAATGCTGCTCCTCTTCAATTCCCTCGCATCCATGTCATCGCCAAGCTGGCTCGGCGATGTCTTCTAGGCGGCGCAATGGGCAATCCGACCGCGCTCTACCTTCCGCTCCTGATCAATGCCGACTCGGCGGTGCGTCGCCAGGCCGGCATTCTTTTACTTGCCACCTACGGTGAACGCGGCATAACCTACCTCCGTCGTTTGCTCGATGACCCCGACCCGGAGATCCGCACTCAGGCCCGTGCTGCGCTCCAATCCATGTCCGAGACGAGTGGACTGAATATTGCACTAGAGCCGTTTCGCGGCATCTACGTGCGTTGCCTTGGCGATCTCCAGGTCTTTGTGCATGGTCAGGAGGTGATGTCACAAAACTGGTCTCAGGCTGAGGGTGGGCGCGCCGGTAGCCGGAAGGTTCAGGGAATCTTCGCCTATCTTGTTCATTGCGGGCGGCGGGGCGCGAGCCGGGCCGATCTGGCGGATGCTGTCTGGGGCGCTCCCGTCAGTGCGGCTAGTTTCTCACGTACCCTCGGCGCTCTGCGCCAGATGCTCACCAATCTGGGGTCGCCTGAGTTTGCTCAACAGGCATTGGTTGTGGATCGTGACCACTGCGCTCTGAACCCGGCGGTCTACTTGTGCGATGCCGATCATTTTGAGCGCACCTATACGTTGGCGACCCAACGCGAGGATCACAATGGCCTTGCAGAAGCTGTCACGCTGTATCATCAGGTGATTTCCCTTTACGATGGGCCATATATGCAAGATCTCCCACGCGCAAGCGACTGGGGCAATGAGCGCAGGATGATGATCTCCAATAGTTTTGTCATCGCCGCCGAGCGCCTGGCAAGCCACGCCTCGGAGCAGGGCAATGATCGGCAGTGTGCCCTTTTTTGTCGCAAGGCGCTAGAGATTGACCCGACAGCCGACGATGTGGTCGCCATTCTGCTCCAGGCGTACAGCAACCTCGGCCTGCGGGTTGATCTTGAGAACACCTACCGACGCTACCTCGACCACTCGGGCATTGATCCATGTCGTGAGCCGGACGATGCTGCTGTGGCGATGTACAACGACATTAGAGTAACAACCGAGCGGCGCTCCTGACCTGTCACTTGTACATGTTGACTAACTGCGCTTGACATACGTGCGACAACCGAGTATAGTGCGGGTCAATACTTAACCGGTACTTAATCCTTTTGCCGAGCGCAAAGATGCCCTGACGAGAACCCAACGACCTGAGTTCCCGTGCTTTGTGTTAGGCGCGTCCCACCGCACGGTCACGCGACCCAACGGCACTCTGGCCCCCCACGGCACCGCCGGCAGCAACAGCGATGCGCTCCGGCAAGCCCCCTCTCGCGCAATGACGCGCACCGGGGGCGTTTCGCTATCCGCCGCAGATTGTGCGGCGTCCCAACTGACGCGACAATGATGCTCGCCCCCCTCCTCAGCGACACGAGGATGCGGCGGGCATTTGTGCGTTCTTTAGCAGTTGTAAGGGTAACAGCGATGCATCTTCCTGAGCGAGAAGTCCACGGCCTCTATGACCCCCGCTTTGAGCACGACGCCTGTGGGATCGGCTTTGTCGCCCATATTAGCGGCGTAGCCGACCACAGCATCCTGACGATGGCCCTTGAGGCGCTCTGCAACCTTGAACACCGTGGTGCTGTCGCCGATGATGCCAAAACTGGTGACGGGGCCGGTGTTCTTTCGCAGTTGCCGCGTGAACTGCTACTGCGCGAACTCGCGGCCCAGGGCCGGGTGATCGAACCAGATCGACTCGCCCTCGGGATGTTTTTTCTTCCCCAGGATACGTCCCAGCGCGATGCGGCGTGTACCATCGTCGCCCAGGCTCTGGAGGTGCGTGGTTTCACCATCCTTACCTGGCGCGACGTGCCGGTGAACCCGGATGCCCTTGGTGGGCGTGCCCTTAAGGCGATGCCCCACATCCGTCAGGCGATTATCGAGCGGCCCTGCGCTGACACGGATACCTTCTGCGAGCGCAGCCTCTTCCTCGCCCGCAAGCAGATGGAGGCCGCCTTTATCGCGCAAGGCATCTCAGCCTACGTGCCATCTCTCTCGTGTCATACGGTTGTCTATAAGGGTTTACTCCTTGGCACCCATCTGGCCGATTTCTACCCCGACCTGCGTGACCCGATCTTCCGCACGGCCCTCGCTGTTTACCACCAGCGCTACTCCACCAACACCTTCCCGACCTGGGAGCGCGCTCAGCCCTTCCGTATGCTCTCGCACAACGGCGAGATCAATACCGTCCAGGGCAATGCGAACTGGATGCGTGCGCGTGAGGCGGCCCTCGGCTTGCCCGATGATTTCCTGCCCGGTAGCACCGACGACTCGGCGCTGCTGACGCCGGTTCTCGATACCAACGGCAGTGACTCGGCCCAACTCGATAACGCTCTGGAACTGCTGGTTATCACCGGTCGCGACATCCGCCATGCGATGGCCATGCTCGTCCCTGAGGCGTGGGAAAAGATTCCCGACCTGAACCCGGCTCTGCGCGCCTTCTATCAGTACCACGCTTGCCTTATGGAGCCGTGGGATGGCCCCGCTGCCCTGACCTTCAGCGATGGCCGGGTGGTCGGTACCACCCTCGACCGCAATGGTCTGCGCCCAGCCCGCTATATTGTCACCACCGATGGCTTGGTGATCTCTGGCTCGGAGGTGGGAGCCGTGAACATTGATGACTCGCGGATTGCCCACAAGGGTAAGCTTGGCCCTGGCCAGATGATCGCCGTGGACACCGCCACCGGCCAGATCTACACCGATGAGGATATTAAAACCAGCTTGGCCGCTCGTCAGCCCTACGACCTCTGGCTGAGCCAGCATATGCAGAGCATTACCGATTACCGATTGCCGATTGCCGATGAGAATCATCAGCCCTCTGCAATCCATAATCTGCAGGCGCTTCAGATGGCCTTCGGCTATACGTCCGAGGAACTGAATGTGGTGCTGCGACCGATGCTCAGCAGTGGCCATGAGCCGGTCGGTTCGATGGGTGACGATACGCCGACCGCTGTCCTCTCGCAGTTGGAACTGGGCCGCCCGCTCTTCCAGTTCTTCAAGCAGCGCTTCGCCGAGGTGACCAACCCGCCCATCGACTCGCTCCGTGAGGAGTTGGTGATGTCGCTCAGCGTCGCTGTTGGTACGCGCCAGAACATTCTGGTCGAAACTCCTGCTCACGCCCATTTGCTTCAGCTCACCTCGCCCATCCTCAGCGATGCCCAGATTACGGCATTGCGCCAGGTGGACGACCCGCTGCTGCGCAGTGTCACTATCTCGGCGCTGCTGCCGGTGGCCGGGGCGAATCTGCCCGCCGCTATCGCGCAACTCTGTGCTGATGCCGAGGTCGCCGTGCGGGGCGGAGCGGCTATCGTTATCGTCAGCGATAAAGGTGTGGACGCCGACCACGCGCCCATCCCGTCCCTGCTCGCGGTGTCATCTGTCCACCACCACCTGATCCGTACTGGCCTGCGCTCGCGGATCAGTCTGCTGGCCGAGACGGGCGAACTGCGTGAGGTTCACCATCTGGCCTGTCTGGCGGGCTATGGTGCCGAGGCAATCAACCCCTACTTGGCCCTGGCCAGTGTCCGCCAGATCGCCCGCGAACGTGATGCGCTCAAGGGGCGTGTCACGAAGCGTGAGGACGTCCTTAACAACGATCTGCGTCTTCTCACGCTGGCCGATGAGGCGGAGGAACACTTCACTCACGCCCTGGAGAAGGGTCTGCTCAAGACCATGTCGAAGATGGGCATCGCCTCTCTCGACAGCTACTGCGGCGCGCAGATCTTCGAGGCGGTAGGACTCGACCCAGAGCTGGTAAACCAGTGTTTTGTCGGCACGCCCACCCGCATTGGCGGCATCTCGTTTGCCAAGCTGGAGGCCGATGTGCTGGCCCGCCACGCCCGCGCCTTCTCCGCCGATGAAGAGGATGAGGATCCATCCTTGCCACACGTCGGCTTCTACAAGTACAAGCGGGACGGTGAGCAGCACGCCTTCAGCCCGCTCGTGATTAACGCCCTCCAGAAGGCGGTTCATGGCTATCACGCCCTTAATGGCGACAGCAGCAGCGCCACGCCCTCGGTCGAGGGATTTGCCGCCTATCATCGCTACGCCGATCTGGTGAACGGTCGGTCGCCCACCGAGCCGCGTGATCTGCTGGAGTTCTTCACTTCCAATACGCCCATCCCGCTCGACGAGGTTGAGCCTATTGATGCGATTGTGGCCCGCTTCTCCACCGCCGCCATGAGCCACGGCTCGACCAGTTCCGAGTCGCACGAAACCCTGGCAATCGCGATGAACCGCCTGGGCGGTATGTCGAACAGCGGCGAGGGCGGCGAGGCCGCCGAGCGCCTCAAGGATGAGCGCAACAGCCGGATCAAGCAGGTGGCATCCGGGCGCTTCGGCGTCACCCCGGCCTACCTGGCCAGCGCTGCCGAGCTCCAGATCAAGATGGCCCAGGGCGCCAAGCCCGGCGAGGGCGGTCAACTCCCCGGCCACAAGGTGAATGAGGAGATCGCCCGCATCCGTCACACGGTACCCGGTGTGGCCCTGATCTCGCCGCCGCCCCACCACGACATCTACAGCATCGAGGATCTGGCCCAGCTCATCTACGATCTCAAGCAGGTCAACCCTACCGCTCGCGTTTCCGTGAAGCTGGTTGCTACCTCTGGCGTCGGCACGATTGCCGCCGGCGTGGCGAAGGGCTACGCCGATGTAATCCTGATCAGCGGCTATAACGGCGGCACGGGTGCGGCTCCCCTCAGCAGCATCAAGAACGTCGGTATCCCCTGGGAGCTGGGCCTCGCCGAAACCCAGCAGACCCTGGTGCTTAACGGGTTGCGCGCCCGCGTGCGTCTACGCGCCGACGGTGGCCTCAAGACCGGACGCGATGTGGTGATTGCGGCCCTGCTCGGTGCCGACGAGTTCTCTTTCGGTACGGCGGCCCTGGTCTCCGAGGGCTGTATTATGGCCCGCGCCTGTCACAACAACACCTGTCCTGTGGGCATTGCCACCCAGCGCGGCGACCTGCGCGCCAAGTTCCCTGGCAAGCCCGAGATGGTGATGTCCTTCTTCCGCTATATGGCCCAGGAGGTGCGCGAGATTCTGGCATCCCTCGGCCTGCGCTCGCTCGACGAGGCCATTGGGCGGGCCGACCTGCTGCGCCAGAAGCAGACCGGCGTAGTTGGGGCCGATATGCTCGATCTGACGCCGGTGCTGGGCGCGGCGCGCATGATCACCGGTAACGCCATCCGCCACGGTGGTCTGCGCAACCACCTGCGGGTCGAGGAGAACATGCACGAGCGCATGATCCAGGACACCAAGGGTGCGCTCTCGGCCCGTGGCCCGGTGCAACTCAGCTACAGCATCCGCAACCGCGACCGCTCAGTGGGAGCGCGACTCAGCGGGACCATCGGCCAGATCTACGGCGATAGGGGTCTGCCTGTCGGTACGATCAAGATCACCTTCCAGGGCAGCGCCGGCCAGAGCTTCGGTGTCTTCAACGCCCCCGGCGTCGAGCTGAACCTGATCGGTGAGGCCAACGACTATGTGGGCAAGGGCATGGCCGGCGGCCTGATCACCATCGCCCCCAGCCAGAGCGCCCGCTTTGCCTGGCACGAGAATGTGATCGCCGGTAACACCCTGCTCTACGGAGCTACCGGCGGCGAACTCTACGTTGCCGGGCAGGTCGGCGAACGCTTCGCCGTGCGCAACTCGGGCGTTACCGCCGTGGTGGAGGGCATTGGCGACCACGGCTGTGAGTATATGACCGGCGGTACGGTGGTTGTCCTCGGGCGCACCGGGCGGAACTTTGGGGCCGGTATGACGGGCGGTATTGCCTACATTCTCGACGAGAATGGCAGCCTGGAGCAGCGCTATAACCCGCAGCTGATCGAACTGCGGCCCCTGAGCGCCCGTGACGAGACCCGCGTTCAGCAGCTTATTCGCCGCCACGCCGATCTTACTGGCAGCCCGCGTGCCAACGAGATCTTGGCTCGATGGGACACCTACCGTGGCCTATTTCGCACCGCCATCCCCCGCGATGCGGTGGCCAAGATCGAGGCTGCTGTCGAGGGCACCGAGGAGAGTCGCCCAGCCAAACATGCCGCCTAGATAGCCGATAGCCGATAGTGCTACAGTTGTAAATATCTTCACAGAAAGGCTGCTGCCGAACACCCCCCCTAGCCCCCCCGCAAGCGCGGGGGAACAGTGCATTGATTCCCCCCCGCTTGCGGGGGGCTAGGGGGGGTGTTTAAAACTACAACTATAGTAATAGCCGATAGTCGGGCATCAGTAGAGGCCGGGTGTGAGTCAACAGATTGGCTCACACCCGGCCTCTGTGTGTGTTCCGTTAAGCCCCTGAACGCCGCGTCGCACGGCAGATCGAGTATCGCTGGAGTACCAGCGGCTTCTCGCCGAGAAGAGACGGTAAGCCGCTGCACAGCGAAAGTAACACCAAAAAAACCTTCGCGCCTTTGCGCCTTTGCGTCAAAATGAGGATCTTGTTGTGACGCAAAGACGCGAAGACGCAAAGAAACACAAAAACACGACCATGTGGTAACTTACACCCCCGCGATGATCCTGCTATAATCGCGACGATGAAGACGATACTGAAGCTCTGCGGGTTATTCCTCTGCCTCGTCCTGGCTGCGGCGTGCGCCGCTCCTCCCGCCCCGGTCTCCGAGATTCCCACGGCCACACCCACGGAGGCACCGAGTCCCACGGTGCGCCCGACGCTCTTGCCTACACCGACAATTCGCCCCCTGCGCTTATGGGTGGCCGAGTCCGATGCCGCTACGGCGGCGGTGCGTCTCCTGGTGGCCGATTATGCGGCCTCCAGCGGTGTGGCTATCGAGCTGAGTGCCAAAGCCCCCGACACTCTGCGCATGAGCGTGGATAGCGTCACGCTCACCGGCGACCCGCCGCCCGATATGATCTGGGCTGATCAGGAGGCGTTGGCCGGACTGCTGGCCGACGGACAGCTCCAGCCAGCCCCGACGCTGGGCGACCCGCTGCCGGGGCTGCTGACCGATGCGACGGCGGACGGCAAGCTGTGGGGGGTGCCGCTGACGGCTCAGGGCGAGCTGCTGCTGCTCTATAATCGCAAGACGACCGCGATTCCGCCGACCACCAGCGACGAGATGATCACCCGCTCGCGGGAAGGCAGTGCCGGTCTGGTGATGGCATGGGACGAGCCGCGCTGGCTGCTACCCTGGTTGTATGGCTTCGGCGGCGCACCCACTAGCGGCCCCAACGGTCTCCCCACCCTCGACACACCCGAGATGCGCAACGCCCTCGGCCTACTGCGCGAACTCGCTGTCGCCTCGCCTACGGTGGTGAAAAGCTACCAGGGCGGACAACGCTGGTTCGGCGCAGGCGAGGTCGCCTTCGCCGTTGATGGCGATTGGGCGCTGCCCACCTATCGCACTCTCACCACGACCCTCGATCTGGGTATTGCGCCGCTTCCCGTCATCCCGGCGACTGGACGGCGGGCGCTGCCAATGATCGCGGGGAGTTTTCTGATGTTTCAACGCGATCTGGGCGGGGCGGATCTGGATCGCGCCACCGCATTCGCAACCTTCCTCGTATCGCCTCAGACACAGCTGCGGCTGGTTCACGATCTGGGTCGTTTGCCAGTAAATCAGAAGGCTCTGAGCGACTCGGCGGTGCGGGCCGACCCAGCCCTGGCCGCCGCCGCTGCGCAAGCCATCAGTGCCCCCGGATTGCCGCCTACCAAGGCCGCTCGCTGCGCCCTCTTTGGGATTGATACGTGGCTACCCAGCGTGTTGAAGGGCACCCTCGACCAGGCCCAGACCGCTACCGCCATGCAGCAGGAGGCCGAGGCATGTGTAACGCGCTAGCTGCGATCATCGTATTACTAGGCGACGAGCAACGGGCAATAGGACAGAGCCGACGATGAAATGTTCATCCTGCGGTAGCGATCTTCCGGATGATGCACGCTTCTGTATTGAATGCGGTGTCACCCTTGATAAAGCCACCACCGGGCCAACCGTTCACCTGCGTGCGGGCGAATGTTCCCCGGTGAGCTGTGCGGCGTGCGGGGAGAGCAACCCCGGCCACGCCATTTTCTGCGTGCGCTGCGGCCAGCGGATGAGTGGCGCGGCAACACGCCTAGCCTCGCCCCGCCGGGTCAACGGAGACATCGGTCAGGGAACACCATCGCTACCGGCCTTCAGACCTCACCAGCCACCGGTTGCTGGCCCGCAGATTAGCGGAAATGTGCTGAGTACGGCGGTCTTGATGATTGGCCTCGGGCTGCTCTTCCTTGGCCATCTCTTCTGGCCGGGCATCCTCGTCCTGCTCGGGATAGTAAACTTTGTGCGTATGTCAGCCAGCGGGTACACCTTGCAGGGAGTGCGCAGCGCCATCTGGCTCTTTGGCCTCGCCTTCCTTTTTATGGTGCCGCACCTGTTTCTCCCAGGCATGTTCGTGCTGATCGGGCTGAATGCGCTGATCTCGGGGATGATCCGCAACAGTCGCCAGTGGCCGTAGGGCCAGTCTACAACGGTTATTCCTCGTACCCGTTGACACAATATTAAAAAAAGGTATAATTTTCTCACACTATCATGTACCTGAGACCGTCGTGATGAAACTTCGTACCGACTGGTAATGATTTTTATCACCACGTTTACTATCGTCTTCGCCGGTTGTCGTCTCCTTCCCCCCTCCGCCCAAAAATAGGCAGTTCAGAGCCATTTGGGGCATCTCTATGAGACGTCAGTACATCGTCATCAGCGCCGTTTGCTGGTTTGCTCTGGTTGCCGTCTCGGCCATCTGGAACATCAGCCAGATCCGGAGTGCCCACCAACAGGCCGATGTGCAGGTAGCACAGTCTTTCTTTGAGATGATCGTCACCGTGCGCGAATGGAATGCACTACACGGCGGCGTCTATGTGCCAGTCTCTGATCTGATTCAGCCAAACCCGTATCTCAAAGTTCCCGACCGAGATATTCATCTGCCCAACGGGATGATGCTAACCAAGGTAAATCCGGCGTATATGACCCGGCTGATTGCGGAGTTAGCGGAGAAGGGCAACCAGGTTCGCTTTCATATCACCAGCCTCAAGCCGATAAACCCTGGCAATGCGGCGGATGTCTGGGAAACCCAGGCGCTCACATCCTTTGAGACCGACGCACTGCCCGAATCGTATTACTGGGGTGATCAATCTCATGTCTTCACCTATATGGCACCGCTGGTCACTCAGACAAGTTGCCTGAAATGTCATGAGCAACAGGGCTATAAGGTCGGCGACATCCGTGGCGGAATCAGCGTCTCTTTTCGCTCCAAGCCGGTGACTATCTGGCCCGTTCTGCTGAGCCATACACTGATTGCCCTGGTTGGCATGGCGGCGATTGCTATGTTTGGCCACCAATTAACCCGTGCCTTCACTGATCTTGAGCGGCTATCGCAGATTGACAGCCTCACCCAGATTCATAACCGCCGATACTTTGACATGTATCTCCACCGCGAGTTTTTACGCAGCAGACGACATGATTTACCATTGTCGGTTATTCTCTGTGACGTAGACTACTTCAAGTCCTATAATGACATCTACGGGCATCAAGCCGGTGATAGCTGTCTGCGACAGATCGCCGCCGCGCTCGCAGATACCGTGAGGCGACCGGGCGATCTGGTTGCGCGCTATGGCGGCGAAGAATTTATCATAGTGTTGCCAGAAACGCCCGCCGCAGGGGCTGTCGCTATCGCCGAGTTGGTGCGGGCCAAGATTGAAACGCTCAATGTTAGTCACAAAGGCAGTCAGGTAAGCAATCATGTGACGGTTAGCCTGGGCGTCGCGACCTCGTGCGGGGAACTGAAGGAAGAACTCTTACTGGAGCGCGCTGATCAATCTCTCTATCAGGCCAAACATGCGGGACGAAATATGGTCGTTGGTGCTGCGATGGCGCGAACTGTGTGAAAATGGCTCGATAACTACTATGCTCCGCAACACACATGGATTATGACGAGAGCATCGAGGCGCTGCTAGCCCTGCCCGAAGGGCCACAGCTTGCCTTTGCCCGCGAGAAGACTCGGCTAGACGACCTTGCGGAGACGCTGGTTTCCTTCGCTAACGCCCAGGGCGGCACGCTGGTGCTGGGGGCAGCGGGGCGGGCTAAGGCACGGGCGGAGGGAGTACGCGATCTAGCAGCGGCCCGCGATCTGCTGCTGGAGGCGGCATTGGCCTGCACACCCCCACTGATCCTGCCGCTGCCACGTGCGGCACGTCACGGCGAGGCCACGCTGCTGCTGGCCAGCGTACCCGCCGGACTCTCGCAGGTCTACAGTTTGCACGGCAAATACTTGCGCCGCGAGGGTGGCACAAATCAGCCTCTAGCTCCCAACGCCCTGCGTCGCCTGCTGATCGAGCGCGGCGATGTGAGCTGGGAGCGCGGCGCGCCCGAGGGTGCCAGCATTGACGAGCTTGACTTACATAAGGTCAACACCTACGCCCGACGGCTCGGCCCCGAGGCGGAGGACTCGCCGCTGGAGTTTCTGCGTCGGCGCGGCTGCGTAACTCAGTCCGTAACGACCGACAACCGACGCCCAATCGGGGGCGAGAGTCCGTGGTCGGCTATGGGCGCTCAGGGCACATATGCGCCTACAAATGCGGGCCTTCTTCTCTTCGCACGCAGCGTTGAGGATCGTTTCCCCCAGGCCGAGATTACGCTGGTGCAGTACCGTGGCCACGATATGGCCGATGCCTTTGAGCGCGAGGATGTACGCGATACCCTGCCTGAGGCGGTGCGCCGGGCCGAACGCTGGCTGATGGAACATATGCGCCGGGGCAGCCGCATGGCCGGCCTGGAACGTCAAGACTGGACGCAGTTCCCGCCCGGCGCGGTACGCGAGGCTCTGGTGAATGCAGTAGCTCACCGCGACTATAGCGTGCGCGGCGAGGGCGTGCGGATCGGCTTGTTCGCCGACCGTCTGGAGTGCTACTCGCCTGGTCGCTTGCCTGGCCACGTCACCCTAGAGAACCTGGTGGCCGAACGCTTCTCGCGCAACGAGGGTCTGGTGCAGGTGCTGGCTGACTTCGGCCTGATCGAGCGGCTCGGTTACGGGATTGACCGCATGCTACGTCAGATGGAGAATGCTGGCCTGCCGCCGCCGCAATTCCGCGAGACGGCAGCAGGCTTTCTGGTGACGCTCCAGGGCCAGCCGGTGGAGTCTCTCGGCCCCGAGGGACTCGACACCCGCGAGTGGGTGCGTCAGGGTCTTAATGAGCGCCAGGTCGCCGCCCTGATTTTCCTCGCCGAGCAGCGCCGCATCACCAACCGTGATCTCCAAGATCTCCACCCCGATGTCAGCCCCGAGACAATTCGCCGCGACCTGTCCGACCTCGTGGATCGCGGGGTTTTGTTGCGCGTCGGTGAAAAACGGGCCACGTATTACATTATGAAATGAGACGAGATTTCAGATTGAGGCGAGATGTCTTCCACATCCCGACAGCCCCACAACTCCACATCGCGCATTGTGTCGGGCTGTCGGGCTGTCGGGATGTAGACCGAACGGTAAAGCGCCCACGAACCTTGTCTAAGGGAGGCGACTCCATTACGCGGCACTCTGGTGCGGGAACGAGGGCTGCACCGGTATCGTGGGGCCGCAGTAGGCGAGTCGGCTCTTCTCCCAACGAGCAAGGCCCGTGGCGCAAAGCCATGCGGCAACGGTAGCGGCGCGGCGGATGGCGGTACTCTGGGCCAGTGGCGCGAGATCTTGCAGAACACTGGCGATTTCGGTGCGCCGCAGACCCTCACTGGCGCGGATTGCGACCACAACCGAGCGGGTTGGCTCGCGCTGAAGCAGCATACGGCGCAGGGTGGCGCGCTGCTCAACGTGGTTATAGGTGGCGAAGGCTCTGCCGAACGGGGTAAGCTCAACCGGCTCACCAGGTTTGCCCGGCTTCACAAAGCCCAGGATGCGGGCGGCCTGCGTGTAGTAGAGTCCCTGGCGGGCCGCCTTTGTACCAATGTAAACGCCAATCTCGTCGGGTTGCTTCTTCCCACGGGTGATCGCCTCGGGCACCAGCGCAACATCCCAAAGGATGTCCGCCTGGGGAATGTCCATCGTCTCGTGGCTCATAGGGTTCCTCATTCGTGCTTGAGTGCGCGTGACTCTGCCGCTATGTTTCGCCCGAACATTCGTTTAGTTTATATGTTCTATCATACCGAAAGTTTTAATATTGTCAAGTGCGTATGTGGCTCTGTCGCAGTGGCGTATAATACGCCTGGTCTTCGGACATCTCTGTCCTGGATTCCTCCTTGTGCCTACGCCATTATTTCCCCCCACCTATACCCTATGCGACAACATGTTCATACCCTCCGCGCCGCGATCCTCCTTGTACTCTTCGTTCTGACGGGTGTGGCGATCCCACCGCCCCGCGTGGTTCAGGCCCAAGATCTGCCCTGGCAAAACAAGGGGTCTCCCTTTGGGGTGGTCGCCGCCCTCGGCAACCGCGTGCGCGCCGATGAGATTCCTGCTGCTATCGCGCTTATGCGCGAGGCTGGCGTTCAGTGGCAGCGTGAGGAGATCTTCTGGGATCGCGTGCAGCAGCAGCCCGGTGGCCCCTACGACTGGGACGGTAACGATGCTGGGTTCTACAACTACGATCTGGCGATCCAAGCCCAGGTCTCTGCGGGCATCCACGTTCTGGGTCTGCTCGACTACAACCCCGCTTGGTTCAAGGGCAAGAACCCGCGCCCCGAAGAATGGATCGCCGACTGGGGCGATTTTGTCTATAGCACGGTTGCTCGCTACGGGCGGGATCGCGGCCAGATTACCTATTGGGAGTTGTGGAACGAGCCAAACTTGGCGGCATCTGGCTACGAGAGCGGCCTGTATACCGTCGCCGATTTTGTCCGCATCCTTGAGGTCGGTCGCGCTGCCGCACTTGCCGCCGACCCGCATGCGAAGATTGTGATGGGTGGCATGGCTCCGATCTGGAGCGAGATGCCCTCTGATCACCATTACGATTATTTTGATTACCTCGACCAAGTCGGTCAGTTGGGCGGCTGGCGTTTTGTTGATGTCCTGGCCATCCACCCCTATCGCCCCAATACCCCCGAGGGCGATGCGTGGCGTCGTGACCAGTCACTCACCTTCAGCCAGGAGCTGAGTCGGCTCGACGGGCTGCTGCGCACCTATGGATCTCGTCCCGTCTGGCTGACGGAGTTGGGCTGGTCAACCGCCCAGGGCCACCTGGGTGTTGATGGTGACACCCAGGCGTTTCTGCTGGTGCGAACCTACCTGCTCGCGATGGCCCACCCAAGTGTGGAGAAGATCTTCTGGTACGATTTCCGCGATGATACCCGGCCAAACATTCCTTACGAGCAGCCAACCACCACTCTCAACGATCTAGAGTCACACTACGGGCTGCTGCGCCGTGCCTTCCCGCTCGACCTGGCACGGGGCGACCTGCGCAAGCCGGCTTTTCTGGCCTACCGTGCAATGACGGAGATGCTGGCGGGACTGTCCCTCAATGATATGCCGCCCACCAACGCTGATGGCGTTTTCTGGCAACGCTACGCGGGTAGTGGCCGTCGGGTTGACGTTCTCTGGCGCACGGGAGAAGCCGCACCGGTCCTTACTGTGGCCTGCGGCTGCCACGAGGCTCTGGTGCGCAATTGGAAGGGCGAGGTGCGCTATGTGTTGAGCAGCGCCGATGGGAAGATCAGTATTCGCCCTGATGAACTCGGTGCTCCGCTGTATATCGAGTACGACCCACCGGCACGGCGCGGGCGACTCTTTGCCGCTACCAAGCACAGCATCAGCGGGGACTTCCGCACTTTCTGGGAGTCACGCGGCGGGCTGGCCCGCTTCGGTTATCCACTCAGCGAGGAGATTATCGAGCCGGAGGCGGGCAGCGGTCGTCCCCGTGTCGTCCAGTATTTTGAGCGGGCGCGCTTCGAGCATTTTCCAGAATTGAGCGGCACACCCTATGTGATCCAGCTCAGCCGACTTGGTGAGACGGCCCTCCAACTCCAGGGCGTAGACTGGCACAGTCTGCCCGCACAGGTTGACGCCCCGCCCGAGTGCCAGTTCTTCCCTGAAACCGGCCACCGTCTCTGCCCACCTTTTCTGGCCGCATGGGAGCAGGCAGGCGGACTCGATCTGGTTGGGCTACCGCTCACCGAAGCCTTCCCCGTCACTGATGCGGCCACCGGCGCGAGCTACAGCGTGCAGTACTTCGAGCGCGCCCGCATTGAGCAGCACCCCGACCGGGCGGGCACGCCCTACGAGATCCAGTTCGGCCTTCTGGTGCGCGAACAGATCACGCGCTGGGGCGGGATGCCCTAAGAGGCAATACCGCGAAAGGTACGCGATGAGACATGTCACGCTGAGCGAAGCGAAGCGTCCCGACCGCAATATGGGTTGCCGGGACGCTGAGCGAAGCGAAGCGTGACAGCGCGACTTTTGCTCTATTGCCCTAAGACATGGTTCAATCCAGCTTTACAGTTTGGGCTGCGCGTAGTGCGGGCTTCCAGCCCGCCAGATGAGCGTCGGCAGGCTGGAAGCCTGCACTACGAACTGTAAACCTGAAACCTGGCACCTGAAACCTTGTCTAAGAGCTAATCACCACGCAGGCTTCGGCCAGATTGGCTGTGCTTGGGCACGATCCGCTGGCATAACGATCACGAAGTGATCGCCCTGCCACTGCAAGATCATAAAGCTGCCCTTGGGACGGCCAACCGCATCGAAGTGCAATGGCCCAACGACGGTCTGGTAGGTGCCGGTATGGATCTCCTTGATCAGTGCGCCATTATCAATGGACTGAATTTTCGTCACCGCCTGCTGGAGTACTTGACCCACCGTAAATGCGTTCGCGGAATCTTCGGCAATATCATCCGCTGTGCCGCCAAAAAGCTTGATATATTCGGCGGTAAATTCTCGGTTCTGGGAAGTATCTGCCTGCGCGAACCACGAGATTGACGAGAAGATTCCGTTCGTCGCCGATCCTAACCCGGTACGAAAGGCATCAGGCATCGAGGGGCCGCTGGTGAAGAACGCCCCGCGTGGCTGATAGTGCGCCTCGCGATAGGCCAGAATTTGGCCTACCGAGTCTTGTTGCATCGTTCCCCCAATAATCAAATCTGGGTTCACCTTTGCAACTTCACTCGCAATGGTTGTAAAATCGCTGGTCTCTGGGGCGTAAATTTCATCAACCACCAGCTTCATGCCGCTGGCGATAAACTGTTCCTTGAGCTGGGTGACTACGCTCAGAGTAAACGGATCGTCCTGGCTCACAACGCCGAATGTCTTGGGCTGTTGATCCTTTGGTAAGTCCCGGATATAGGTCACAAAGGCATCGGCCTGCTGTGTACTGATCGCCGGCTGGGCGAAAAAGAGATTGTTCAGCCCACGGTTAAATACCTCTAAAGCCCCACCGGCTGGCTCAACAAAGACATAACTGTGACGCGCCGCAACCTCAGATGTCGGCAGCACCAGGAAACTGGAGAATGGGCCAACCACCAGGTTGACCTTATCTACGGTTATCAGTCGCTCATAGTCCGCAACCGCCGTCTTTTGATCGGTGGCATTGTCAAGAATACGCAACTGAATCTGTCGGCCCAGTAACCCGCCGTTGGCGTTGACTAGAGATGCCCAGACCTCGTAGCCACGTTTTGTTGCCTGACCAGGATCGCTGAACCGACCCGTGAGCGGAAGCGAGACCCCAATCACGATCTGGGTGCCGTCGCCCGTGCCGCTCGTCTCCGCTACCGCCGGTACCGAAGACGCCACAGCAGACCCCCTCGTGGGCGCACTGCCCGTCGCTCCAGAGCTACAGGCCGTTAGCAGCAGACTGAGCAGGAGTACGAGGATACCATAGCGGGGAGCGCGATTCATGGGATGATCCTCCGTGATGTATAGAACAAGCGTTACCCGCGACGAGCGGAAGAACTCAGAAGCGCTTCCTGGAGTGTTGGGTAGGTGTGCAGTCCAGAGAGATCCGCACCGAGTTGCACAAGAGACTGCGCAACCTCGGGGCGAATACCCACCAGCGCCGTCACCGCGCCCAGGAGTCGGGCGGATTCAGCCGTCTGCACGAGCGCGGCGGCAACCTGTGTGTCTACGATTGAGACGCCGGTAATGTCAATGGCGACAAAATGGGCGCGCTGATTCTCGATACCGGCAAGTACATTTTCGACAAGCTGAGTCATACGCTGGACATCCAGGCTCCCAATCAACGGAATGGCAATCACACCCTTCTGGATTGGCACCACCGGTATTGACATCTGGCGAATCTGACCTAAGAGTTGCTCCTGCGCATCAACGAGTGCCTGGAGTTCCTGGGTGCGTGTGCCAACCCGCATATCCAGCTCGGCATTCAGCGTCTGTATCGCCGTCATCTGCTCATGAAGCTGAGACTCACGGGTCTGGAGCGCCACGATCATCTGGTTGAACGAGCGGGCGAGTTGCCCAATCTCATCGCGCCGCCCCTGCCCGCGTGGACTCGTCCACCTGCCTGCGACGATCTGTTCAGCCGTCACGCTCAACTGTCGCAGAGGCAGAATGACCAGCATGCGCAGGAGCAACCCGACAACGACGCTCAGCGCGAGCAGCACAAGCAGCGCAGTAATAATGCTCTGCGTAACCGTCTGAACGCGGTCGGCATCAAGCTCGGCTGTGCCTATGCGCAGTGCCACTGTCCCAATCGGCTTGTAGGCGTAGGTAATGGGCGCAGTAACCTCAAGGTAGCCATTCATCCAGCGCTGGCTCCCGCCAACAGTGAGATCAGGCTGAATCTTGAGATCGCTGAAGGGGAGGCGCGCAGCGGCGGCGGCACCATCGGCGGCGGCGGCGGAGAGCAAGTCGCCCGTCGCAGAGAAGAAGGCGACATACTCAGCCTGATTATTCGTAGTCGCCGTCCGTGCGAGCAGTGAGAGACCGCGCAGATCTGCGTTGGCGACGAAGAGATTTGCCGCGTTGGCGAGGATTTGGGCTGTACCGTTACCTTTCTTGAGCAGATCGTCACTTAAACGCGCCTGGGAGTTGCGCTGATCAAGCACCGTCATAACAGCAAGGATAAGGATGTTGCTACACACCAATGCAAGCAATATGCGTGGATAGAGGCCAAACAGTCGCCGAGAAAAAGGCATGAAGCTACCTCACGGAGCGGGGACAGGCAACACGTTATCGGTATATGAAAACGAAGTTAGGCTCAGATGTGG
>JBAXMH010000032.1:0-26335 GCA_037134395.1 Chloroflexales bacterium
TGGGAGAGGGGGCAGGGGGAGAGGGGGTTCACTGACTTTGCATCAGCCCTGCCTCCTGCCTCCCGCCTCCTGCCTCCCGCCTCCCGCCTCCTACCCCCTATCCCCTATCCCCTATCCCCTACCCCCTATCCCCTACCCCCTATCCCCTGTCTCCCGCCCACCCGCCCCGCCACCCAGCCGATCAGCAGGAAGGAGAGCAGGATCAGCCCGCCGCCCACCAGTGCCGAGATCACATAGCCGATCCGCTGGATATTCACATCCCCAGACTGGAACGGGTCGTAGTCCGGCATCACCGCACTCCAGACTCCCGCCACCTGCGCCAGGCCCGGCGGCACTGCTGCGGGCGGTGCCACGTTGCCCGACCCCGCCTGGATCTCCTGGCGGGCGTGGGCGTTACCAAAGTCCTTCGGCGACCACTCGCCCCAAGCGGTGCCCGCTGCCACTAGTCCCAGCGGCGACAGGATCATCATGACCGCAACCAGAATCAGCAGGGGGCGCACCACCCGCCATCCGCCGCGCTGCACCGCATCCGCTCCGCCCTCCTCAACCGCGCCGGGGGCGGTGAGTTTCAGCAACCCCGGCTCCGAGCGTTGTAGGTAAGCCACTACCCCGCCGCTCACCACCAACTCGGCCAGCCCCGCAATCGTCAGGTGGCCCAGCATCATCGCCGGTATTGCGATGTTCAGCGGGTAGGGCGCGTACAGCGGCGCACCCGATATATCGTGAAAGAGCATTGGCTGAATCCCAAACTCAATCGCGGCCAGCAGCGCCGCCATATTGATCGCCACATACCCCGCCACCGCCGCTGCCACCACCCGCCGGGGTGAGCTAATCGCCGCCCGGCCCGCGATCATCCGGTAGGCCACATAGGCCACCAGCGAGCCGACAATCGCCATATTGAAGCAGTTCGCCCCAAACGCGGTGATCCCGCCATCCCCAAAGAACAACGCCTGGATCAGCAGCGCCACCGAGATCGCCAGGATCGAACCCCACGGCCCCAGCACAATCGTCGAGACCGCCATCCCCACCGCGTGCCCTGTCGTGCCACCCGGCAGCGGCAGGTTAAACATCATGATCACAAAGGAGAATGCGGCAAATACCGAGAGCAGCGGCACCAGCCGTGTACTCAGCAGCCGCGTGATCTTGCGGAATGCCACGTACCAAAATGGCGCAGATGCCGCGTACAGCGCCGCGCACGTTGACGGGCTGAGGTAGCCATCAGGAATGTGCATACGCCTCTCCTCTCGATAGACATCATTGGCTTCTACCATTAGTTGCATCTGTATTATACGGCAGATAGGTGGGCGTGTATACCGGGGCTGGTGCAAAATCAGTGCGCCCCCTCTCCCCCTACCCCTCTCCCACGCGGGGAGAGGGGAGATTCCGCACCTGGATGCGTCCAACTCCCCTCCCCCCGCGTGGGGGAGGGGCTGGGGGTGGGGGTTGGGCGGCAACCTGGGGACTTTGCTTCCCCTGGTTGACTCCCGATCTCGCCAGTCCTATAATTAGCCCACATCTGCCCAAAGGCATCCAGTACATGAGCAACGACGACCTGATCCATAACCTGCGCACACGCGGGCATCGGTTGACTCCCCAGCGGCGGCTTGTGCTTGAGGCTCTTCAGCACGGCGACCACCACATGAGCGCCGATGAGATCGCCCAAACTATCACCGCCCGCTACCCGAGTATTTCGGTTGATCCGACCACCATTTATCGCACCTTGCGCTGGCTGCGCGACGTAGATTTGGTCAGCGAGACGAGCCTCGGCCAGAACCGTATGCTCTATGCTCTGCTCAGCAATCACGATCACCACCACCTCGTTTGTGAGATCTGCAATGTGGTGATTGAGATTGACCCGCTTATCCTTGAGCCGGTGCGCCAGGAGCTTGATGCCCGCTACGGTTTCGCCGCCCGCCTCGCTCATATCTCTATCTTCGGGCTTTGCGCCACTTGCCGAAGCGCTCAGCCACTACCACGATGAAAATAGTTACTCTTGTTGTCGTAGCGGCTATCGCTTATGTGCTATCGGCTCTGCTCATCGCCGCACCCCCACGCCTCACCCAGAGCGATTGCGCAACCACGGTGGCCGCATCCCCGCTCTTCGCCCCCGCCGCCCTCAGCCCCAGCGGGACAATCAGCCTGCGCTATGCTGCCAGCCTCGGCGGAAATACCAACGCCGTCGCGTCCCGTGCCGCCGGTCAGACGCTCCTGTTTAACCGGGGGGCCGATCTGGGGGTAATGAAACCAGCATCCTCAGGTTTTTACCGGCTCCCTCTGGATGCCCGCATTCAGGATATCGCGGTGGGCCTCGACGCCCTCTACCTCATTACAGGCTCTCGTGGCCTCCAGATCACCAATGCCGACGCAACTCACTTGCTCGGTGCGCTGCGCACGCCGGGGCTTGCGTCCGCCATTGCCCTCGACGCCACTCGCGCCTACATGGCCGCTGCCGGGCCAGGCGGCGGCCTCCAGATCCTCGATGTCGCCGACCCGGCCCAGCCCCGGCTCCTCGGCAGCGCCCAGACCTACGCCTCCGCCACCGCCATCGCCTATGCCAGCGGCCTCGCCTACGTCGCCGAGGGTTCTTATGGCGGCATCGAGATCTTCGACGTTACCAACCCACTCTCGCCCACTTTGCGCGGCAGCCTGATCACCTCTGGCTACGCCGGTGGCATCGCCCTCGACGGCACCCGCGCCTATGTCGCCGCTGGTTCCTGCGGCCTCCAGATCCTTGATGTCGCCAACCCAGCCCAGCCACGGGTACTCGCTGCCGTCGCCACCGGCGGCGATGCCCAGGCCATCCAGATCGGCGCGGGCCGGGCCTATGTCGCCGCTGGCAGTGCCGGTCTCGTGGTCTTCGACCTTAGCGGCAATCTGCCGCAACAGGTGGCCGTGCGCACCTTCGGGCCACTCGCCCCGATCAGCGATCTCTTCTTAGACGGCGCAACCGCCACGCTGGCCGCCGGGCCATCGGGCGCAATCTCCATCAACACCAGCAGCCCAGATCTGCCCACCCTCGCCACCGCCCCCACCCTCGGCGGCGTACGTGCGGCCATAGCCGACGGCACTAACCTCTACCTCGCCCTGGGCGACGGCGGCGTTGCCACCGTCACAACAGCCCTCACCGATACCCTGCTCCTCAGTCGCAGCATCACCACAACCCCGGCCCTCAGCCTCGCCATCGGGCCAGCCATCGGCGGCATAACCACCATGTACGCCGCCAGTGGCCGCAACGGGCTTGCGGTGATCCAGGCCGCGCCCACCGGCATCCTCACCACAACCCGCACCATCACCCTCACCGGCACCACCGGCGCAATCCTGGTAGATGGAACCTCTGCCTACGCAGCAGCGGGCGATGCTGGGGTTCACATCCTCAGCCTCACCGACCCCCTTAGCCCTACCCTCCAGACCACCATAAACACGCCCGGTGCCGCCCTCGATCTGGCTCTCGACAACGGGTTCCTCTATGTCGCCGACCGCAGCGGCATGCGCGTCATCGCCCCCGTCACCCGAACCATCATCGGTAGCTACGATCCACCCGTCGGCACTTTTATCCAGGGCGTAGCACTCTCCGCCGGGCGCGCCTACCTCGCCACCAGCAACGGGGTAATCGTCCTCGATGTGCGCGACCCGACGAAACCCACGTTCCTCTCTCGCACCGAACTCTTCAGCGCCTACGACCTCGCTCTGCACGGCACGCAACTCGTTGTCGCCGCCGGCAACAACGGAGTCCTCGCCTTCGACCTCAGCGACCCATCTGGCCCACGACTCGCCGGTAGCTACGATACACCCGGCACAGCCCTCAACGTCACCTTTGATGGCGACACCCTTCTCGTGTCCGACAGCGACGGTGGCCTGCTGCGCCTCACGATGATCACGTTGCCCTACCAGGTGTGGATGCCGGAGGTTTCACGCTAAGACAAGGGTTCAGGTACCAGGTTTCAGGTGTCAGGTTTCAGGCTGACCCCTGACCCCTGACCCCTGACCCCTGACCCCTGACCCCTTGTCTCATGAGGACATAGACCATGGCCGATCCCACCCGCTACCCGATCCCCGCCGGTCGTGCCCGCGTCGAACTCACTATCATCAACTCACGCTTCATCGCCGACGTCGCCCCCACTCCCGACATTGCCGCTGCCAAAGCATTTATCAGCGAGATCCGCGCCGCTGCCCCCGACGCCAGCCACCACTGCTTCGCCTACCTCGTCGGCTACGGGGCCAGCGTCACCGCAGGCATGAGCGACGACGGCGAGCCAGCAGGCACAGCAGGACGGCCCATGCTCGCCGTGCTACGTGGTGCCGACCTAGGCGATGTCACCGTGGTCGTCACTCGCTACTTCGGCGGGACGCTCCTGGGCACCGGGGGACTCGTGCGCGCCTACGGCGACTCCGTCAAAGCCGTGCTAGAGGCACTGCCACGCGCCGAGCGCGTAGAACTGCGCAGCATGTTGGTGCGAACGAGCTACGCTGACTACGCGGCCATCCGCCGCGCCCTAGAAGCCCACAGCGCCACCATCGAGGACGAAGAATTCGCCGCCGATGTGAGCATCATCACGCAACTGCCTGCCGATACCTACGCGGCCTGCATCGCGGCCCTGGCCGAGCTAAGTGCTGGGAGGGTGGTCATTGAATAGGGACGAAGAATCAACAGCATCGGAGGCGTACTTTTGCGCACTTCCGATGCTGTTGATTCTTCGCCCCTACGCAGACATCAACGACTACGCCACCGGCGAAACCTCGTCGTAACCAGCTTCCTGGATAGCCGCGATAATCGTGGCAGAGGCAACCTGATCGCTGTACACGGTGACGACCTTGGAGGGCAGATCAACCTCAACCTTTTGCACGCCGCTGAGCGCACTGACTTCTTTATTTACCGCATTGACGCAGTGCTGGCACGAAATGCCAGGGACAAGAAACTTCTCGGTTGACATGAAAGTGTACCTTTCTGATGTAAAAATAGCCGATAGCCGATAGCCGATAGCCGATAGCCGAGCATCAGCGGCTATAAACACTCAGCCAAGGTTCGCAGGTACTTTACAGTTTGGGTACTTATAAGGCACTCTGATGCGCTGTACCTGAAACCTGAAACCTAGCACCTGAAACCTTGTCTCAGCATTCAAAACTTCTGCATATCGAACCAGAGCTGCGGGAGGCGAACGAGCTTCTCGCGCAAGGTAAGGAAAGCCCGCTTGGTATGTGAATCGTAATCATTTGCCACCAGCTTGTCAAGGATACCGGCGTAGATTCGCGCCGCCGCTGCCACAGCGAGTCGGCTATCGGGTGGGAGCAGGCCGATCCCAGGCCAACTCTCGGCATAGAGACGGTAGGTTCGATCAACCTCAAAACGCATCAGGTTGCGGAACCGCTCATCGTACACCCCCCTGAGAATCTCCTCCGCCGTCAGGCCGAAACGCTCCAGATCTTCTTGAGGCAGGTAGACCCGCCCGCGCTTGGCGTCCTCACCCACATCGCGCAGGATGTTGGTCATCTGGAGGGCTACCCCGAGCTTGATCGCGTAGGGCGTGGCCCCAGGGGCCGCGCCGGTGACACCCATGCTCAGCAGGCCCACCACTGATGCCACCCGATAGCAGTAGAGCCAGAGGTCGGCGAAGGTGGCGTAGCGATGGATTGAGAGATCCATTGCCATGCCTGCCAGTAACTCATCCACAAGCGTGGGCGACAGATTGTAGCGTGTGCGTGTATCGTGCCAGGCTAGCAGCACGGGGTTATCAGATACAGGGTGCGCGGCGCGGGCCTGCTTCACCCACACGGCCAGGGTGCGGGCCGGGTCGCCGGTCGCATGATCCACCGTATCATCCGTAACTCGGCAGAAGGCGTAGAAGGCGTGTACCGCTCTGCGCTTCTCGACAGGCAGAAACCACGTGCTGAAGAAGAAACTCTTGGAGTGCTGGCGAATCATCTGCTCGCAATGGCGGTATGCCTCAGCAATGCCCTGCGGAGAGTGGGGCGAATACTCGTCCGACTCGGGCTGCGGCGGCAGTTCAGTCAGATGAAACAGCAGCGCCAGTTGCTCTTCAGCCGGGAGTGGCTGTGGTATTGCGGCTATGCCAGCATTCAGGGCCAGCGACGAGGGAGATTTCGGCGACACACGGCTCTCCTTCTGTTTCATCCGCAGCACCGCGTCACTATACTAACCTCTAACGTCCGCTGAGAATATCAGCCACAGCGTCTACCACCTCCTGAGCATCTTTCCCAAGGAAGGTGCCGGGCATGCGCTGGGCGAGCAGCGGGTTTAGGTTAAATGCGCGACCGCCAAAGCCAAATGCCGGAAATGGCGGTGGCATTGTTTGAATGGCTTTCCCGATCTCAAGAAGCTGTGCGGCCGTCTCGGTGGTGGATGCGGCCATACAGACAATATCGGGCTGGAGCTGGCGCACCGTATCGAGCAGATCGCGCAGCGGCACCTCGGAGCCAAGGTAGACGACCTGCCAGCCATGGCGTACCAAAAAGACCGCAATCATGAGCGCACCCAGGTCGTGCTGCTCGCTCGGCGCACAGCCGATCACCACCAGGCCTCGCCCATCGGTGATATTGTAGGTGTTGAAGAGCCCCGAGAGCTTACGTCGAATAAACTGCGTGGCGAAATGCTCGGCGGTGACGCTCAGTTTACCGGCGTGCCACTGCTCACCGATCTCGATCATCGCTGGCTGAACCAGCCGCAGAAAGACATCCTCAAGCGGGTAGATCGCAAAAGCCTCGCCCATAATCTGCTCTGCGCGGGTCGCATCAAAATCAATCAAGGCGGCGAATAGTCGGCTATTGAGCCGATCCCACGTGTGCGGCTCGGTGTCAACTGCCGTATTCAGCCAGCCCAGGTTCGACTCGGTGCCATCGGTCATTAGCGCAATCGCCTGGCTGATCGTCAGCCCCTCGGCTGTCCGGTCGCGCAGCCAGCGGATCGTGGCGATATCACGCTCAGAGTAGAGGCGATGCCCACCTTCGGTTCGCTGCGGGTGCGGCACCCCGTAGCGACGCTCCCACGCCCGAAAGGTATCGGCGGGAACGCCCGTCTCTTGCGCCACCGCCTTTGTGTTGTAGCGCGGCTTGTCAGAGAATTGTGACAAGAAGTGCTGCTGTGCCATTCCCGCTCGCCTTCCCAGCGTGTCGCTGTACCCGATGCCTTATCGTAGAGTTAACTATGAAAATACGGACAGTGGTAGTGTATGAAAGTAGCGATATGATCGTTATAACCTACAAAAGCATGCTACAATTGCCCAGATATTGTAGCATATTGCACAAACCGTGTCAATGTAATGCACAAGAAAACCTTGCGAATCGAGATGTAATCAACGCCGTGTGAGCGGCCCCTATCAACCCTATGCGTGCGCTTATTACTGGTATCAACGGCTTTGTTGGCAGTCACCTCGCTGAGTACTTGCTTCAGCAAGGCGATTATGAGATCTGGGGTGTATCACGATCACCTTTTATTGATCTGATCAGCCTCCGCGATCATGTCAGGCTGGTGCAGGCCGATCTGTCCGACCCCGAGGCGACGGCGCGGGCGATTATCGCGGCACAGCCCCACGTCATCTTTCATCTGGCGGGGCAGCCCTTTGTGCCCGAGTCATTCCGCGATCCGGCAGCGACGCTGGCGACCAACACCCTGGGCGCTCTGAACATCTTCCTGACCATGATCGCGCAGCACCTTCCGGCCCGAGTCTTGCTGGTTGGCACGTATGAGGAGTATGGCAAGATTCTGCCCGAGGATCTGCCGATCAACGAATATGCCCCGCTCCGCCCAACCAACCCCTACGGGGTGAGTAAAGTGGCGCAGGGAATCCTTGGCCTCCAGTACCACCTGAGCCACGGACTCGACATAGTGCGCGTGCGGCCCTTCACCCATATTGGCCCGCGCCAAAATGAACGTTTCGTCACGGCGGCGTTTGCCCGCCAGATCGCCCGGATCGAACGCGGCCTGCAGCCCCCAGTGATGCAGGTAGGCAACCTGAGCGCCTGCCGCGACTTCACCGATGTCCGTGATGTTGTGCGCGCCTACACCCTGCTGATGAGCCACGGTGTCGCGGGCGAGGTCTATAATCTGGGCACCGGCCACGCGGTGATGATCCGCGACATTCTCGACATGCTGCTCGCCGAAAGCACAACGCCGATTGAAGTACACCTCAGCGCCGATCTGATGCGCCCAATTGACATCCCTCTTGTTACCTGCGATGCACGCAAACTGCGCACCTGCACCGGCTGGGCACCGTCCATGACAATCCGCCAGACGATGAACGATATCCTTGCCTACTGGCGGGGCGCTACGACCGTATAGGGGAGTTCCATGAAAGCCGTTATCCTTGTTGGTGGCCTTGGCACGCGCCTACGTCCGCTCACCTGCAATACCCCCAAGCCGATGATCCCCCTGGTGAATGAGCCATTTATCGAGTCGATGCTGATTCGACTGCGCGACCAGGGTATTGATGAGGTGGTACTCGCCGTCCAGTATCTTGCCGAACGTTTCCACGCTGCGCTTGGCGATGGCTCGCGCCTGAATATGAAGCTGCATATCATTAAGGAGCCGGAGCCACGCGGTACCGCCGGTGCGGTGAAGAATGTCGAACACCTGCTCGACGATACCACTTTTGTGTTTAATGGCGATGTGATGACCGACCTTGATCTTCAGGCGATGCTGGCCTACCATCGCGAGAAGCAGAGTAAGGTGACGATCTCGCTCACCCCGGTGGACGATCCAACTCAGTTTGGCCTTGTGGAGATGCACAAGGACAACCGGGTTCATCGCTTTTTGGAGAAGCCCCGCGCCGAGGACATTACCACCAACCTGATCAACGCAGGCACCTACATCATCGAACCCGACGTTTTGCGTTACGTTCCGCCAAACATGTTCTATATGTTCGAGCGCGGCCTCTTTCCGGTTATGCTCCAAACGGGCGATCCGATGTTTGGCTACCCTTCGCGGGCCTACTGGACCGACATCGGCAAGCCGCAGACCTACCTCGATGTCCACCACGATATTCTGATCGGCAAGGTGCGCTACACCTTCCGTGGTCAGCAGATCGCCGACCGAGTCTGGCTTGAGGGTGACGCCGATATTCACCCGACGGCCCAGGTGGTTGGCCCGGTTGTCATTGGGCGCGGGGTGAAGATTGGACGTGGGGCGCGGGTGATCGGGCCGACCGTGCTAGGTGACGGCTGCCAGATTGGAGCAGAGGCGTCTCTTGAGGGAGTGGTTCTCTGGGAGGGGAACGAGGTTGGTGAAGGGGCGACCCTGCGCAACTGTGTGCTTGGTCGCAACAACCAGATTGGCGCGAAGACCATGATCACCGACGGATCGATCATCGGTGATGACTGCATTCTGGGGCCAGAGAACCGCCTAGAGCGCGGCATCCGCATCTGGCCCGGCACAAACCTGGGCGAGCGGGCGATTTCGTTTTGATCACACCCGTAGGGGCGCAGCAGTCTCCCGGTCGCACGGCGACCGGGAGACTGCTGCGCCCCTACTTTTTGGTGGCCTGGTCAATCTTTTCAAGGATGCGCTGATCGACCTCGGCACGACTCTTGGGCGGAGTCGTATCCCTGGCGGGGGGCATCGTTTTTGCGGAGGCAAATGTCGTTCTCCCCGCCATCGTCGCTCCGCCATCCGCAGGCCGGTTGAGTGCCCGCAAGGTTCGCATGCTGCCGCGCATCATCACAAACAGCGTGGTCATCAGCACCATAACAAGAATAAACCAGGGCAGCCATATGTCGAGCAGACGCGCCATGAACGATTCTGCAATCATGGCCGCTGCCTCGCCATTTGGCCAATTCTCGTTCGCGTAGCGCAGCAGATAACTAACAATCAGAGCGCCATTCAGAGCGCCGACAAAAGGACCCAGGAGGCGGTCGAGCATGCCCGGCCCCTTGGCCTTCGGGTCGTGCGGTGGAAGAAGCAGGCTCCCGCCGTAGCCCACCAGTATCGCAACCAACACAAAGATCCCCGTTGTGAGGAGGAAGGTCGGCCATGCGGGTTGCTCCATCTGGGCGCGCAGCCCATTTATCCAGCGTGCCTGCCAAAGATTGACCAGCACCGCGCCGAGCAGCGTGCCTGCCATCGCGATCAGGCCACGGCGCACCCCGCGAAAGAGCCCAACCAACCCAAGTACACCTATGGCCGCCACTATCAGTATTGTCAGCACCATAATGCAGAATCCTTCCATCGCAGATCCTACCACCGATTGTAGCACACCTCTCCCGTCCAGAGGCATCACGCCAAAGCATGTTATAATGAACTCCGTCGTACACACGTGTTCTCGCAACGGTGACAAACCCGCTGGAGTGCGCTACGTATCGCCAAACGGGAGCATCCGTTGCCCCGCCCGCAGGTGTCTGCGAGCATTTTGCGTATCCAGTTTAAGGAGGCACGACTCATGGTTCGCGTTGCTATCAATGGTTTCGGCCGGATCGGTCGACAGACTTTCAAGGCTATGCTCGAGTATCACCCAGATGAGTTCGAGATTGTCGCCATCAACGATCTGACCGACAATGAGACTTTGGCCCATCTCCTTCGCTACGACTCGACCTACGGCCCCTTCGATGGCGAAGTGAGCGTCACTAGCGACAAGATTATTGTTGATTACGACGACGTACACTACGAGATCGCGGCCCTCGCCGAGCGCGACCCCACCGCCCTGCCCTGGGGCAAAATGGGCGTTGATATTGTCATCGAGTCAACTGGTCGCTTCACCGACGCCGAGAAGGCCAAGGCTCACTTGGTGGCAGGTGCCAAGAAGGTTATCATCTCCGCCCCGGCAAAGGGTGAGGATCTGACGATCTGTCTAGGTGTGAACGAGACAAAGTACGATCACGAGAAGCACCATATCCTCTCAAACGCCTCGTGTACCACCAATTGTCTGGCCCCCGTCGCAAAGGTACTCAACGACAAGTTTGGCATCCAGCGCGGCCTGATGACGACGATCCACGCCTACACGATGGATCAGAACCTTCAGGATAACGTCCACAGTGATCTTCGCCGTGCCCGCGCCGCCGCGCTCAACATGGTTCCCACCACCACCGGCGCCGCTAAGGCCGTCGCTCTGGTGATCCCGGAACTGAAGGGCAAGTTCCACGGTTACGCCGTGCGCGTACCTACCCCCACTGTCTCGATGGTGGATTTCTCGGTGCTGCTTGGCCGTGCCACCAGCGTCGAGGAGATCAATCAGGTGTTCCGCGAGGCCAGCGAGAGCGAGGAGCTTGAGGGTATCCTCGGGGTGAGCGACCAGCAGTTGGTGAGCAGCGACTTTATCGGCAGCACCTACAGCAGCATCGTTGACCTGCCGCTGACGATTGCTATGGGCGACGACTTCTTCAAGGTCGTTTCCTGGTACGACAACGAGTGGGGTTACTCGGTGCGTGTCTCTGACCTCACCGCCTATATCGCCGATTACTTCGCGTAGATCGGCCCTCGGACAACACAGCGGGCGACCGACGACATGCTCGTCGGTCGCCCGCTTTTTGTTCCTATCAAACCGCTAACGTGTATGACGAAGGGCAAAAAATGACCCCGCACGCGGGGCAACCATGTCTGAGACCGGCTCAATTGACTCCATCAGGGTAACCTCGCTGGCACAGCAGGAACACGTCGCAAGGTGATGGGTAATGACAGTGCGCTGATAGGGGTCGAGCAACCCCTGACAATAATCCACGAGCAGGTCTGTAGTAGGGCAGAAGAGTCGGTAGAACTGGCGGCGCAAACGTGTCTGCATCTGGCGCATCTGCAGGACTCGGGTGGCGCAATACGGGCACTCCTGGAGATGAACGCGGGTTGGCTCGTCAATCTCGCCATCGGCAGCGGCAATAACTGCAATGCCACTGAGTTCGGGTGCCGCCACACATCCGTCATCTCTGTACTGATCACTTATCATACCATTCGCTCCTGATGCTACCGCAGACAGACCTCCCCGTCGTATAGTAAGAAACGCAGCCCTTTTCAGATTTCACACAATGGGCCAGGTTTCAGGTGCCAGGTTTCAGGTTTACCGTTCGTCGTGCGGGCTTTACAGCTTCCCGGAAATTCCTAGCGACACATGTCACGCTTCGCTTCGCTCAGCGTCCCGGTGTGCATCGTCGTCGCCGGGACGCTGAGCGAAGCGAAGCGTGACAGGGCGAGTTTTGCGCAATCTGCAATCTGCGATCTGCAATCTGCAATCTAAAATCTAAAATCTACGTCTCTGGGAGCGGGTTTTCACTGCTAGTGGATGTATCACCCTCAGGGGAACGAGGTGAAGCTTCGGGGGGAGATGCAGACGCATTCGTCACTGGTGCGGCGATGGCAAAGAGAGCCTGGATGCGCGTGCGACTGAGGCAGACAAACCCGCGTGTGAGAGCGGCACCACCGTGGAGCGGGTAAATCGAAACCGTGCTGAGCGGGATGAAGTCGTCGTTCATCTCGCTCAGCATGGACATAAGCTCCATGTCTGTGCGCGTATAGAAATCGGCACGCATCGCGAAAGCTGCCGTAAAGAACATCATAGGCTGCGTATCACGGGGCGGAGATGGTGCGATAAAGCCGGGAGGGGCCAATGGCTCCTCGATCACGGCCACAAGCAGGGCGCTGTTGATGTCAACCAGAAGCTGGGAGACGCGCTGGCTCTGCTGTGGCTTCCAGATCGGGGCCACACTCGCATTTCGCAGGGTGACAAAGCGGTGCAGACGGCTGTTGAGCGCGTCGCTCAGTCGCCGGTAGAGCGGCAAATCATAACTACCAGTGATGAGCAGGGTTTCGGTAAAGACCTCGATCTTGAAGCTGAAGGTTTCGCTCATAGTGACCGTCAGTTATGAATATGCTGGAGGATCTCCCAAAACCCTGGGTAGGAGACCGCCGCCGACTCCGGGTCGGCGATGCTTGTCTCGCCAGAGGCAACGAGCGAGGCGACGGCCCAGGCCATGGCGAGGCGATGATCGTGGTGACTCTGGAGGGCGGCACCGTGCAGGGCCGGGCCACCGAGCCCCGTCAGAATCATGCCGTCGTTTGTTGGCTCAACCTTAACACCAAGGGCGGTCAGTCCCGCCGACACTGTGGCGATACGATCAGTCTCCTTCGCCCGCAGTTCCTGGGCGTCGCGCACCACGGTTGTGCCTTCGGCGCAGGCGGCGGCAACCGCAAGGATCGGAATTTCATCAATCAGCCGGGGGATCAGCGTGCCATCAATGACAGTGCCGCGCAGGTGCGAGGATCTCACCGTGACATCGCCAACCGGCTCACTGCCCTCGCTCCGCTGGTTCGTGATCGTGATCTCGGCACCCATTGCATGTAGCACATCCAGTGCGCCAGTGCGGGTCGGGTTCAGACAGACGCCGATAGTGGTTAGTTCGGCATCGGGGTGAATGGCGGCGGCAACCCACCAAAACGCGGCGCTAGACGGGTCGCCGGGGACGCGCAGCGAGAGCGGGTAGGGCAGAACCGGATGTGTTGGTGGGTAAAGCGTGATCTGGTCGGGGCCGATCTGAAGGTCAATACCCATGGCACTGAGCATGCGCTCGGTGTGATCGCGTGAGTCGATTCGCCCACCGAGGGTGAGCGACCCACTACCGCCGAGGGCGGCCAGGAGCAGGGCCGACTTCACCTGGGCGGAGGCGACGGGCAGTTGGTACGATCCGCCGTGCAGGGATCCGCCACGGATCGCCAGGGGTGCCCGGTCGCCCGACTGGCGACCGTCAATCTGGGCACCGAGGGAGCGCAGGGGCGCAACAATACGCTGCTGGGGACGCGAGCGTAGAGATGCGTCACCCGTGAGGACGGTGAAGATCGGCGTGCCGGTGAGCAGGCCAGCCAGCAGGCGCAAGGTGGTGCCCGAGTTCCCACAGTCGAGAACATCTGCGGGTTCACGCAGGCCGCGTAGCCCAACACCGCGCACATGCACCTCACTTCCCTCTTGCACCACATCAACACCAAGGGCACGAACACATGCGATGGTACTTAGACAATCGGCACCCGTCAGAAAGTTCGTAATCCGGGCGCTACCCTCAGCCACGGCATTGAAGATGACAGCACGGTGCGAGATTGATTTATCGCCGGGGATGTCAACCGTGCCGCGCAGGCGGGCGCGGGCGGTGAGCTTGACATTTGACATTGCAGATGGCAGATTTTAGATTTTGGATTTTAGATTTTGGATTTTGGATTGCACAATCTGCAATCCGCAATCTGCAATCCGCAATCTGCAATCTAAAATCTAAAATAATCAGGCGTCGGGGGATGTGATCAGCTTATAGCCAAAGCCACGCTGAGTGACAAGGTAGCGCGGGTTAGCTGGGTCGGGCTCGATACGCTGACGTAGGCGATAGACTAATGCGTCAATCGCATTATAATCAAATACCTCATAGTCCCACACCTCGCGGGCGATTTCATCCTTACTGACCACGTGGCTACGGTGGTTATAGAGCATCTCCAGAAGCTGGAACTCTTTGACTGTGAGCGACGGATCAAGGGCCTGACCACGGATGAAGACCTCTTTGGTACGGCTATCAACCCGCAGTTCCTCGCGGACAGCCCGCAGCAGGTCGGGTGGAAGGACGCCCTTTATAGTGGCCTCGGGGTCTTGAAAGACGATCACCGCATCAGCGATGATCACCTGATCCTGGCTATGAAGTACACGAGTGCCTGTGAGGCGCTCTCCATTGACAAACGTACCGTTCGTACTTTCAAGATCATGAACAGCGAAACCATCACCATCACGCTCGAAGCGTGCATGGCGACGTGAGGCTAGCGGATGATCAATCACAATATCGTTGGCCCCATCGCGCCCAACCGAGATCACCTCGCGATCCCACTCAAGCTCGCGGAATTGGCCATCCGGGCGCTTCACCATGAGTTTGGGAGCAGGCGCAGACTGCATCTGGCGAACCTCCACCACAGCTTTGAAACACGGTTTGCATTGTGGTACAATCGCGGCGGCTAGCGTGATTATACCATCAGGATAGTGAAAATTCCACTTTATTGATGCGCAGGCATGCCTGTGTCATGGTTGTTCATCGCCACCGTCGGGGGCTGAAGCCCTCGGCGGGCGGGCACCTGACCTGTTGTTGAAGGAGCCCATCCTGTGAGCAACTTAGTCGGGCGACGGCTGGGCCGCTACGAGATCCAGGCGGAGATTGGGCGCGGGGGCATGGCCCGCGTCTATCGTGCGACCGACACGCTGCTCCAGCGTCCGGTTGCGATCAAGGTGCTGGCCGCCCAACTGAGCATGGATCCCGAGTTTATCAAGCGCTTCGAACGCGAGGCGCGCACGGCGGCGGGTCTGCGCCACCCCGGCATTGTGACGATCTATGATGTGGGCGAGCAGGACGGCCTATACTTCATCGCCATGGAGTTTATTGATGGTCGTACCCTGCACAGTATCCTCAACGAAAACGCGAACCTCGGGCTTGGCTATGCGGTGAGCATCCTCGACCCGGTGGCCCGCGCCCTGGACTTCGCCCATAGCCAGGGTTCTGTCCATCGCGATGTAAAGCCCCACAATATGATGCTGGATGTGGGCGGTCGGGTGGTGCTAACAGACTTTGGCATCGCCCAGACGTCCGATGCGGATAGCGAACGGCTTACCCGTACCGGCGTATTTATGGGCACTCCTGAGTATATTTCGCCGGAGCAGGCTGAGGCCCGCCGGGTGGATGGGCGCAGCGACCTCTACTCGCTGGGGGTAGTGGCCTACGAAATCATCACCGGGCGAGTGCCCTTTTCGGGGGCGACCCCGCAGTTGATCGTGTCGCACGCTCAGCTCCCGCCGCCCCCGCCGACCAGTGTGCAAGCGTACCTGCCGAGCGAGATTGATGTTGTTCTCGCACGGGCGCTCGCCAAACGCCCAGAGAGTCGCTACCCCAGCGGGATAGCTATGGTTGAGGCGCTACGCGAGGTGGCGCAGCATTATCGCACGCCTATAGCTAGCCGGGAACAACTGGCGGCCCTAGTATTCCCTCCCGTTGGTGGCGATTCCCTCACCATCCCGCCGCCGCCCGCGCCGCGCCCGAGTACGCCGCCGCCGGTGTCGCCCCCAGTTCCCCCTCGACCACTACCGTCGAGTGTGCCAGCCCAGCCTCCGCAGCGCCCCCAGCCAATTCGCCCGCCGCCGAAAGTGGATATGGGCCGAGGCAATGGTCAGACAAACAGATCTAACCCATTGGCCTTGTTCTTGATCGGCGGGGTACTTGTGGGCTTAACTCTTCTGTTGCTCTTTATGGTGGCCCGTGGGATTGCGAGCGGTGGTATGCAGACGTCTACGCCAACTCCGAAGGGGGTGACGCCCTCCCTGGAGGTTCGTGCGAGTGATACGCCGCGCCCCAGCGACACACCTCTCCCCAGCGATACGCCTAAGCCGAGCGATGTTGTTGCGACGCTCATCCCACCACCCTCACCCCGACCAGCGACTCCACTACCCCGACTGGTCACTGTTACCCCGTCGTATACCGCGATACCCGAACTACCTACGGTCACGTCATCGCCGACGGCCTCTTCGTCTCCTACTGCGACGCCTGTGACACCCACGGCCTCTCCATCACCTACTGCAACACCCGTGCTGCCCACGGCCACCATCACTCCATCGCCTAGCTCGCTCGTCGCCAGCCAGACCCCAGCCCCCAACTCTAGCCCGCTGGTTACCAGCGTTACGCCTTCATCCAGCCCCAGCCCGCTGGTTGCCAGCGTTACGCCTTCATCCAGCCCCAGCCCGCTGGTCGTCAGCGTTACGCCTTCATCCAGCCCCAGCCCGCTGGTTGCCACAGCCATCCCGTTGCCCAGCCCCAGCCCGATGGTTAACAGCATCACCCCCGCGCCCACCGAGAATCCCGTGCCCAGCGAGAAATCCATCCCTGCATTGCCCACCGACATGCCGCCAAGCTCCGCAACAGACACACCTATCCCCTAAGGAACAAGCATTGTTTGTCTCCTTTCTCATTATCGCTCACGCACCCTATCTGCGCCGCGCTGGCCGTCAACCTGCTGGAGAAGAGCCACTCCACGAGATGATCGCCCAGGGGCTTATCCCGTTGCTCGACCTGCTTGGCGACCTCCAGCTCACTGGGCTGGGGCCACGGATAGCAATGGCCTGCTCACCGTTGCTGATCGAGCAGTTGGCCGACCCGGTGGTGCAGAAGCATTTTTTGCTCTGGATGGAGGAGCGGCTGGCCCGCCGGAGCGAGAATCTGCGCCACTTCGAGCTTGAGGAGAATCATCACGACAGTTACCTAGCCCGCTTCTACCTCGAATGGAGTCGTCAGGCGCTGCACAGCTTCACTCATCGCTACAACCGCAACCTGGCCCAGCGGCTGCGCGAACTAACAACAGCACGGGTGATCGAGCCGCTGGCTGGAGCTGCCAGCCACGCCTATCTGCCGCTCCTGGGGCGTGAAGAATCGGTGCGCGTCCAGATCGAACATGGCGCTCTGCACACAGCGCGATCACTGGGTCGTCCTGAGGGTATGTGGCTCCCCGGCAGCGGTTGGCGTCCAGGGATTGAGACAGCGATCAGCAATGTGGGCGTGCGCTACGTGGTGCTGGATCGATCCAGCCTCCCTTCCGACGCCGGGTGTGGTCCGATTATTGTGGAAGGATGTAAGCTGATCGCTATCGCACCCGACGAACAGATCGCCCGACACATCTGGATGCCGGAACTTGGCTATGTGGGCGATCCGCTCTACCGCGACCCGAGCGACCCCGGCGGCTACCAAGCAATTGGCCTGGGGGCGCCGCAGCCCTATGATCCTTACCACGCTCTGCGCCGCGCCCAAGAGCATGCCAGTCACTTTGCGGGAATGCTGATCTCCGAGAGCGACCGTCGCTCGCCCAACGATATATTGCTGGTACTGCTGGACATGGATCTGATCGGAACAGCGTGGTTTGAGGGACCAACATGGCTTCAGGCGGTGATGACTCTCTGTGCGACTCACCGATCCCTGAAACTGACGACGCCAGGGGAGTACCTAAAGTCGCAGCGGCCCCGACAGCGGGCTACGATCCGTGCCGGCTCGTGGGGCGCAGGCGGCCACGCCCCGTGGCGTGGGCCATCGAGTGAGAGCTACTGGCAGGCGATTCACGCTGCCGAGGAGAAGATGGTACAGATCGCAGCCGAGTTTCCGAGCGCTGAGGCCGACCAGGAGCGGACACTCAATCAGGCCGCCCGCGAACTGATGCTGGCCCAGACCAGCGATTGGCCGGAGGCGTTGGTGGCCACCGGGTACGCCGAGGAGCAGCGCGAGCGCTGGCAGATCTACCTGGGGCGCTTCGATCAACTGATGGAAATGGCGCGGCTACCGACTATCAGCCACAGTGATCGTTTTTTGCTGGATCAGCTTGAGGAGCTGGATGGGCCGTTCCCAAACCTCAACTATCGGGTGTTTGTACCACACGAAAAACCGCTGTAAATGGGAGGTGTATTTTTTCGCCATAGGGCTTCGGAGATCCGGAGTAGGCGCGCCACCCGGCAGCGTATTGCCCACGTTCATGGTATTTCGCCCTGTTGCCTCTCATGCGGATCTTGATAACCGTAACGTATCCAGCCTTTCTTAATTGCATAGATCACCGCCATCGTGCGATCATTCACCTGCAACTTCGACAGGATCGAGGTAATATGGTTTTTGACCGTCTGCCCGCTAATATTCAACTCGGTGGCGATCTCTTTATTTGAAAGGCCACGGGCAATACAGTCAAGAATTTCGATCTCGCGACTGGTGAGCGGTGCGAAGAGGACACTCGTTTGTTCATCCTCGGTGGCGGCCAGTTCGCGGAACTGATGGAGTACGCGGGTGGCGACGTTGGGCTTGGATAGCACTAAGTCGTTGATCAGGTAGCGGCCAGCGGCAACCTTACGAATATAGGAGAGCAGATCCTCAGGATTCACATCTTTGGAAGAGTAGGCGGCGGCACCAACTTTAATCGCCTGAAAAAGCTGATCATCATCTTCATAGACGCTTAGCACGATAATACCAATGCGCGGATCGCGTCGTTTGATGACGCGGGCAACCTCCAGACCGTTCAGCCCCGGCAGATTAATGTCAACCAGCACTACGTCTGGGCTCAGGCGCTCCGTGAGTTTGATCGCCTCTTGGCCGTTTTCGGCCTCACCGACAACCTCTATGTCCGCAGCATCCTCCAGGGTCCAGCGGATGCCCTGACGAAATAGCGGATGATCATCAATGATCAGTACTTTAATCCTTGCGGGGGTTGCCGTACGTTTCATTGTCATCTCACTACAATCGGCATACTTACCGATACCTCTGTCCCGTGACCGGGCTTTGTGGTGACAACAAAACGGGCACCTACCAGTTCGGCCCGCTCACGCATGCTTGTTAACCCCCAACTCTCGCGTCCGGCCCGACGGACAACCTCACGGGTATCGAACCCTGGCCCCTCGTCACGCACCGTGAGCTGGAGTGTGCCCTTGCGTGAGGTCAGCATCACGTGAACGGGGGCGCCACGGGCGTGCTTATGGGCATTTTGGAGCGATTCCTGCACGATTCGGTAGAGGACAATCTCTGTCTCATGGGGCAAACGTGGCAGAGGCTCGGCCTCGAAGCTCACCTGTGCGCTGACCGTATCGTGGTAGCGGCGCACATAATCGGCGATGGCTCCTGCCAACCCCTGTTCGTCAAGCTTACCTGGCCGCAGATCGGCGATAAAGTGTCGTACCTCGCGGAGCCCTTCGCGGGCCGATTCGCCCATCTGACTAAGTATCTCGGCGAGGCGCTCGACACGCTGGGCCTTGAGCAAGTTCTGGCAGTGTTCAAGGCCCATCAGGGCGTTGGCGAGTACCTGGGCCGGACCATCGTGAACCTCACGGGCGAGGCGGATGCGTTCCTCCTCGCGGCCCAAGATCACCTGGGCACGCAGAGCCTGCACCCACGGGTCGCTCGGCTCACCCTCGCCGCCGCCGCTCAGGGTGGCGCTGCTCATATCAATCTGGCGCACAAGCTGGTCGAGCTGGCGCAGGGCGCGCCGTCCAGACTCGTACTCTTGAGCGAGTACCTCGTGACTAACCCGCAGACTCTTCTCACGCTCTGCGAGACTTTCTACGCTGGGCAATCGGCGCTCACTAGCGAAATGTAGCTGTACGCTCGCCTCGTCGAGAAGCCGCGCCGATTGGCGGAGTTCGCTCTCAACTCGGGCATAGCGCTGCTGTGCCGACTGGTGCAACTCGCGCAGTCGCGCCAACTGCTCAGCAATAATCACATGGGCGGCATCAAGCAGCGCTGATGGCTCGGCGCTCACAGCCCAGTCTCCATTCAGTAGATCTATGATATATCCACGGCGAAAGCGGGAAGGTCAGGTAAGTATACCCCTAGCAATATACTTTATCAAACATGAGGATCGAGGAGAGACATGAACCCAATACGTATGCTGATACAGCTCATCTTGTTGCTTTCTCTGCTGCCACTGGGCGTTCCTGTTCAGGCATCGCCCGTGCCATCACGGTTTGTCCCCGGTGCGGTGCCGCCGTCGCCGCCGCCCTTCACCTACTCTGGTCTGGAACCTGGTCTGCGCCAGATGGATGTGTGTACCTCTGCCCTTAGCGACCCGGCGGTTGCGCTACCGGTGGCTAAGACGCCCTGGGCCGAGCTACGTCCGTCACGCAGTATTGTCAGCGACCAGTCGCACTCTGCGCCACAGGCGATCTTCCTGAGCGAGGATTCTGTTGACGGGGTGGCCTCAGTGGGTCAGCAGTTCACGATCTCTGCGACGACCAGCGAGATCACAGGCACGCTCGCGTATCGCTACGCCCCTGGCAGCACAGATCCTGGCGATCAGCTCCAGGTGGAGATCTATCCGGTGGGACAGATAGACTCCGGTGTACCGATTATTGCTGTGGACGCATTCTCTCCGGCATCCGCCATCGCTCAGGCCGATGGCGCATGGCATACGTTTACCTGGGACTTCCTCGATGCGACACAACTGAGTACGTTGGGAGGGCTTGGCAAAGCAATGTTCCTTGTCACGCTGCGTAGCGCGTCGGGTGGATCGCAGCGCCAGCAGGTGTGGGTTGATGACATTGATATGGGCATCTGCGCATCGTCGGCAACGATCAGCGGGAAGGTCGTGCAGGGCGGCGTCGCTGCGGCAGGTGCCCAGGTACTTCTCTCGCGTACCACATCCACCGGCAGCACAATCATCGCCGACGCTATCACCGATGTGGCGGGGGGCTATAGCTTCTTGGGGGTGCAGCCCCTGGGTACGGGCGAGTCATACCAGATCTGGTTCCTCAACATATCAACAGGCGTCACCCGAGCGGATGGTCGGGTTGGTTTCTGGGCTGGGCCGACAATCAGCACGCTGGGGCTGGGGCAGACAAAAACAGGCCAGGACGTGAACGTCGGTGATGTATCATTACGCGATCCGAATTCATACAGCACGGTCGTAGCCACCAATGCAAGTCCCGTGGCTCTGAACTGGATCCCACGGGGTGTGGCGGGTGATCTGTACCAGTTCTGTGTGTATGATCCGCAGCGGATCGATCCCGACACCAAGCTGCCGCCCCAGGTATGCGGGCCGAAGGGGATTGACTCGCAGTTTGATCTCTCGCCACAGAGCTTCAGCAGCGTGCCAAGCTTTGATTTCCACTACGGGCGCAGCTATCGCTGGTATGTGGTTGTCTATGATACGACGGGCATGCAGTACGGTTTCTCGTTCTACGAGCATGCGATTACCCTGGTGTCTACAGCGGTTTATCCGCCCACGGCATCAGTTACACCGTCGAATACCCTTCCCACTGCGGCAAATACTATCGCCGACTGGACGCTGATGGTCTATGCGGCGGGTGATAACCAACTCGGCGATCCTGTGAATACCTCGCGCACCTCCCGACTTGATCAGCAACTCGACCAGTTGCGCACCTTGGCATCGGCCTATCCGCAGGTGCATCTTGTGACGTTGAGCGACACTTATGGCGACACCGGGGTGCAGTTCTGCTACCTGCCGCCCACGGCTGCGCCCGATTGCCAAGAGCGCGGTGAGATCTCTACGGGCGACCCCGCGACCCTGGGCGATTTTGTGAAAACGGCGCTAGCGCGCTACCCTGCCAATCACACCATGCTGATCATTGCTGGCCCCGGACATCCCATCGGCGGCCTGGGTGATGATATGACGACTATCGGTGTTCCCTCGCTTGACATCGCGGGACTGCGGTCGGCCTTGGGAACGGCTGGCCTGGGAGTGGTCGGTAAGCGGCTCGATGTTCTCTTTTACCAAGCGTCGCTGATGGGTGCGATTGAGGTTGTATCCGCAAGCGCACCCTATGCCCGCTATATGGTCGCCGCCACAGACGAGTACTGGTCGCTGCCGTACTACTCCTTGATCCTGCCGCTGCTGGCGGGCGCGAAGAAAGATCTGCCAGCCGAGGTTGCAAAAGATCTGGTCAGCAGCTATCGCACCGCAATGGGCAGTTATGATGGCTCGAAGGCGTTGAGCCTCGCGGCCTACGATCTGAGCCGAGCAACAGCGGTAAGTGTGGCCCTGAATAATCTTGGGAGCGCCCTCACACCCGCGCTCACCAACGATAGCGCCACGATACGTAAGGTCATCGAACGCATTCGCCAGTCCATCCAGGCATACGATTCGTCAGGCAATGGCCTGATCAACGCATTAGAGCAGACGTCGGGCAACCCGATCAGTGTACAGGAAGATGCCCTGGTTGATCTCAAAGCACTTGCCAGCGCCATCACGTCTGATACGACACTGCCCACGACGCTGCACGATGCTGGCAGTGCTTTGTTGAATGTGCTGAGCGATGACACGACACCGCTTGTGCTGGCATCAGCGCAGGTGTCAGGTATAGGCATTACCGGTCATCCGATCCTGCTCAACGACGCCGCTGGCCTGTCGGTTTTCTTCCCGACAAGCATGCGCCTCGGCGGGCAACCCACTATGGTGCAGCGATACCTCTACGGAGCGAGCGGCGAACCGCGAGATAGCGACTGGGCCGGATTTCTCCGCGCCTACCTATCGGGAGAGCTTGGCCGTGGCCCTGGCGGGATAACGGCTGGGCCTCTGGGCGAGGCGCAGCTTCGCCCATCGAGCGGTATCCTGAATGATCGCTATCAGTGGCTGCCAATAGTAATGCGGTGAGATAGTGCTTCCCGGCACAACAGAACGGGGGAAGCAGCTCTATGCCGCTCCCCCCGCTCTGTAAGGTAAGGTTTGATATTCGACCGAAAGTCCAAGGACAGGAGAACCGCTACTTAGCGCTCGGAACTACGTCAATGAGGGTGTGCATGCCAGCCTGGTAGTGAGCAACCAGATTGCAGATCAGCACATAACGTCCGGGGGTCAGGTTGAGCGTAACGTCGCCGGAGGTGCCAGCCTGAATGTCAGGAACCTCACCGGGCTTGTCAACCTGGTCCTCAATAACACGGGAGATTGCGAAGTCGTAGGGCAGACCAAAGCTGTCGCCCTGGGCGTGAATGACAAGCATCTCGTGCGTAATGGAAGGATCGGCGTTGTTGACGTGGAAGGAGACTTTGCCTGCCGGGATGGAGAGCGTGTCGGGCGTGACAGAATACGACTTAATCGTAACATTCACCTGTGACGCACCGTCCACCGTCTCTTGCCGCAGCGGCTTGAGCGAACTTGCCGAAACACGCGCCGTACCACACCCCGTCACCGCAACCACGCTAAGGCTCAGAAGAGATACCAGCACCGCAGCCCGTAGAACTCGCTTCATTGAAAATCCCCCTCATTACATTAGTTTCACGAGCCCCCGCCCATGAACACTCGGCGTATACCAATACCCTTTCGATATGCTAATGATACACCAAGTACTATGTTTTGTCTATGACGATTTTTTAACATTCGCCGAGACAATGGCCCAAATCAAGCGTAACTGTGTGACGATTTTTTAACATTCGCCGGGACTAACGGCTCAATTGAGCCTGACCGTGTAGCGATCTCGCTACTCAACCTTCTCTGTTTCTTCTGCCGGGGCCTCTGTGGGAACAGGCAAGTCAGCGACGGGAACAAGCCCACTAAGCTGGAGTACCGCCTCACGCACCTCTGCGGCGGCAGATTTCCAGGTGGCGCGAAACTTCGGGTGCGCCTTTACCAGCATTGGCTCGCCGAAACGCACCGTGACCTTGAAGGGTCGCGGCATAACCTTACCCTTAGGCATCACCCGTGTGGTGCCACTGAGGTAGGTAGGGATCACGGGCGTACCGGGAAAATCGGCGATCAGGCGACCGATCCCGCTGTAAAAGGGGCCGAGGAGTCCATCCTTGCTGCGCGTACCCTCGGGGAAGAGCAACAGCGCGTAGCCCTCGCGCAGAGCGCGTGAGGCGTGGCGCAACGGATCCTGCCCGCCACGGCGTTCACGTGAGATCGGGATGGCGTTAAAGAGAACCCGCGAGAAGAACTGCCACGGCCCACCCTGAAAGAAATAGTCCTGGGCAGCGGCGGCAACAAATCGCTTGCGGGCGTGGCGTGGTAGCGCGGTGAAGATGACGGCAGTATCTGCGTGGCTGTTGTGGTTGGCCACGATGATGAACGAACCCTTTGTGGGAAGACCCTCTGCGCCCTCGACCCGTGGGCGGAGGTATAAGCGAACAAATAGTTGGAACAGGTTAGGGACAAAACGTGCCGCAATGTGACGGCTACGGTATAGACTCATGGCTCGCTCCACACACCCATGTTGCGTTCTCGGCGCAACAATGCGCCGGGTTGGTTCCGCAGAGCTATTGTACCGCAATGTCAGCCGCATCCAGATTATGGCCGCAGACGAGGAATCAGACGATTTCTCTCACCACGAACTCATCTCACTATAATACAATTGTCTGCTGCCCCCAGTTGGTCGGGCTAACAGGAGCGATGCAGCAGCATACGTGATGACGTCATAAGGGATTCGCAAAGGAGCAGGCCCTATGGGCAAGGACACGCTAACAGTTACGGATAATCGCACGGGCAAGACGTATGAGGTGCCCATTGCGGACAACACCATCCGGGCGATTGATCTGCGTAAGATCAAGACATCGGACGACGATTTCGGCCTGATGTCTTACGACCCGGCCTATATGAATACGGCCGAGTGCAAGAGTACGATCACTTTTATTGATGGTGACAAGGGTATTTTGGAGTACCGTGGCTACCCGATTGAGCAACTCGCCGAGCAGAGTACCTACCTCGAAACCGCCTATCTGCTGATCTACGGCGACCTGCCCACGAAGGAGCGACTCGAATGGTGGGGCAATCGCATTAGCCGACACACCTTCATCCATAACAACCAGGCCGATCTGATCCAGGCGTTTCGCCACGATGCCCACCCGATGGGCATCTTGATCAGCGCCCTGTCGGCGATGTCTACGCTCTTCCCCGAGGCCAAGGAGGTTGAGAACGCGGAGGTGCGCGAGAAGCAGATCTGGCGTATCCTTGGCCAGATCCCTACCCTCGCCGCCTTCGCCTATCGCCACCGTATCGGGCGTCCGTTTAACTACCCCGATAACTCGCTCAGCTACACCGCGAACCTGCTCTACATGATGGATTACATGAACCAGCGTGACTATGCGGTGAACCCGGTGCTGGCTAAGGCTCTCGATGTACTTTTCATTCTCCACGCCGACCACGAGCAGAACTGTTCGACGGCAACTATGCGTGGCGTCGGGTCGAGTCGAGTCGATCCCTACTCGGCGCTCTCGGCAGCGGTGGCAGCTCTCTATGGTCCGCTCCACGGCGGGGCGAACGAGGCGGTCATCCTGATGCTCCAGCACATCGGCAGCGTGAAGAACGTTCCCGGCTTCATCGAGCGGGTGAAGAAGGGTGAGGGTCGCCTTATGGGATTCGGCCATCGGGTCTATAAGAACTACGACCCGCGTGCCAAGATCATCCGCAAGGTGGCCTACGAGGTCTTCGAGGCCACCGAGACCAACCCGCTCCTGGAGATCGCTGTCGAACTGGAGCGGATCGCGCTTCAGGACGACTATTTCATCTCGCGGAAGCTCTACCCGAATGTGGACTTCTACAGCGGTCTGATCTATCAGGCGCTGGGATTTCCGATCGAGTACTTCTCGTTCCTGTTCGCTATCCCCCGCGCTGCCGGCTGGCTCACCCAGTGGGTCGAGATGCTCAACGACGACGAGCAGAAGATCATGCGTCCGCGCCAGATTTACCTCGGCCACGCCAAGCGCGACTATATCCCACTTGATGATCGCTAGGGTTCTTCCGTTTAGCACTCACCCTGCAGCCCTCTCTCCCAAAATGGGAGAGAGGGCTGCAGGTGTCAGGTGTCAGGTGTCAGTATGCACCGTTCGCAGTGGGCGCTTCAGTGCCAAGCGACTGAAGCGCCCACTACGAATTGGCACACTGACACCTGACACCTGACACCTGACACCTGACACCTGACACCTGACACCTGAC
>JBAXMH010000033.1:0-26225 GCA_037134395.1 Chloroflexales bacterium
CGTGCTATCATCCCCCGTATATTCGCATGTCCCCCGTTAATCGAACAGGCCCCCTGATGACCATGCCCAAGCTTACTGCGGCGCAGATCCGCGAGCGATTCCTGAAATTCTTCGAGCGTAACGGCCACGCTATTGTGCCGAGTTCCTCGCTCGTGGTTGCCGACGACCCGACCCTGCTCTTCGCCAACTCGGGCATGGTGCAGTTTAAGGATGTGTTCCTAGGTCATGAGAAGCGGCCCTATAGCCGGGCCACAACATCCCAGAAGTGCCTGCGCGTCTCGGGTAAGCATAACGATCTGGAGGAGGTTGGCCCTTCGTCCCGCCACCAGACGTTCTTTGAGATGCTTGGCAACTTCTCCTTCGGCGACTACTTTAAGGCCGAGGCGATTGCGCTCTCATGGAAGCTGCTCACCGAGGAATTTCAGCTCCCGGTTGATCGGCTCTGGTTTACGGTTTTCGCCGGTGACGATGAGGTACCCGCCGATGAGGAAGCCGCGCAGCTCTGGATCGCTCAGGGTGCCGATCCGACACGTGTGCTGCGCTTCGGGCGCAAGGATAATTTCTGGGTGATGGGCGACACCGGCCCCTGCGGTCCCTGCTCCGAGATCACCATGTATATCGGGGATGATCTGTCGAAGATGAGCGCCGCTGGCGTGAATAGCGATGACCCCGATTATGTTGAGATCTGGAACAATGTCTTCATGCAGTATGAGCGTGCCACGATGAAGCCGTTGCCACGGCCTTCGGTGGATACGGGCATGGGCCTTGAGCGCATGACGATGGTGATTCAGGGGGTACATAACAATTACGATACCGATCTGTTTCTGCCGATCATCCGCACGGTGATTGCGGCCCTGGGCAGCGATGAGGCCCACTATCGGGCCAATGTCGCGCCCTACCGGGCGATTGCCGACCATAGTCGGGCGATTGCTTTTCTGATTGCCGATGGTGTGCTGCCCGGTAATAATGGTCGCTCCTACGTGCTGCGGCGCATCCTGCGGCGGGCGGCCTACCAGGGCCGTAGCATCGGTTTCACCCGGCCCTTCCTGGCCGAGGTGATCGCGACGGTGATCACCGAGATGGGCGCGGCCTACCCGCAGCTTGTGGATCGGCGCGCATTTATCCTCGAGTCTGCTGATGCGGAGGAGCAGCAGTTCCTCAAAACGCTCTCTGGCGGGATCACCCGGCTCAACACAATTGTTGCCCAGGTGCAGTCCTCGGGCGGTGTCAGCATCCCCGGCGCAGATGCTTTTGCGCTCAAGGATACCTACGGCTTCCCGCTCGACCTGACTCAGCGTATCGCCACAGATGCGGGCCTGGGTGTGGATGAGGCAGGCTATGACGCAGCGATGGCCGAGCAGCGCGGGCGCTCACGGGCGGCTGCCCAGTTTAAGCGCGGTGGCGATGCCGATCTTTGGGCTGATAGGGGTTTATCTGCCACGGAGTTTATCGGCTACACGACCACCACCGGCCACGCAACGATCCTGGCTCTGGTGGCTCACGGCGATGATGTAAGCAGCACGGCGGTTGGCGCGCAGGTGCAGGTGGTTCTTGACCGCACGCCTTTCTACGCTGAGAGCGGTGGCCAGGTTGGTGACACCGGGTTGCTCTACGGCCCGCTGGGTACGGTGCGCGTTGAAGATACTCAGCGCCCCGCTCCTGGCCTGACTGTCCACTATGGTATAGTCGAGTCCGGCCTAGTCTCTGCGGGAGATGCCGTGCGTGCGGAGGTTGACATACTACGTCGCTCCGACATCGAGCGCAACCATACGGCCACGCATATGCTCCAGCGCGCCCTGCGCGATGTTGTCGGCGAACACGCGGCCCAGGCTGGATCGCTCGTCTCCCCCGAGCGGCTGCGCTTCGACTTCACCCACAACCGCGCCGTTGAGCAGGCCCAGCTACGCGAGATCGAGGCCCGTCTGAATGCCTGGGTGCGCGCCGATGGATCCGTAAGCTGGGAAGTTATGGATTACCCGGCGGCGATTGGCGCGGGGGCTATCGCCCTCTTCGGCGAGAAGTATGGCGACCGGGTGCGATTGGTGACGGTTGAGCGAAATGAAACGAGTAGCCTGCCTCCTGCCTCCTCAAAAGAACTCTGCGGCGGCACCCATGTAGGACGCACCGGCGAGATTGGCTACGTGCGCGTGATCGGCGAGAGCAGCGTCGGTAGCGGCATCCGCCGTATTGAGGCGCTGACGGGCCGTGGTGCGGAGGAGTGGATTGAGCAGCAGGCCGATACCCTGCGCGACCTCGCCTCGCGCCTGGGTGTCCCGACCTTCCAGGTGGCCGAGCGGGTCGAGTTGCTGCTTGGCGAGAATAAACAGCGCCAGCAAGAACTCGACAACCTGCGCGGTAAGCTGGCCCGTGCTTCAATCGAGGGTCTGCTCGATACGGTGCGCCGCGATGGCCCGGTGCCCGTGCTGGCCGCGCAGGTTGTCGCAGAGGACACCAACCGCCTGCGCGAGATGGGCGATTGGCTGCGCGATAAGCTGGGCAGCGGCGTCCTCGTCCTTGGCACGGTGATTGGTGAGAAACCCCAGATCCTCACGATGGTAACGCCCGATCTGGTGGGTCAGGGCTACCACGCCGGGAATTTGGTCAAGTCGCTGGCTCAGATTGTCGGCGGCGGTGGCGGCGGTCGCCCCGAGATGGCCCAGGCCGGTGGCCGTGATGTCTCCAAACTGGCCGATGCAATCGCTCGTGCGCCTGAATTGGTTGCGGAGCAGAGAAAATAGATAGGCGAGGGGGTTCTATGGCCGCCGATGACACCGCTCTGATCCTCGCGCTGCCGGACGAGACTGCCGAGTCGCTGCTGCGCAAAGCGGAGCAGGCGGGGGTTCGTCGGGTGCAGTTGCTCATCCCCGATGATGTGCCCGGCCTTCAGCAGCAGGTACAGTTTGAACGCCTGCGTGCCCTCGCTCTGCGCAGTGGGCTTGAGCTGACGGTGATCAGTTCGGATCCCCAGACCTTGCGGGCGGCTCGGCTTAGCCAGATTGAGACGATGCAGGTGCGGAATGCTCACGTCGTGGTGCCGCCGCAGGCTCCCGCCGCGCAGCCACCTGTCAACCCCTATGCTACCCGCGTCCTCAACCGCGAGGAAACCCGTGGCGATGGGGCGAGACCTATGGCTACCGATCTGAGTGCCAGTGATGCTGCCTTCCTTGACGCACTTGACGACCTTGACGCAATGCCGCCGCCCCGCAGCGTCGGCCCCGCTGCCGGGGACGAGGATCTCTTTGCTTCCCTGGAGAGCATCTCCGCACCACACGATTCTCGTACTCCTCGTCGGGGCGCAACCAGTAGCGATGACGACTTCCTCGACGCGCTCGATAGCCTGAGTATTGATGATGAAGAGGAGCTGCGTCGGCCTACCCCTCGCCGCACAGAGACTCCTCCCGCTACGCCGAAGCGCATCCGCCCCGAGGATATCGAGCTTTCGGATGCGGAAAAGGCACGCGCCAAACAGGCCGGACGAGTCACGACGGCCCCGCCACCGCGTCCGACCCGTGCGGCGACAGAGCCGCAGTCCCGTGATGCTGCCCCGCGTCGCTCGCAGCTCGATGCGGAGTTTCGGCAGGCTGCCCCACGCCGCCAGAACAAGCTCATCCCCGCCGCATTCATCATCGCCCTGCTGGTGATTATCGCCATTGCCGCAAACCAGATCCTTGGCTCCAAAACGACCGTGATTGTCGCACCGCCGGCCCGGCCCGAGCTGATCGAGCCGATCAAGGCGATGCCTATTCCACTGGCGGCACCCGGCAGCGGCAGCACGGGGACGGCGGTGCTGGCCGAGGCGATTGCTCACGATGTGGTCGTGAGCGTGAGCGGGCAGATTGCCGAGGGCACGATGTCCCCGTCCGGCACCGCTAGGGGCAGCATATCCCTGATTAGCATGAACCCGCAGCCGATCACCCTACCCGCCGGAAGCGAGTTTATTGCGGTGAAGGCCGATGGCCAGGAAGTGCCCTTTGTCAGTGCGGGCGATGTGGTGGTGCCCCCAGCAACCACCAGCGACCAGGGCAATCAGGTTGTCACCACCAAGGGGACGGCAAGCATTGAGGTTGTGGCCCGCTCGGCAGGCAGCGCCTCGAATGTGGACGCCAACAGCATCCGTAAGATTGTCTTGCCCGGAGGCCAGACCTTTCATGTAGAAGTCGGCGCACTGGTTGTGCGCAACGATCCGATCTCCGGAGGCAGCGAAGAACAGGTGCGGATCGTGAAAGATAGCGATGTGCAGCGCCTGCTGGGTGATGGCTTGGTAAAGCTTGATGAGCAGGCCCGCCAGCAGTTCCAGAGCCTCGCCAACGCACGTAAACTCCAGCTAGAGCCGACGACAATGACCCCTCGCCGCGCCGACCTAGAGCAACTCCAGGGCTTTGAGTACAGTGTCTCCCCATCTGTGGGCGAGACGGTTAATCCGGCGGATCCTACCTTTGTCCTGTCGCTGACGGCTCATTATAGCGCCCTCGCCACCTCGCCGGGTACGCCGCTCACGGATCAGATCGGCAAAGTTCTCACCGAGCAGTTACGTCAGGCAAACCGGCTCCAGCCCGGCGACTGCAAGGCTCCGGCAATCACCAGTTGGATGTGGGATGGCACGCGGCTCACGGTGAGCGGACAGATCGGCCCGAACACGAAGGATCCGGCTTGCGGCCCTAAGCTGAGCGACTCAGCACTTCAGCAGGTGCGCGATGCCGTGCGTGGTAAGCCACAGGCAGAGGCTAAAGCGGCACTGCAATCCCTGGTGCAGAAGGGGCTGATCAGCAACTACTCCCTGCCTAGTGTGGATCGGCTGCCAGGTTGGGACTTTCAGTTGCGCATTGAGACGCGGTAAGGATTTTGGATTGCAGATGTCCGACAATCCAAAATCCAAAATCCAAAATCCAAAATCGAGCGAACGAATGGAAGATAGACGAGTCCTCGGGCTAGATGTCGGTTCGCGGCGGATCGGCGTGGCCCTGAGCGACGCATCGGGCTTTTTATCCAGCCCACTCACCACGGTCGGGGCTGTTCCTCGCGAACGGGCCATCGCCGAGATCGTGCGGCTCGCCCGCGAGAACGAGGTGGTGGAGGTGGTAGTTGGACTCCCCCTCACTCTGCGGGGCGAGATTGGCCCCCAAGCCGAACTGATCCACGCTTTTGTCCGCGAGATCGCGCCCGCCCTTGGCCTGCCTGTGGCGCTCTTCGACGAGCGCCTTAGCACCGCCGCCGCCGAGCAGATGCTGCGCGACCTTGGGGTTAAGCCCGAGAAGCGTAAGCAGCAGATTGATCAGGTTGCTGCCTCGATCATCCTCCAGGATTACCTCGACCACACGCGCAATCGCGGAGAAGAGCGAGAGAGAGCATCTGATCCCTACTCTTCTACCGACCAGCCCGACGCTGCCTCGGCATATACCGATCATGGTGGCGATAATCGCGTCTGATCTGAATCCCCACACGGCGTAGGATGTGTTTGCCGCTCGTCACCAGCCAGTCGGCGATGCTGTGGGCGGCGCTGCCTGTGCAGAACCCGATCACAAAAGCCAAAGATGCGTTCGGGTAGTCGGTTGTGACGTGGTTGATCGTGAGGCTGAGTTGCTGGGAGTAGTCCGGCACGACGATCCCGACTTGGCCGAGGAGCCAGGTTGCACCCAGGATCAGGCCGAGCGACACGAAATAAAAATAGGCCATGCGCAGCAGGGGCGAGAAGATCAAGCTGTGGCTCCAGAAGCTGCGGTGAGGTATCATCCACATGTAGGGTCGCCAGATCCAGAAGAAGATTCCCCAGCGGTTATCAATCGCCGAGTCAAGATCCAGGTCGGGCGAAAAGAGTATCCCGGAGATCATGTGGGCGATCACCAGCCACGCGCTATTCGGATATGCATCACGTGCGCCAATGCTGAGGCTATTCACCTGGACGATCTGGGCCAGGGGAGCGAGGGCCACCGCTGTGGCGATGGTGATGATGTCGTGCGTGCGTGCGTCGGGCATATGAGGTACTCTGTCTGTGTGGCGGTTTTCTAATGCTAAGGATAGCCCGTCTGTGCGATATTGGCAAGTGCGCCACACTGCATCGGTAGAGCGAAGCATCACCTATGACTCACCCACTTCTGCGCGGCAGTTGGCTCGTCCGGCACGCCTTCGCGCTGATCATCTTTGTTACCATGATCAGCCTCGGCTTCTGGCAACTCGACCGGCTGGCCCAGCGCCGCACCGCTAACGCGGAACGATTGGCGGTTCTCGATCAGAACCCAGAGACACTTACTGGCACTGTGGAACAGGCCGAATCCCTGGTCGGGCGCAGGGTGCGGGTACGTGGAACCTATCTAAGCGACCAGAGTCTACTTCTGCGTGGTCAGACAACCGAGAGCGGGATCGTTGGTGTTCACCTGCTCACCCCGCTACGGATCGGCGGCACCGAGGTCGCAGTGATGGTGGATCGCGGCTGGCTGCCGACCGAGCAGGCCCGCCCCGCAGCGCGGGCCGCCTTCGCCGTTGAGCGTGACGTGATGATCGAGGGCGTGGCCCTGCACGGAGAGTCTCGGCCCAACACGCTCCTGGCCGGGATGGATCTGCCTATGCCCGGTGAGCAGCGTATTGACGCATGGCTGCGCGTGGATCTCGGCAAGATGCAGGCCCAGATTAACGTGCCGCTGCTGCCGGTCTACGTTGAACTGCTGCCCTCCGCCGATGGCCCGCGCCTGCCTCAGCCGGCTGACCCGCGCCTGCTCAGTGATGGCTCGCACCTAAGCTACGCCCTCCAGTGGTTCGCCTTCTCGCTGATCTTGACCATCGTCTACGCCGCCCTGATGCGTCAGGAACTGCGGCGATTGGCCTAGCACGAAAATAGCCGATAGCCGATAGCCAGACACCATCGGCCATTTTCATTGCGATGCGATGGTGTGCGCCCTGCGCAGCGTATCGCCACACCCGCAACGAGACCCTCATTCCTGGTACAATACCATTCTGCCCGCACCCGAATCAGCGCGAGGATACAGGAATGGCACAGCGGTTCCAGGATCAGTTTGGCAATCCCCACGGTATGGGCGGGCGCTTGGCCGGTTGGCTGATGGCCCTCACCAACCGCGATCTTAATGCGTGGGCCATTGACCAACTGGCCGTGCGACCTGGTGACCGTGTGCTTGAGATTGGCTTTGGGCCGGGGTTGGCGGTGCAGGCGCTGGCTCGCCGTGCCAGGAACGGTTCGGTTGAGGGCGTTGATGTTTCTCCGCTTATGGTTGAGCAGGCTACCCGGCGCAACGCCGCGATGGTGAAGGCCGGACGGGTGAGCCTGCGGGTTGGTGCGGTGAGTGCCCTGCCCTACGATGCGGGTCGCTTCGATAAGGTGCTGGCGGTGAACAATGTGCAATTCTGGCCTCAGTTGGCCGACGATCTGCGCGAAGTGGCCCGCGTGATGCGCCCCGGCGGCGTTTTGGCGATTGTCCTTCAGCCGCGTCACGCTCCCAGCGCCGCAGATGTTCTCGCTGTCCGCGACGATCTCATCGCGCAGGTGAGGGCTGTCGGCTACCGCCGCGTTCGTAGTGCTGTCACCTCTGGCTCTCCGATGCCCGCCTTTGTGGTGCTGGGAGATCGGCCCGCGTAGATTCAGAAAGGCTCTCTCCGTGTCCTTCCGCCTGATCGCCCTCGACCTTGATGGCACCTTGCTCGATCCGCAGCACCGCATTAGCTCCACAAACGCCGCCGCTGTGGCCGCATGTGTGGCCGGGGGCGCACGGGTGCTGATCGCCACCGGGCGAACCTTTACCTCGGCCCGGCCCTATATCGCCGATCTACGCCTCGTCGGCCCACAGATCACGCTCAACGGCGCGGTTTTCGCCGATCTCGACGGCAACCAGATGATGATGCGGCGACATCTGACTGCCGATCTGTTGGCAGATGTGACGGCGATGCTGGAGGAGCGCAGCTTGCCCTATACGGTTTTTGGGCCAAGCACGATCTATGCGCCCTTAGGCATGGCTTATACCGACATTCTGGAACGCTATGGCGAGCCGCCCGCCGTGCAACTGAGCCGCGCTGAAATGCTGGGTGTGACCGATGCGATCAAGGTTCTTACCTTTCTTGCGCCCGGCCCGCTGGACGATGAACTGGCCGAACTGATGGGCGACCGCTTTGAGGTGACGCGCACCGGCCCGCAGTTCTTCGAGTTCCTGCCGCCCGGCGTCACGAAGGGCTCCGCTCTGGCCGAACTGATGGCTCGCTACGAGGTGCCCCGCGAGGAGGTACTCGTCATTGGCGACGGTGAGAACGACATCAGTATGTTTGGCGTGGCCGGGCTGAGTGTGGCGATGGGCGATGCCCCCGATCTGGTGAAGTCTCACGCCAGCGACATTACCGCGACCTGTGCCGCCGACGGAGTCGCCCTGGCCTTGCAGCGCCATGTGCTTCTCAGACCACCAAACGATCCGCGCACAACACCCGATGAAAAGAGCCGCTGATGCCCGACTATCGGTTATCGGTTATTACTACAGTTGTAGTTTTAATCACCCCCCCTAGCCCCCCCGCAAGCGGGGGGGAATCAATGCATTGTTCCCCCCCGCTTGCGGGGGGGCTAGGGGGGGTGATCGGCAGGAGCCTTTCTGTGAAGATATTTACAACTGTAGTATTTATTGGCTATCGGCTATTTTCAAGCGGTAAGAGGGCGTAGATCCCTGATGATCGAGTTCGACCGGGTGAGCAAGATTTTCCCGAGCGGCGCTGGCTCACTCACGGCCCTGCACGACGTGAACCTGAGGGTTGCCGCCGGTGAGTTTATCGCCCTGATCGGGCCGAGCGGCTGCGGCAAGAGTACCCTGATCCGTCTGGTGGGCGACCTGGAGCAGCCCAGTTCCGGCACTCTGCGCGTGCGCGGGAAGACGCCGCGCCAGGCCCGGCTCGACCACGATTACGGGATTGTTTTTCAGTCCCCGGTGCTTTACGAGTGGCGCAGCATCCGCAAGAACGTTGAGCTACCTCTGGAGATTATGGGCCAGCCCGGCCCCACGCGCCGCGCCCGCGCAGATGAGTTGCTGCACCTGGTGGGCCTGAGCGATTTTGGCGATGCCTACCCGCACCAGCTCTCTGGCGGTATGCAGCAGCGCGCTGCGATTGCCCGCGCCCTCTCCTTCGAGCCGACTATCCTGCTGATGGACGAGCCTTTTGGTTCTCTTGATGAGATCACTCGCGAACGCATGCAGGTGGAGTTGCTCACGATTTGGGACAGTGGCACCCAGCGCACCACGGTGATCTTTGTTACCCACAGTATTCCCGAGGCTATCTTTCTGGCCGACCGGGTGGCGGTGATGTCGCCCCGCCCTGGCCGGATTGTACAGCTCGTGACGATTGATCTGCCCCGCCCGCGCAGCTTTGAGACGCGGGAAGATCCGCGCTTCTTCGCCCTCGTCAGCGAGGTACGTGCGCGGCTGCGTGAAGAGTAATCGGGGCGGATTCGCGCTACGGCCCTGTTTTCAGATGATGTACCTTCGCAGATCGTCTATCCCATCGCCCTCGCGGATTGTCCTATAATCGTAACCTTCACCACCAGCGACAACCTTCCAGTCGCGCAGTTCAATCCCCGGCGTTGTGAAGAGAGCGAGGAGCCACGCTGTCTCGGCGCGATTGTATTCCTCCCCGCGCCCGCCGTAGCCACACTCGATCTCGATCATATCCTGGTGAACCTCAATGATGTTGTAGATCCAGAGGTTTTTCTGTGTTGCCTCACCCATGAGGTTTGTGCGGTACGCCTCCAGGTTCGACGTATCAACGAAGGTGACGTAGCTGCACACCTGCTGATGATACCGACAGGGCGCAGCGTCGCGTGGGCAGAAGGTGTAGCCCTGCGGCACAACCGCTGCGGCAGCCTGCGCGAGATCCGCCGCGCTCATTGAGGATACGTGCGCAATGAAGATCCAGTCTGGCCCGGACGGTGTCGCCTCCCAGCACCACGGTTTGTGATCGGCCATTGTTGCACTCCCACGTTTGTTGATGTCCTTGCGATTCTCGCGTACAACACCTGATGAAAACGAACCGTAGGGGCGCGTCGCGACGCGCCCCTCCCCGACACCCGGCTATTTTCAGGTTAGCCCAAGCGAGATGTATTTGACCTCAAGGTACTCATCAATGCCGTGGGGGCCACCCTCGCGACCCATGCCGCTTTGCTTGACACCGCCGAAGGGAGCCTGTGCGATGGAGGGCATGCCGTCGTTTACCCCAATGATGCCGTACTCCAGGCCCTCGGCAACGCGGAAGACCCGGCCTACATCGCGGGTGTAGACGTAGGCGGCCAGTCCGTAGCTGGTATCGTTGGCCATTCGCAGGGCGTCATCCTCGCTATCGAAGGGAATGAGCGGGGCCACCGGGCCAAAGGTTTCCTCGCGGGCCACCAGCATGCGTGCATCTACACCCGTGAGGACGGTGGGCGTCCAGAAGCGTCCGCCTAGGGGCGAAGCATCGCCACCGACCAGTGCCTGGGCGCCGCCTGCGGTTGCCTCGCGTACGTGGTGCTGCACCTTCTCCACGGCGACCGCGTCAATCAGCGGGCCAATGCCGACGCCGGGTTCCAGGCCATTGCCCACGGTGAGTCCGCGCACCTGGGCGGCAAAGGTGTGGGCGAATCGCTCGTAGATCCCGCGCTGCACAAAGATGCGGTTGGCGCACACGCACGTCTGCCCAGCGTTGCGGAACTTCGAGGCCATCGCCCCGACAACGGCTGCGTCCAGGTCGGCGTCGTCAAACACCAAGAAGGGCGCATTGCCACCCAGTTCGAGCGACAGGCGCTTAATGGTTGTTGCCGAGCTGTGGATGAGCAGCCTGCCCACCTCGGTCGAGCCCGTGAAGCTCACCTTACGCACGCGCTCATCGGCGAAGATCGTCTCTGAAAAGGGGACAGGATTGTGGCAGGTGAGGATATTGACCACGCCGGGGGGCGCACCAGCTTCCACAAAGAGCTTGCCCAGTTCCAGGGCCGAGAGCGGAGTCTGCTCGGCGGGCTTACAGATCGCCGTGCAGCCTGCGGCGAGGGCTGCGCCGAGCTTGCGGGCCAGCATCGCCGTCGGGAAATTCCAGGGGGTGATCAGGGCCACCACGCCGATGGGCTGGCGCAGCACCAGGAGCCGCTTATTGGCCGTGTTGGACGGGATCGTCTGCCCGTAGATACGTTCGGCTTCGCCGGCGAACCAGGTAAAGAACGATGCGGCGTAGGCGATCTCGCCGCGAGACTCGGCCAGAGGCTTACCCTGCTCCAGAGTCATGATTGTCGCCAGACGCTCCTGGCGCTCCCGCATTAGGGCCGCGACATGGCGCAGTAGAGTGGCGCGCTGAGGGGCTGGGGTGGCCGCCCAGGCTGGTAGAGCCGTCGCGGCAGCATCAATGGCGGCACGGGCGTCATCGGCCCCGCCATCAGGTACCTCAGCCAGCAGCGCAGCGGTGGCCGGGTTATCAACAGAGAAACTAGCCCCACCGACGGCAGGGCACCACTCGCCGCCGATCATCTGGAGGTACGGCGAGTCGCCAATGGTCGCCGCAGCAACCGAGGTGCTATCAATGACCGTCATCACTGACTCCTTAACATCGCACATGGAGTTAATCGGATTGCTCTATTATAAGGAATTTGCCGCCGCTCAGCCCTCACCCCCCAGCCCCTTCTCCCAGAACGGGAGAGGGGGAGTAAATCGCTTTCTGATGCAGAAATCTCCCCTCTCCCCCGGTGGGAGAGGGACAGGGGGTGAGGGGGCAAAGTATTGCCCCTAGCCTGCGATGGAGCAGAAACTAGACCTCTAGACCGATAGCGTAGCGCCCGCCGCACGCTACCATGAGAGCTGTTTTCCTCGATTATTCTGAGCGGAGCATGCTCTGCCCATACTCGCATCGCCAATGGCTATAGACAGTGTCCGTCTGCTTACCAATAGTGCCGCCCAGATCTGGCGGGAACTCAGCCGCTACAGCAGCATTGAGTCTCTCACCGCCAGCGATTGTTTTGATGACTGGATCGGCATCACTGTCCCATCTGTTGCCCTCGACCGTGCCGAAGAGCAGTCTCTCCGCCGTGATTACCGCCGCCTGATCACACTAATTGACGAGATCGAGACCCTCATTCACTCCCGCCCCCGCGCCATTGACCTCATCCGCACTCGTGTTGCAGAGGATACGATATCTTCGCCACGAGGGTATGGGAGCGACTGCACCGCACCCTTAATCGTATCGCCATTTGACGCCCCCCTTATTGATTAGTACAATGGTGCAGATCTAGCGAGGATTCCCTCAAGCGAAGCGAGCGCGATCATGTTTGAGAGTCTCTCCGACCGGCTACAGACGGTCTTTCAGAAATTAGGCAGCAAGGGTAAGCTCACCGAGGACGATGTTCGTGAGGCGATGAAGCAGGTGCGCCTGGCTCTGCTTGAGGCTGACGTAAACTTCAAGGTGGTGAAGGATTTCGTCGCTAAGGTGACGGAACTCTCCATCGGCGAGGATGTCACCAAAAGCCTCACGCCCCACCAGCAAGTGGTGAAGATCGTCCATCAGGAGTTGATCAATCTCCTGGGCAACGACAACGTCCCGCTCCAGGAGTCACGCCCCGGCCCGACGGTGATCATGTTGGTGGGGCTCCAGGGTACCGGGAAAACAACGTTAGCGGCAAAATTGGCTTTGACCCTGCGCAAAAAAGGTCGCCGGGTGCTGCTGGCCGCCTGCGATGTCTACCGTCCAGCGGCGATCACGCAACTCCAGTCGCTCGGCAAGCAGCTTGGGATTACGGTCTATACCGACCCCGGCTCCACCAGCCCGCCCGACATTGCGGCTCAAGCCGTTGAACTGGCCAAAAAAGAACTCTACAACACGGTGATCGTGGACACCGCTGGGCGTCTTCAGATTGACGAGTTGCTCATGCAGGAGCTTGAGCAGATTGATGCTCGTGTCCACCCGATTGAGCGGTTGCTGGTGGTGGACGCGATGACCGGCCAGGAGGCCGTGCGCGTCGCCGACACCTTCAACCAGCGCGTCAGCGTCACTGGCTTGGTGATGACCAAGATGGATGGTGACGCTCGTGGTGGCGCGGCCCTCTCAGTGCGCTCAGTCACGGGCGTGCCGATCAAGTTCATCTCCAGCGGCGAGAAGGTTGACGGCAACACCCTTGAGGCATTCTACCCCGACCGGCTGGCCTCGCGCATCCTGGGCATGGGCGATGTCCTCTCGCTGATTGAGAAGGCCGAGGAGATGTACGATGTCGAAGAAGCCAAGCGCATGGAGAAACGCCTGCGCAAAGGCCAGTTCGACTTCGAGGATTTCCTGAATGCCATGCAGCAGATGCGCAAGCTCGGCCCGCTCCAGCAGATTTTGGGGATGATCCCAGGCTTCAGCCAGATCGCCCGCAACGAGGAGTTGATCAGCGAGAAGCAGCTCAAGCAGGTTGAGGCGATGATCTTCTCGATGACGATTGAGGAGCGCCGTAACCCCGACATCATCAAGAACAGTCGCCGCGAGCGGATCGCCCGTGGCAGCGGCACGAGCGTCCAGGACATCGCTCAGCTCACCAAGCAGTTTCAGCAGATGCAGCGCATGATGAAGCAGATCGGTGGCATGGGCAAGGGTGGTGGCAAAGGCCGTGGTGGCAAGGGACGCGGCGGCAAAGGCGGTGGCGGCGGCGGCCCAATCAACCCGCAGGATCTTTTACGTATGCTGAAGTAGGGGCGGCTCGGACGGAGGGGCGGCGCACGCGCCGCCCCTACGCCATACGCGCAGAAATGTGGTAATATAACCCAGTTAAGCGCCAGCGGGCGCGCATAATCTGTGATAATAGGGAAGAGCTGGATAGCTCTCGGAGGCAGTTTACACACATGGTAAAGATTCGTCTTCGCCGCACCGGCAAGACTAAGCAGCCCAGCTACCGCCTTGTCGTGGCCGACTCGCGCTCGCCGCGCGATGGCAAGTTCATCGAGATCATCGGTCACTACAACCCGATCCGCTCGCCCAAGGTGCTGGAAATCAATGGCGACCGCGCACGCTACTGGCTTGGCGTTGGCGCCCAGCCCAGCGATACCGTTGTCGGCCTGCTCAAAAAACAGAGTATCCTCGACAGCGACGGCAAAGTTATCGCTGCCCCCGTCGAGGCATAGCAGAGCGTGTAGGGTGTCGGCGGCGATCCGCTGCCCCTGTGCCCTCTCCCCTGAACCCGCATGAAAGAGCTGCTCGACTACATCGCTCGCAACCTCGTGGATAGCCCCGAGTCGGTGCAGATCAAGGAGCGCGTCGGACGCTTCACCGTCACCTACGAACTCTCGGTCGCCCCCGATGAGACCGGCAAGGTGATTGGGCGGAGCGGGCGCGTGGCCAAGGCCATCCGCGATATGATGGGCGTTGCCGCAGCCCGCCAAAATAAGCGGGTTCATATTGACATTGAGTGAGTGCAGATCGCAGATTGCAGATTGCAGTCCAATCTGCACTCTGCATTCTGTAATCTACAATCACTATGACAGAGACTCCTGACGACCTGCTGCTGATCGGCGTGATCGCTGGCCCTTTCGGTATTAAGGGTCTGGTGAAAATCAAGGCGTTCACCGACCAGCCCGACTACCTCAAACGCCACCTGCGCGACATCTTCGTTGGCAAAAAGCTCACGCCCTATAACCTCACCAATCTCCACGAACATAAGCCCGGTGTCCTTCTGCTCACTCTGCGCGGCGTTGAGACACGCGAGGCCGTTGATGAGTTGCGTGGTGCCGAAGTCTACATTCGTCGCTCGGATGCCGCACCCCTCGGTGAGGATGAGTACTACCTTCACGAACTGATTGGCCTGCAGGTCTCCACCACGGACGGACTGGATCTCGGTAAGGTGCGTGAGGTGATCGAGACAGGGGCCAATGAGGTGCTGGTGGTCACGCGGCCCGGCCAGGGCGACGCGCTCGTGCCGCTTGTCCGTGAATTCATCACCGAGTTTGATATTCCCGGCGGTCGTGTTGTTGTCCGACCAATTGAGGGTCTGCTCTAAATAACCCTCTTCGCGCCTATGCCCACCAGACGACAGATCCTCGCCCTCGGCGCAAGCGCAGCGGCTATGCTATCTCTGCGCGCCCTCGCTCGCGCCGCCACCGATACGGTGGTCTACCTGCCGATTGTGCAGGTGCCACCACAGCCCACCCCAGAGCCAAGCGCAACGCCGACCCCAGAGCTAGCAACGCCGACCCCAGAGCCAGCGACGCCGACCCCAGAGCCAGCGACACCCACCCTCGCGCCGACAGCAACACCCACCCTCGCGCCGACAGCAACACCCACCCTCGCCCCAGGCGATGTGGGCTGGATCATCGCGCCGGCCTCTGGCACTGCCGCCCAGGCCATTGCCTGGTTCACCGCACAGGCCGTCGGCCACAGCGACTACACCGCCTACGACATCACCTCAATCGTCCAGGCGTACCAGAGCCTGGGAGAGAGTGTTGGCATTGGCGTAGACTGGTTCCTGGCCCTGGCCCAGTGCGCCCATGAGACCGGCAGCCTCACCTCGTGGTGGGCGCAGCGACCACGACGCAACCCGGCTGGCCTCGGCGTAACCGGCGTGACGGCGGATGGCGATGGTACGCCCGCCACACAACCCGGCGTTGATTGGGCCTGGGATGCCTCGATCATGAAGTGGCGTGCAGGGATGAGTTTTACCAGTTGGGCCGATGGGTCGGTTCCCGGGCACCTGGGCCGACTGCTGGCCTACGCCTTGCCGGAGGGTGCCGGTACACCCGAGCAGCAGGCGCTGATCAGCGCAGCCCTGAGCCGACGTGGGCTACCGGCAAAATATCGCGGAATCGCACCAACAATCATCGGGTTCAACGGAACATGGGCCGTCCCCGGCACCACCTACGGGCAAAGCATCCTCAGCCTAGCGCAGCGCATGCGGGCGGGGTAAGGGGCAAAGAATTGCCCCACAGATGGCAACACTTTGTACGAAAAAAGAACAGGTAGCCGACGCTTCTTTCCTACGCGGTTTATCCCTTATCAATGCGAGAAATCGCCCCTTCCGCGTTAAGGAATGTTCGCTTGACTCACCTCTGGCTCGGACGTATAATGCGTGCATTCCTTAAACTCCCCTTAACCCTTGAATGAAGGATTTTCGCATGGGGGCAAAATTCAACACGCATGATTGTAGCTGTGAAGGGTGGCATAGGCGGTAGCCGGTTGCCGCCCCTTTTGTTTTTCGCCAATGTAACGACGGCAGGGCTGAACGAGGCCGTTCAAGAACCTATGGAGGATGTATTCCATGCACTCAGATCTAATCGGAAAGATTGAGAAGGCTCGTCGCTACGCCGAAGAGCCGGAGCGGATCAAGTTCAGTGGCATGAAGGTGCATTTCAACGGTGGCAACAGTGAGCATGAGATCGAACTGAAGGATGGTCATTGGACATGTTCCTGCGCGTTCTCGCACAACTGGGGTACCTGCGCACATATTATGGCGATGCAGCGCATCCTGACCCCGATGCTCACCAAAGAGGCGCTGCGGGCTGACACCGAGCTGCATCTGAACGATGAGCCGGTGGGAGCAGTTTGACCCTAGCCAATAGCTCGAATAATGCCGCCTATCGAAAGGGGCGTGGCGACTGCCACGCCCCTTCGCCGTGTACTGTTATGACGCTTGTGATTGCACACCGGGGCGCGTCTGCCTATGCGCCCGAGAACACTATCGCTGCCTTTGCCCTGGCCCACCGCCAGGGGGCCGACATGATCGAGTTGGATGTGCAGGCTACCGCCGACGGGGTATTGGCGATCTTTCACGACGATACCACCGAGCGTTGGGACGGTCGCCCACGCCCGGTGGGGCGGTGTACCCTGGTCGAACTTCAGGCGCTCGATATTGGCGGGGAGCGAGTGACAACCCTGGAGGAGACCCTGGCTTTTGCCCGCGAGACAGGCATAGCCCTCAACGTTGAGCTAAAGACCACCGGGGTCGCGGCGCGCTGCGCGGCCCTGCTGCGCCAGTACGACATGATCGAGCAAACGGTGGTCTCGTCATTTCTACCAACCGCCCTGCGGGAACTGGCAGTCGCCGACCCGGCACTGCGCCGGGGCTACCTGATGGGAACCAACAGCTATCGCCCCGCCATCCGCGCCCGCGAGCTGTGGCCCTTCTTCGCCCTCACGTCCGTGGGTGCCTGTGCGTGGAACCCCTCACACGAACTGCCCGCCGTTATGCGGATCATCCCGCTGGTGCGCCGGGCCGGCTACGCGGTGAATGTGTGGACAGTGGACGACCCAGCCCAGATGCGGCGACTGGTGGCGGCGGGAGCCACGGGGATTATTACCAACAAACCTGACGTGGCCCGTCAGGCGCTGAGAGATTCGTAGGAGAACAGAAATTCTTTGCGCCTTCGCGCCTTTGCGTCAGACCATGTGTGACGCAAAGAGTAAAAAAAAGGGATCAGGGGGCGCGACACGCCCCCTGATCCCTTTTTTTGTGGGCTTATTCTACCCTACTCGACCGTATACTCACCCTCGACAACGCCATCGTCCTTCTTGGAACCGCCAGCGTGCGGTTGGCCTTGGGCTGCGCCATCGCTATAGGCGGCCTGCGAGATAGCATACATCGCCTGCTGGAGTTCGCCCGTCAGACCCTCAATGCGCTCGCGGTTCTCCTTGGTGACGGCCTCGCGCAGATCCTTGATCAGACCCTCGACCCGCCCCTTCTCGATGCTGTCCACCTTATCCCCGAGATCGTTCAGGGTCTTCTCGCTCTGGTAGGCGAGGCTGTCGGCCTGGTTCTTCAGCTCAACCACCTCGCGCCGGGTCTTGTCTTCCTCGGCGTGGGCCTGGGCATCGCGCACCATACGCTCAACCTCGTCCTTATTCAGGTTGGTGCTGGCGGTAATGGTGATACGCTGCTCTTTGCCGGTGGCCTTATCCTTGGCCGAGACGTTCAGGATACCGTTGGCATCAATGTCAAACGTTACCTCAACCTGCGGCACACCGCGTGGCGCAGCCGGGATACCCTCAAGCCGGAAGCGTCCAAGAGTCATGTTATCCCCGGCCATCTCACGCTCGCCCTGGAGGATGTGGATGTCCACCGCCGTCTGGCCCTCAGCCGCCGTGCTGAAGATTTCGCTCTTCTTGGTCGGGATGGTCGTATTGCGATCAATCAGCTTGGTCATCACGCCGCCCAGGGTTTCCACGCCCAGGGAGAGCGGGGCCACGTCCAGCAGCACCACACCCTTGACATCGCCGCCCAGCACACCGGCCTGGATGGCCGCGCCCACGGCCACAACCTCATCGGGGTTGACGCTCTTGTTTGGCTCCTTGCCGATAATCTTGCGTACCAGTTCCTGCACCACCGGCATACGGGTGGAGCCGCCTACCAACACGACCTCTTGAATATCGCTGGCCTTGAGGCCGGCGTCCTTAATCGCCTGGATGACCGGGCCACGCAGGCGCTCGGTGAGTGCGCTGGTGAGCTGCTCGAACTTAGCGCGGCTAAGCTTCATGGCCAGGTGCTTGGGGCCGCTGGCGTCGGCGGTGATAAAGGGCAGGTTAATCTCCGTCTCGCTGACGCTCGACAGTTCCATCTTCGCCTTCTCGGCAGCCTCCTTGAGCCGCTGGAGAGCCTGACGATCCTTGCCCAGATCAATGCCCTGATCCTTGCGGAACTCATCGGCGATCCAGTCCACAATCGTGGCGTCGTAATCATCGCCGCCAAGGTGGGTATCGCCGTTGGTGGCATGCACCTCAACCACACCGTCACCGACCTCTAGCACGGATACGTCGAAGGTACCGCCGCCGAGGTCAAAAACCAGAATAGTCTCGTCCTTCTTCTTATCAAGGCCATAGGCCAGGGCGGCCGCCGTGGGCTCGTTAATGATGCGCAACACCTCCAGGCCCGCGATCTTACCGGCGTCCTTGGTAGCCTGACGCTGAGCGTCGTTGAAATAGGCCGGGACCGTAATCACCGCCTGAGTAACCGGCTCACCCAGATACGCCTCCGCGTCGGCCTTGAGCTTCTGCAGCACCATGGCCGAGATCTCCTGGGGCGCATAGTCCTTGGTCGTCTGTGGGACGCCGATCCGCACATCGCCACGGGCACCCTTGGCAACCTTAAACGGCACAATCTCGCGCTCGGAGGGCGTGTCATCGTAATCACGACCGATGAAGCGCTTTATTGAGTAGAGCGTATTCTCCGGGTTGATCGTCGCCTGGCGCTTCGCAGTCTGGCCGACCAATCGCTCGCCATTTTTGGCAAAAGCGATGACCGATGGGGTCGTCCGGTTGCCCTCAGCGTTCGGGATCACGACTGCGTCGCCGCCCTCCATCACCGCCACGCACGAGTTGGTCGTCCCCAGGTCAATGCCTACAATCTTAGCCATTATCGCCTCCATCATCTTGAGTATTGCGTATTGCGTGTTGTGTGTTGAACTGTGCGCAGCACCGAGCGTTCAACATCCCACTGCTCAGTGTACTGGCTTTTTGTACAGTTCACACTAGCGCGGTGTTAGAGTTGTGTTTGAATCTGCGCCGCATCGCTGCGCCACAAACGTGGGGTGTGGTGGAGGCGGCGTGTACATTTGTCACGTCGGCATAACCTGCCGTGGTATAATCACGGCGGTGGACTGGCTATAGTGTGGGGCGCTACCGTGAGCGGACAGGATCTGCTGACCCCCAACATGATCGTACCCGGCACGACTGACACCTACACGGTACTCAACCTGATCGGTCGCGGCGGGATGGGTACCGTTTATCGTGTGCAGCGCACCAGCGACGCAAGTGTGTGGGCGCTTAAAGAGATGCGCGTCCAGGGCGAACTGACGGCTGAGGAGCAGGCTGATAATCGCCGACTCTTCCTCCAGGAAGCTGCTCTCCTGCGCTCCCTGGCCTTCCCCAATCTGCCGGTTGTGGCCGATCTCTTCGAGTACGAGGGTCGCCCGACTCTGGTGATGGAGTATGTCCCTGGGACAACGCTGGAGGATCGTGTCCACGAGGCGAACGCCCCACTACTAGAGCAGCCGGTTCTTGGCTATGGTATCCAGTTGTGCCGGGTTCTTCACTACCTCCATAGCTGCGACCCGCCGATTATCTACCGCGACCTGAAGCCCTCGAATATTATGCTCACCCCCGTCGGGGTACTCAAGCTGATTGACTTTGGCGTTGCCCGTACCCATAAGAAGGGCAAGTCGAAGGATACGATTGCGATGGGTTCGGCTGGCTACGCCCCGCCTGAGCAGTATGGCAAAGGGCAGACGGATGGGCGCAGCGATGTGTACGCGCTCGGTGCTACGCTGCTGCATCTGCTCACAAACTTGCCGCCAGTGCCGCTCCAGACACCGCAACCTGGCTCGATTAGTAAGCTTAATCCTTCAGTTGACGCACACACCGAGGCGGTGATCATTAAGGCCATGAGCCTCCAGCGCGAGCAGCGCTTTGCGAGCTGTGCCGAGATGGAGCAGGCTATCCTGCGCTGCCTTGATGCGCCTTATGTTGATCCAACCTCCAGTGTCGCTGCTCCATCCGCTGGCCCTCCGCCGGTGAAACCAACACCACCTCCGTCGGCGAAGCCAAAACCGCCCGTTAAGCCGACATCGCCGCCCGCTAGGCCGACTCCGCCACCAGCCAAACCGACTCCGCCAGTTGTCCCTAGTCGGAAACAGGCACCTGAGGATGAAGAAACGCCCTGTATGCACTGCGGTCGTGTGAACAAGGGCCGCGCCCGCTTCTGCGCTGGCTGTGGATCGCCCCTAGCCGAGCCGCCAAAGCCGCGCCTGCTGATCACCTCGCCGCACCGCAGTTGGGAACTGCCAATTGACCGGCTGCCCGTGCGTATCGGACGACGTGACCCGCGCCAAAATCACTATCCTGAGCTGGATCTGGCTGAGCATGATCGCGGCATCGCGTCCCGCCACCACGCGACTATTCAGCGCGACGGTGACTTCTATACCCTCACCGACCTGGGGAGCACCAACGGCACGATGCTCAACAGCAAGCTGATCACCCCCCGTGTGCCCCAGCGCCTCACCCAGGGCGACCGGATCAAGATTGGCGAGGTTGAGATCGAGTTTCGATGGTCATAATAATATCTGGTTAAAAGTGAGCTATGAGTGTACACGTTCTGATTCTCCGTGCGCCCGGTATTAACCGTGATGGCGACGCGGCCATGGCCTGCGAGCTTGCTGGTGCCAGCGCCGAGCGCATCCACGTTAACCGGATCGCTGATGGTGCCGTGCGTCTGCGCGACTACGCGATGCTGATCATTCCCGGCGGATTCTCCTACGGCGATCACCTGGGAGCCGGGAAGTTGCTCGCAGTCGATCTTGCTCATCGTATGGGCGACCAACTGCGTGATTTTGTGGCCGATGGCCGCCCGGTGATCGGTATCTGCAACGGATTTCAGGTGCTGGTAAAGGCCGGGGTGCTGCCGGGCAACGCTGGGCCGCCTGCTGTCACCCTCACCGATAACCGCTCGGGCCGCTTCGAGTGTCGCTGGGTGCGCCTTCAGGCCGACCCGCAGAGCCGCTGTATTTTCACACGCGGCATAGAGCGCAGCATCGAGGTGCCGGTGGCCCACGGCGAGGGCCGCATCGCCCTGGACAATGACGATACCCTGGTTCATCTACGCGCCGGTGGTCAGGTGGCCCTGCGCTATGTGGGCGATGACGGTGTGCCGGTGGCTTACCCGGACAACCCTAATGGATCGGTGGATAATATCGCCGGGATCTGCAACACCCAGGGCAATGTACTTGGGCTGATGCCTCACCCCGAGAATGCTATTCGGCCTCAGCAGCACCCGCGCTGGACCCGTGAGCCTCTGCGTGAATCTGGCGATGGGCTGGCGATCTTCCGCAACGCGGTTGAATATGCGAAAACGATGTAGAGACGCCCCGCCGGGGCGTCTAGACGCCCCGGCGGGGCGTCTCTACAGGGGAACCATATGGGCCTCTACCCGCCCTTTAGCCCGTTTCTATTCCAGATCAACCTCTTCGGTCTGCCGATTGCCGTGCGCTGGTATGGCGCGATCATTATGTCGGGCGCGATGTTCGCCGCCTGGCTGGCCTCGCGCCGGGCAGTGGCTCGCGGTATTGACCCCGACCACATTTGGAACCAACTGATACTTGGCCTGATCATGGGGATTGGCGGCGCACGGATCTACTACGTGGCCTTTGAGTGGCATCGCTTCGCGGGCGATCCGATCAGTGCCCTGAACCTGACCACCGGCGGTCTCGCGGTTCACGGCTCGCTGATCGGTGCGATCCTCTCGGCGCTGATCTACACGCGCTACGCAAAGCTGCGCTTCTGGGAGTGGGTTGATATGATCGCGCCGGGCTTCCTGATCGCCCAGGGCATCGGTCGCTGGGGCAATTTCTTCAACCAAGAGGCGTATGGTCGCCCCACCACACTCCCCTTCGGCGTGCGGATTGACGAGGATCGCCGCTTGCCGCCCTACGGCGATATGCAGGCGTATCCGGCTGATACGCTCTTCCACGCCACCTTCCTCTACGAGTCGCTGTGGAATGTTACCGGCGGCTCCCTGCTGCTCTGGGCCGACCGGCGCTTCGGACAGGGCGCACCCGCCGAGCGGCGCTGGCTGCGCCCCGGCGATGTACTCTTTCTGTACGGGATCATCTACTCGATGGGGCGCTACTGGATTGAGGGGCTACGCACCGATAGCCTCTGCCTCAACGGCGTTGGCGGGGACTGCACTGGCTCGATCCGGGTGGCGCAGTTGATCAGCTTAGTTCTGATCGCGGCCTGTGCTGCGGCCATGGTGATAAACCACCGCCGCCCGCTGTCACCTGAGCCGACAACCGATGAATTGCGTCAGGATGGCGGGCAGACGCTACCGGGGTAGGAGTACACCTTACCTCTCAAGGAAGCCGATCCCGACCGTTCCCCCTCACCCCTTGCCCCTCTCCCTCGGTGGGAGAGGGGCAAGGGGTGAGGGGGTGTTCGGCTCCCCCTCACCCGTTTTGGGAGAGGGGGCTGGGGGGTGAGGGCGGAATTGGTTTTACATCCCATTCAGGCTAATGATCGTAGGTGACTCGCCGCTATCTTCCTCAGGCTCCTCGACCGAGAGAGCCGCCACCCGGTCGCCGCTGTTGGGGTTGACGATAGTGACGCCCTGGGTGAGCCGACCAAGCTGCGAGATTTCGTTAGCCGACGTCCGCATCATGATGCCGGCGGCAGTGACGACGGTGATCAGGTGGCGCTCATTGACGATGGCAGCCCCAGCAACGCTATCGTCAGGGCGCAGCTTAATCGTAATCACACCGCCGGTGGCGCGGCCCTTGGTCGGGTACTCCTCTAGCCTGGTGCGCTTACCAAAGCCGCGTGCGGTAACGACCAGCAGATCGTCGCCGGGGGTGACGAGATGCATGCCGATCACCAGATCACCGTCAGTCAGGTTGACGCCGTTGACACCGGTGGCGGGTCGGCCCATAGGCCGAACGTCATCCTGCTTGAAGCGGATGGTCTGGCCCTGCACCGTGGTCATCAGCACATCCTCGTGGCCATTGCTGACGTTGACCCAGCCGAGGACATCGCCTTCCTCAAGACCGATGGCGATCAGGCCGTTGGAGCGCACCTGGCTGTACTCCTCCAGCTTGGTGCGTTTGATCTTGCCGCGCTGGGTGGCCATCACCAAGTACTCGCCGTTGTAGTCGGGTACGGCCAGCATGGACGTGACCTGCTCGCCCGGATCCAGCGAGATCAAGTTGACCAGGGGCAGCCCCTTGGCGGTACGCGAGCTATCGGGCACCTCGTGGGCCTTGAGCTGGTAGACCTTACCCTTGTCGGTGAAGAAGAGCAGGTTATCGAGGGAGCCACAGGTAAGCAGATGGCGCACGAGATCCTGCTCGCGGGTGATCATACTCTTGACGCCGCGCCCACCACGGCGCTGGGTACGGTAGACATCGGCGGCCTGACGCTTAATGTAGCCACGATCGGTGAGGGTGATCAGAACCCGAATATCGGGGATAAGATCCTCATCGCTCACTTCGCCGGTGGCGTCGGGAATGATCCGGGTGCGCCGCTCATCGCCGTACTTCTCTTTGATCCGGCGCAGATCCTGCTGAATAATGCTCGTGACGCGGCGCGGATTGGCCAGAATATCCTCAAGCTCAGCGATCAGCTTGATCACCTCGGCGTACTCGTCCTCGATCTTCTTGCGCTCAAGGGCGGCCAGACGGCGCAACTGCATATCGAGGATGGCCTGAGACTGGATCTCGCTCAGGCTAAAATTGCTGATCAGGCTATTGCGGGCAACCTCAACCGTGCGCGACTCGCGGATGGTGCGGATGATCGCGTCAATGTTATCGAGGGCGATCTTCAGACCCTCCAGGATGTGAGCGCGGGCGCGGGCCTTGTCCAGTTCGTACTCCGTGCGGCGACGGATGACATTCTGGCGGTGGGCGACGTGTTCCTGGAGCATACGCTTGAGCGTCAGCACCTTCGGCTGGAGGCCGTTCTCAACCAGAGCCAGCATATTGATGCCGAAGGTGGTCTGCATCTGGGTGTGCTTGTAGAGGGCGTTGAGCACCTTCTTAGGCTGCGCGTCCTGCTTGAGCAGGATCACCAGACGCATCCCGGCGCGGTCGGACTCATCGCGCACATCGCGGATGCCTTCGATCTTCTTATCTTTGGCCAGTTCGGCCATGCGCTCCTGGAGGCGGGCCTTATTGACCTGATAGGGTAGTTCGGTGACAACAATATTGAAGGCTCCCCGATTGGCCTCCTCAATATGGGCCTTGGCGCGCAGGGTGATCTGGCCGCGCCCGGTGCCGTAGGCGGCCACAATGCCGTCGGTGCCCAGGATGTTCCCAGCGGTGGGAAAATCGGGGCCAGGAATGATCGTGTTCAACTCCTCAACCGTGACCTCTGGGTTGTCAATCAGATGAATGATCGCATCGCACAGTTCACCGAGGTTGTGCGGCGGAATATTGGTGGCCATACCAACCGCGATACCGGCGGCACCGTTGAGCAGCAGGTTGGGCAGCATACCGGGCAGCACCGACGGCTCGCGGTAGGAGCCGTCGAAGTTATCACGGAAGTCTACGGTGTTCTTTTCGATGTCAAAAAGCAATTCTTCCGCTATTGTTGATAATCTTGCTTCAGTATATCGCATGGCAGCCGGCGGATCGCCATCCACGCTGCCAAAATTTCCTTGCCCGTCAATCAGCGGGTAGCGCATGTTCCAGGGCTGAGCCAGGCGGGCCAGGGCGTCGTACACCGACTGGTCGCCGTGGGGGTGCATCTTGCCCAGCACATCGCCGACGATGCGGGCGCTCTTCTTGTAGGCGGTGTTAGCGCGGAATCCCATATCCCACATGCCGTAGAGGATGCGCCGCTGCACCGGTTTTAGGCCGTCGCGGGCATCGGGGAGGGCGCGTGAGACGATCACGCTCATCGCATAACTGAGGTAGGCGGTACGCATCTCGGTGGTGATGCTGACCGGCCTGACAATTCCAATTTCCATACCACGTCTCCTGGTTTCGCAGAGAAAGCGTCACGTAGGGGCGCATCGCGATGCGCCCCTACGTCACCCTGTTATTCCGCTTCGTAAAGCGTTAAATGCTCTCTATATTATACCTTACTCAGGGTGTTTCCGCAAGGAAATTACGAACGTATGTTTGTTGATATGGCATCAAAAAGAGGGACGGCGGGAGGGCGAATTCCTCCCGCCGTCCCTCTTCTTTTCCTACAGGCCGCGCACCCCCACCGGCCCAAAATCGAGAAAATCGCAAGCGGTGAGCTGATAAGAAACGCCATCAACGGTCTCGTTGACGGCGTGGTCATGATCCTGACGGCGATGGAGATGGCCGTAGATACATGCCCGTGCGCCAGCGGCGGCAATGTGGCGGGCGAACTCGCTGGGCTGGCGGTTGAGGAAGGGCGGGTAGTGGATCATCACGATGATCGGGAGCCTGCCGGCAGCTAGTTGCCCGGCGTGAGCCAGGGCACGGTCGAGCATGTTCAGCTCGCGCTGATAGATCTGCTCATCGGTGGATACCGCGTAGCCGGGGGTATCGGGCGTGATCCAGCAGCGCGTGCCACAGACCACCGCCTCACCAATGTCCAGGGCGTCGGCGCTAAGCAGGCTGATCGAGGGAGGCAAGTGAGGACGGATGGGATTGACCCGGCGCGAACACCAGTAATCGTGGTTGCCACGAATCATCACCTTGCGGCCGGGGAGAGCATCAATCCAGCGCAAATCCACCAGGGCGTCCGAAAACTTCATCGCCCAGGAAACATCGCCAGCAATCAACACCCAATCGTCGGGAGCCACGCGCTCACGCCAGCGTCGG
>JBAXMH010000034.1:0-25969 GCA_037134395.1 Chloroflexales bacterium
GCCGAGATCGTACTCGAGTCGCTGGTACCGTGATCTGATTGCAGATTGTAGATTGCAGATTGCAGATGAGTACACTCTGCAATCTGCAAAAAATGTATATAGCAATCCTCTTGGGGTTGGTGCGTGGAGTCGAGGCTTTAGCCGGATAAGGCCGCCTAAAGGCTCGACTCCTTTTCATAACCAGTTTAGGATTGCTATAGCATTATGTCACACTGAGTATCCAATCGCCGGCGGGCCAGTGGCGCCAAGGTGACATCGGGGATGTCATCAGGAGCGCAGCGAAGCATCCCAGCGATGAAGGAAATACCACATGTCTACACCAGTCAAATACGATATCTTCATCTGTTACTCTCGCAGAAACAAGAATTGGCTGCCAAAGCTGCGGGACATCCTAAACAGTCTTAAGGGATACAACTACTTCATTGATGAAAGCGATATAGAGACCGCGCAAGAATTCGATTCTCGCATCGAAGCCGCGATTTCCAGTTCTGAAGTTGCTATTTGTCTGGCCTCACCTCATTTCTTTCAGTCGAATTATATTACCAATCACGAATTGCCGAGGATTGCGACAAAATTAGCAAAGAATACTATAAAAGTCATCACGATACGTATCATTGGGTGCGAGAACGCTCTAAAAGAAAGTGTACTAGCAAAGTATCAGTACTTTAATAGCGATGACTATCTTTATGACTCGGATGATCTGGAGGAATATCGGGATAAGTTAAGGCAAGCTATTGTGGAGGCTATCATTGCCGTCAAGGAGGCTCAGAAGCCCCTTCCTCCGCCTCCCATACCGGTTTCAAATCTGCCGGAAAAGCCTAAATGGTTTGTGGGTTACAAAGAAGAAAAAGAACAACTGAAGCAGCATATCCTCGCCGGACAAGGCTTGATCTCGATCACCGGCGACCCACGAACTGGTCGCCGCACGCTCGCGAAGCAGGCGGCGCACGAACTTTTGGATAACGGAGATTTGCCCGGTGGTGCCGTGTGGATTGATTGCCAAAAAATCAACGACGAACGAGCGCTGATCACTGCTGTAGGCGACGTGTACCTCAAATCCCGTGCACCGGACGACCCGTTCCGTTGCCAACAAATGCTCGATGACGAGTTCTCGAAAAAGCGCTGTCTGATTGTGCTGGCAAATACCGAAGACCCCAGAGCAGGCTTCTTTGAGCGTTGGGCGAAAAAGATCCCATCGCCGTCAGTCGTTATCGATGTCACCGCGCCATTTTCCCGTCCCGAGGGTGCGCCGAATATCCATTTGAGGGGTCTGGATGATGCAAATGCTGAAGCCTTGTTTACCACAGTGGCGTCGGAAGCGCTTCGTATCGAAAAACCGTTTTCCACGCATGCGCAATTCGGTCGTGTTCGGGAAATCTGCCGCGAAACGCAGAATAACCCGCTGCTTATCGAAGTCTATGCGAACAAATGCGGTCAGGGCTTTTTGCTGGATGACATTCTTGCCCTTGCTCGATTCAACCACGACACCGATACACTCACGATCTGGAAGAACCAGTTAGAGCCCTTATTTTCCGGTCTTGAAGCAGAACACCGTACCGCGTTTCTTAAGTTATGTCGCTTACCGGATGGGCTCAGCCGGGAGTTAGTTCAGGAAATCACAGGACTTAAAGCTGAGATCCTTGGCCCTGCCATTAAGAAGCAGTTTCTGTGGGATCTGGGCCATCAGCGTTATCTGATAGATCCTTCGGTGCGTACCTTTGCGGAGACCAAGCTCGCCCGCCCCACCAGCGACGTGGACGGCGAGGTTGCGGTGGCGTTTGCGCGCGTGGCGACAGCCCAGGCAACCCGCATTGAGCAATCGCTGATGAGCAATCGAGAAATCCTTGAGGAAACCGTCGATTGGTTCAGGGCGGAATGGGAAAACTTGAAATTCTGCGTCGGTGTCGCTGAACGGATCGGAGATAAAGCGACGGTATGTCGGCTCGCCGATAGTATTCTGCAATTCATGATCCGCCGTGGCAGATTTGAAGATTGCCTGACGCTTTACAAAAAAGCGCTTTCACTCCGCGATACGGATGACGCCGGTGGTGCCAAAACGCTCAACGATATGGCGGTCTGTCTTCAGTTCAAAGGCGAATTTGTCGAAGCTCATACCCGTATCCAAGAAAGCATTAAGCTACAGCAGGAACTGATCGCTAAAGCCGATTCGCCGGGTGAACGAACTGAATTACTGTTCCGCCTTGCCCAGTCATGGAATACGTGCGGGGCCATTAACTTATTGGGTGACGAACTAGGCGATAAGCGGCTTGTTGATGCCACAAAAGCGTTCGAAGCCGCCGAGCGGATTTGTGGAGAAGCAGCGGGGATCGCTGATAACGATGCTATGCGAACCGAGATTGAAATCGAGCGCAGCCAGACGTTAAGCAATCTTGGGTATTGTTTCACCATGCTTGGTCAGCGAGCCATCGATCGCCCGGAGAAAAAGCTTCATTTCGAGAAAGCATTGAAGGCGTTTAACGATAGCAGTGCTATCAACAGGCCGGGCGACGAACGAGTGGGCCAAACGCATTCACGCCGGGGTCAGTTGCGCCTTGAGCAGTTGATATGGCCGTTAGCGGAGCGAGATTTCAGTACCGCCATCACTATTTTCGAGAATGTCTCCAATACCTTTGAATTGGGTCTTGCCCTCCTTGGGCGGGCTCGTGTCCTGGCCAATAAACCCTCCCCCGATCATGATGGTGCCATAAAAGACTTCAAACGGGCGGAGGAGCTTTTTGAGGAGCTGCGTGATCGCAAGAATCAATTTCACGTTTTGATGGAACTGGCGAAGATTGAAAAGGTACGAGGAGATTCTACGGCTGCGACAGCGTATGCAACTGAGGCATCCGAGGTTGCAGACAAGGGAAACCTCAAGAATAAGCAGAAAGAAGTTGAAAACTTCTTCCAAGATCTCTATACCTGATTAGCGGATTTCATTCCACTGATAACGTGTAACGTGACAGCGCTCACATTGGCAGGAGACGTGGATGCACCCATTTATTCGTGATCACTACACAGCCGATGATATTGCCGGTATCCAGCAGTTTCTTAACAGTCAGGGTACCTTTCATTTTTTTGCATTACCAACGGGATTATTTCCCGCCGCGCATTTAAGCGCACGCGGCGAGTACAGTGGCTACGACAAAGTTTGGGTACGCGACAATATGCATGTCGCGCATGGCCTCTATATCACGGGCCAGCCGGAGATGGCTGTGAGGGCCGTTCGGAGTACGCTTGATTATTTTCACCTGTATCGCCATCGATTTGACGCGATTATTCGGGGTGAGGCCGATCCCGAGGTTCCAATGAACCGCCCGCACATCCGCTTTGATGGCAAAGCCTTGCGGGAAGTGAATGACGATTGGTCTCACGCACAAAACGACGCACTCGGCTACGTGCTCTGGCTTGCCTGTCGTATGGCAGCAGATGACGAACTCGCTCTGTCTTCTGGTGATCTTGAGCTTCTTGGCCGATTCCCTCTCTATTTCCGAGCAATCCGCTACTGGCAGGACAAGGATAGTGGACATTGGGAGGAGAAACGCAAAGTCGAGGCATCGAGCATTGGTGTCGTCGTCGCAGGACTCCGCGCTCTGCGCACGTTGCTCGCTACCCGTGGTATCGAGACGCTTGCGATTGATGGCGAGCCGGTAAGCGGCGCGCTGCTGGACACGCTAATCGGCGCAGGCGAACAGGCATTGGACACTATCCTTCCGGCGGAGTGTATTGATCCGACCGACTATCGAGCCTATGACGCTGCGTTGCTGTTCCTTATCTATCCATTGGATGTGGTAAGCCCAGACCAGCAAAACGCTATTCTTGCTCATGTCGAGACACATCTGCGCGGTGAGTATGGAATTCGTCGCTATCTCAGCGATTCCTTCTGGTGCGCAAATTACGACGAATTAATGAACGAAAATGAACGAACCAGCAACGTCAGCGAGGATATGTCTGCACGGGACGCGCTTGTGAAACCGGGAGAGGAAGCGCAGTGGTGCGTCTTCGATCCAGTTATGTCAACCATCTATGGCCGACGCTATCTAGTTTCTGGTGATCCGGCGGATGCCCAACAGCAGCGGGTATACTTCAATAGGGCCTTGTCGCAATTAACTGGATCGGACAGTGGTTTTCACGAGTTCCTTTGCCCTGAACTCTACTATCTGAAGCGAGACCGCTACGTGCCAAATGATGTCACTCCGCTACTGTGGACCCAGGCCAACCTGCTCATCGCGTTTGAGGCTATGCAGAGAAGTCTCGCCCAATAGCGCGTAGCCCAGCTCTGCGCTTCGCGGAATACGTTTAAAACACCCCCACCGCGAGCGGTGAGGGTGTTTTAGGATACAGAGAGGTAGGCGTGCTGTATTCTACTCAGCACTCGATGGGCGATCGATAATGAGTGAAGGTATGCCCGCAACATCTGCCAGCAGGTTGGCATACTCGGTAAGTGGTTTGCGTAATTCCGCCAATTCTCCACGTATTTCATCGTAGAATTGCCATGCACGTTCATGCGCGATCAATGAAATGGTCTCGGGGCGGCTATGTTCGTAATCCCGGAGGAGAGGATGCCATTTTGCCAACAGAGGGCGTAAAACGGTGTTCAGAATAGCGACAGCCAGGTAGCCAAACGAGAGCTTTCCCTCACCCTTTGGCTGCGCGATGCCTGGGCCGTGTTCACGCAAAATCTTGCGGGTCGAGTCAAAGATGGAGTAGAGCGATGATAGTGCCTCACGCAACGAACCTTCCTGGGGTTGAAGTTCGACAATGGCAACACGAGTAACAAGCTCGACGTACATCTCCCAGGCTGCCTCTTTTTCATTTCTATCTGGCTGCCAAGTGCCCTCTATGCCGCCGATATACGGTAGATTCAGACTTACTTTAAACTCGGTGAGTTTTGGCATACAATCTCCCATGCCCTTTACCAAGCTCAACGTGATCCACTGGGGTGTAGACTCTGTGAGCAGCGGTTCCCTGTAACATGCAGTATACATCATTGAGGGTTATACGTCGCACCAATCGTTCAGCATGACAGATCATTCGCAATGGGATAATCAAAGAGATCTGATTTCCCCCATCTGCAATCTGCGATCCCATACTAACCTCCATACACCTCGGGCTTGAGTACACCAATATAGGGCAGATTGCGGTAGCGCTCGGCATAGTCGAGACCGTAGCCCACCACAAACTCGTTAGGAATATCGAAGCCCAGGTAATCTACCGGCACATCGGTGGCACGGCGCTCGGGCTTGTTGAGCAGCGTACAGATGCGCAGGCTGGCCGGGCCACGGCCTAACAACTGGCCACGTAGGTAGGCTAGGGTCAACCCGCTGTCAATAATATCCTCGACAATCAGCACATTGCGCCCGGCGAGGTCGGCGTCGAGATCTTTGAGCATACGTACCGCACCGCTGGACTCGGTACTCTGGCCGTAGCTGGCCACAGCGATGAAATCGAAGGTGACAGGGACATTAATTTCCCGTACCAGATCCATCATAAACATCGTGCAGCCCTTCAGCACGCCCACCAGCAGCAGGTTACACTCGTCCCTATAGTCAGCGGAGATTTGTGCGCCCAGTTCGCGCACCCGCGTCTGGATCTGCTCCTCGGCGATCAGCACTTTGTCAATATCAGTGTGCATGGTCTTGCTGTTCCTCTTCTCTGCCAATCCCAATCCAGAATACATCATCTCCCGTCCCTGATATACATGCCCGCTCGGCGGCGCGCAGGCCCGCCACCCAGAGGATTTCCTCGTCGGCAACCAGAATAGGCCAGGCGTCGCGCAGGCGTTGGGGGAATTTTCGATCGACAAAAAAATCTTGGAGCCGCCGTCCGCCACGCCCGCCAGCGGGTCGAAAGCGGTCGCCGGGGCGGCGGACGCGCAGAGCCAGACGACTCGCCAGTTCGGCGGGGATGGCAACCCACCAGGGCGAGGTTTCGGCAGGCGGCTCGCGCTGGACAATGCAGACCCAGCCACCGCCGAGGGGGGTTCGCCCCGGCGTGGTGATAAGCAGCGTGTCGGTAGCGAGTTGGGGAGACTCGGTTGACTCAGGCGCACCGAGGGTTCTGATGGAAGCGTGTGTAGAACCGACATCAAGCAGCAGCCCGTGGGCGAGGGAGCCCCGACCTTTGCGCCGAGAGTCAATCGCAGTGCGGCCCGCCTCAACCTGGGCGAAGCTCAATTCAGCGGTGCCGAGATGCGCAGCGGCGCGGCGCAGGGCGTAGCGGCGCAGGGCGGGGTGCAGACTCTGCCATGCCTCCAGGCCCAACTCCAGCCCGCCGGACACCTCGATAACCAGGGCTGGCCAAACGGCATCGAGGGCCACCTGCATAAAGGCATAGTCATCGGCGCAGATCTGGGCGGTGCGCCCAAGAGCCGCCACCACCTGTGGATTATGCGTGGCCAGGGCCGGGAGCAACTGGTGGCGCACCCGACTGCGGGCATAGCGCGGCGAGCTATTGCTGGGATCTTCTGCGGGATCCAGATGATTTTGTGCGCAGTAGGCCATAATCTCGGCGCGGGTGGTCTCCAGCAAAGGGCGGATCAGAGGAGGCAGGAGGCAGGAGGCAGGAGACAGGAGACGCTCCCCCCGCCCCCCGCCTCCTGCCTCCTGCCTCCTGCCTCCTACCTCCTGAAAAGCCCACTCATCCCAGGCCACAACCGGGCGCATGCCACGCAGCCCGGCGGGGCCGGCCCCGCGCAGAGCGTGGAGCAACACCGTCTCGGCCTGATCATCGGCGGTGTGAGCCACGGCCACAGCATGGGCGGCCACGGCGCGGGCAACTTCTGAAAAAAAGGCGTAGCGGGCGCGACGAGCGGCGGCCTGACTGCCCTCGCCGGAGGCGCGGGCCAGGGCAGGTACATCAGCGTAGGCGAGAGTAGCGGGCATAGCCCATGCGGTGGCGGTATCGGCCACGGCGCGGGCCTCGGCAGCCGACTGCGCGCCACGGAAGCCGTGATCGAGGTGGGCCACATGAAGCTGCGGGCCGCTGGATCGAGCGAGTGATGCCAGCATGTGCAGGAGGCAGAGCGAGTCGGGGCCACCAGAGACGGCAACGACAAGGAGTGCATCGGGGCGAAACAGCCCCTGGGTTGTCAGAAAGCGATGGACGCGAGTGAGCAGAGAATCGTCCATAACATGACGTGATGCGTGACACATGAGGCGTTTCGCATCACGTGTCACGCATCAGTTGTTCGATGGTGCCGAAGGCGGGATTCGAACCCGCGACCTAACGATTATGAGCCGTTTGCTCTACCGCTGAGCTACCCCGGCTAACCACGACATAGTACCATGTGCATTGGGGTGCGTCAAATCAGCTAGCAAACGCGGTAAGAATCTCGCCGAGAAACTGGGCGTGATGGGAGAGATCTCCAATAGGGATGCGTTCATCGGGACCGTGGATGGCGCTGTCGGGCCGGGTAAGCCCAACCGTGGCAGCACTCAAGCCAAGGCGCTCGATAAACATCTGGAGGGGCAGGGCAATTGGGCCAGCAGGAACCGTACTCAGGGGAACACCGTAAACCGCTGTGCCGGCTGCAGCAACCAGACTAATAAACGGCGCGTCGTGGGCCGTATAGGCCGGCGGATAGCCGCCGGGCAGGCGTTCGACCGCGATGTCGGCAAATCCGCGCTCGGCAAGATGCGCCTGAAGCTGTGCAAGAGTCGCATCGGGCTGCTGATTGGGTACCAACTGAAAATCGAGGGTAGCCTCCGCCGATGCTGGGATGCGTGCGGCGTCGCCGGCGGGATCGCAAGTGATCATACTCAAATTGCAGGTGGGCAGCGTGCCCTCGGCACGCACCAGGGCGTGGCCGCTCATACCGAAGAGAAAATCCTTGCGCTGCCAGGCTCGTAGGCGTGCAGCCTCGTCAATCTCAATTTGACGCAGCAGGTCGTTCTCGGCACGGGTCGGCCCTTCCACACTATCGTAAAAGCCCTCGATCTTAATATCCTCATCGTCGCCCTTGATACAGGTAAGCGCCCAGGTAAGCCTCCAGAGCGGGTTGCGCAAGCTTGGGGCCAGGCTGGCGGGCAGAGGGTACGTGCCGTTGCGGGCGTGCAGCCGTACCTGAAGGTGGCCCTTGGTACCGCTGTAGCACAATGGCCTCCCGTGAATATCACGCTCGCCCTGACTGGCTAGGCACGCATCTGCACGAATAATATCGGCGTAGGCGGACAGCGCATCGGCCAAGTGCGGACTCCCACTCATGCCATGTCCCTCGGCAATGATCGTCACGCCGCACGGGAGAGTGCCTTCCGCCTGAAGAATGCTACGGATTGCCTGAATATGCGCGGCCAAGGGGCCTTTACCAGACACAACGCCACGGGCATAGAGAATGCCTGATCGCTCAGCAAGCTGGAGCGGCTCATGCGACCACTCGCGCCAGGGGCCGGGCGATGCGGTGTCGTAGTGATGGTAGAGCAACAACGTGCGATCCACCCGCCCAGCAATGTGACCCAGCACCACGGGCGCTCCAGCAGTCGGAAGAATCCGCACATGCATCCCGATTCCGCGCAACTGTGCGGCAACGGCCTCCGCACCCGACCGGAGGTCGGAAGGGAGGCCGGTTCCGGTGGGTTGGGCACACAGTGCGCTTAGACACAGATTGAGTTTCTCGGTCAGGGGCTGTGACGGAGCAGACACGGCAACGCTCCTGAAGGCGACATAGGGCGGTCTACCGGCTTATATGTGATGTATAACGCCTTGAGGTAGTACCTAGGGGAGACGCAAGCATTATAGCATCTCTCGGTTCTTCGCTCACCTCTCGCCTATGATATCGGTGATTCATCATAATAGGCGTGGGAATGCCAAGAAATTCCTATTGCAGATAAGTAAAAAAGGAGTATAATATGGGAATATCTGGGACGGCTTTGGCATACGCGAAACGGCACACTCGGCTCCTACGATCCCCTGTCGGGACGGGATCGGCGAACCTGCTCGCTACCCAGGCGCGGACCAACCTCGGTGTTAGACCCATTTCAAGGAGTGGCGAGCCATGAGCTTCGCGGACAAGACCCTAACCTGTCGGGATTGTGGGATGGACTTTGTATTTACCGCCGGTGAGCAAGAGTTCTATGCATCGAAGGGCTTTGTGAATGAACCGACGCGCTGCCCGTCGTGCCGACAGAACCGCAAGTCGCAGATGAGCTCGGGTGGCGGCTCCCGTGAGGATCGCCCGCCGCGATCTTCGTCCTCCTCGTCCTACGGGGCAGGGGCCTCAGCAGCCCCACGTGAGCGTGTGTCGTACAAGGTCACCTGCGCCAATTGTGGCCAGGAGACGACGGTGCCTTTTGTCCCTCGCGGCACCAAGCCTGTCTATTGTAGTGACTGCTTCGACCAGATGCGTGGCGGTGGCTCTGGCTCGCGCCCACGCTACTAAACAGTGAGAGAACAAAAAAGGGGAGAGGCGCTACAGCGCCTCTCCCCTTTTGCTCTCTCTGATGGACAAGCAGTGCCCGTCATCTGGTCATTCCAGGTAGTCGCGCAGGTGCTGGCCGACATCGGGGCTACGCAAGCGGCGCAGAGCCTCGGCCTCGATCTGACGGGCACGCTCACGAGTCATCCCAAGAGCGCGACCAACCTCCTCCAAGGTACGCCGCCGACCGTCCACCAAGCCGTAGCGCAAGTCTATGATGCGACGCTCGCGCTCACTGAGATGATCCAGTGCCGCAGAAAGGTCGCGGCGAAGCAACTGGGCCGAGGCAAAGTCGCCGGGCGTCGGCAGGTCGTCGTCGGGCAGGAAGTCGCCCAGCGTATGTTCGCCCTCATCCCCCACCGGCGTCTCAAGCGAGACCGGGCGGCGGGCCGCCTCAAGCACACGTTCGATACGATCAACAGGTTGGCCGAGAGCAATGGAGATTTCTTCGGCGGTTGGCTGGCGCTCCAGCGACTGCGAGAGCCTTTCGGATGTGCGCTTCACCTGGCTGACCGACTCGCTCATATGCACGGGCAGACGGATCGTCCGGCCCTGCTCAGCGATGGAGCGCGTGACAGCCTGTCGGATCCACCACGTGGCGTAGGTACTAAAGCGGTTGCCCTTGCGGTGATCAAACTTCTCAACGGCGCGCATCAGGCCAATGTTGCCCTCCTGGATCAGATCCAGCAGGGAGAGCCCACGACCAACATACTTTTTGGCGATACTCACTACCAAGCGCAGGTTTGCCTGAATTAAGTGCCGACGTGCATCATTACCGCTATCCACATCGCGCTCAAGGGCTCGGCGCAGCGATACGTTCAATACCTCAGATGACAGCAGCCGTTCTTCAGCGGCGTCGCCACACTCGATCCGCTCAGAGAGACGAACTTCCTCGCTCGCGGTGAGCAGGGAGACCCTCCCGATCTCCTGAAGATAGTGCTGCACAGCATCCGGTGTAGGCTCGGCATGCCGCGTATTCTCAATCGTGTCGCTGGTACTATCATCACTTTCAACCAGCCGCTCGATATCCGACTCACGATCCAGTTCCGGCGAATCGGATACTCCCCAGAGTGTTTTCGTTCGCTTGAGCATCGGTTCTGTGCTCCTAGCTTAGCTGTAAGAGACACAAGACGGCCCCTCCCCAAAGAGGAGGAGCTACGCCCTCAGAGCAGGTCTTCGGTTGCACTCAAGAAGCAGGAATGGGACGCATGATGGGCGCGAAAGTGCGAACGCCTCACGCGCAGCCAACGAGGCTGATAATTGCTAAGAAAAGTATAGATATAATAACGCAATTTGTCAAGTATTGGTTTTCAACAACGAGGGGTACATCAGTGCCTTTTCACCCGCATACACTCTACAGGTCGTGGCAGCGCCGAGAGATAGCGTACCCTCTCACCCTTGCTAGAGCAGGTAGATTGCCGCAACGACCACAATGCAGAGCAGGATGATTGCCGCACCGCCCTCGCCATGTGGGGAGCGCAAGGCGTCGAGTTGCTCAACGCGGATGTAGACAACCTGCGGTGGCTGGGGCGTGCCTTGGGCAGCGCTGCTCAGGGCCACGGTGCCGAAGAGGACGGCAATGACGATGATGATAAGCAGTTCCATCGTATTTAGCCTTTCAGTGTCAGTTAGACACTATATTGTAGTCGAGAGAAGAAGGGCGGTGCGCCCTTGATTAATGTCTATTATACACTATCTTTACGAACTGTCAAGCACCGCATCACTCGGCGCAGGGCAGAATGAGTGCCCAGAGAAGGAGCGCCCGTCATGCAGACTACTCGCTACCCCCTGTCTGATGTCCGCCAGCACATTATCGGGATTGACACACCGATCATCCGCCATAGTATCGGCAGTGGGTGGGCCGTGAATCTCGATAATGCTGCCAGCACGCCGGCCCTGCGCCCGGCCCAGGCGGTTGTTGATCGCTTCCTTAACTGGTACAGCAGCATCCATCGTGGCGCAGGCATGAAGTCGCAGGTGTCTACTGCCGCCTACGAGGATGCCCGTGCGATTGTGGGACGCTTTGTGGGTGCCCGTCCCGATCAGCACCAAGTGATCTTCACCCGCAACACAACCGAGGCGCTGAACCTCCTGGCTCGGCGGATCAACCTACGACCCGGCCAAGTCATCATCAGTACCGAGATCGAACACCATTCCAACGACTTACCCTGGCGTGGCGTGGCCCCCGTATTTTACGCCTGCGCCAACGCTTCGGGTACATTAGACGAGGATCATCTGTCCATGCTGCTGCGCCAGCACGCTGGGCGCGTGCGCGTGGTGGCCGTCAGCGGGGGAAGCAACGTCACCGGCTACATCCCGAACATCCATCATCTGGCCGAGTTGGCCCACGCCGCCGGAGCCGAGATTGTGGTGGACGCCGCACAGCTCGCTGCGCACCGCGTAATTGATATGGGAAACCTAGACGACCCGGCGCACCTCGATTATGTGGCGATCTCAGGGCACAAGCTCTACGCACCCTACGGCAGCGGCGCCCTGATTGGTCGGGCTGACACATTTGCTCTCGGCGCGCCGATGCTCGTCGGCGGCGGGAGTGTGCGCCGGGTCACGCCACGGATTGTTGATTGGGCCGACGGTCCAGCTCGCGATGAGGCCGGTACACCCAATGTGGTCGGGGCTGTGGCCCTAGCCGCTGCCCTTGCGGTCATTGATGAGATTGGCGTGCCTACCATTGCCGCCCACGAAGCCGAGATTACGGCTTACGCCATCAATCGTCTGTGCGCTGTCCCTGGGCTACGCCTCTACGGCGACGACCGCCCCGAGTTGGCCCATACGCGACTAGGCGTGCTACCCTTTAGCCTCAGCACCCACTCCCCGCATCTTGTGGCGACCATCCTTAGCTGCGAGTACGGCATTGCGGTGCGCAGCGGCAGCTTCTGTGCCCAGCCGTACCTCCGCCGCCTACTTAATACCCCACATGTCGGCTGTACTCATGGCACAGCCGGACTCGTGCGAGCCTCATTTGGCATCTATAACACAACCTCCGAGGTTGACGTACTGGCCGATGCCCTGCTGGCCACAGCACGCGGCGCATTTGATGGTGCCTATGGGATTGATCCGGCGACCGGCAGTTACCACCGACACGGATGGAGTGTCAATCCCGCTGAACACTTTCATTTCGACCTTGTCCCCGGCTCACGCCTAGCCCGCTGAGCCTGAAACCTTGTCTATGTACTCTTATCGTTTTCAGGCTTGCGTACTACAAATAGTATGTTATTGTTGTCGAACCGTATTAGTTCTGTTGGTATCCCATCATCGCATGCATACATACCAGGTGGCCTCGGCCTGGGTGCCAGCTTCGAGTTCTCGTCACATGGAGACGATATCGTATGCGTACGTACACCCCAGTTCTAGGCCGAGTCTGCTCTTTTTTTACGCTTGTCGTGTTGCTGATCGCCCTCACGCCGGGTGGTGCTGCTGCGATTGAGGTTCCTCCCGCTACGATTGGAACCTACCTCCAGACAAATGGCCCGACAAGCCCGATTGGACAGGGCGACTGGTATACGAGTAACGGCAATGGTGCAGTTGTCGGCTACCACTACTACGAGATCACCATCCCTCGTAACTGGCCAACCACTGCCCCGGTGTATGTCGATCTGTTTAGCCCTGAAATGGTAGTAGACTCTGTCAGTGATGAGATTCGTCCCGGCCCTCCGAATGTGCTTGCGAATGCCAATAAAACCACTTTTGAACTGTATGGCCCAGGAACGGCTATCACCCTACCCAACCAGCCAGGTCCCGGTGCGACTGGCACGATCAAGGCGTTCACCTATAATCCGGTGGCTACGGGTAATGCGGAGACGTGGCGCCGCTTCGCCACCCTGCCCGCCCCCGTCACCCCTGGCACTTACGTTTTGCGCGCCGAGACTCAGGGCGATGATGAGAACGCCTGGCGCGTACAGGTTGGTACGGATAATGACAACGATCCAACTAACACCCCGCCGACAAACTACGATAACCCCGACGGCGTGGTGGGCACCGATGACGAGATTCTGATCGGTGTACGGACTGGCTCCTACCAGAACAACGCCGCTGCCGGAGCTGTTGATTGCCTCACCCTCTACGAGTATGTTGCGCCTGGACAAACATCGGTTGCCTTCCAGAACTTCGATATAGATATCAGTTTGTACCCCCTTAGTCATATACGCTACTATGCACCCGCCGATGCTTATGATCCGACAGGGCTAATAGGCGGAACCGTCGGTGTCAGTTCTGATTCATCGGCGTGGAATGGCGTGGCTACCCTGAGTCGTGGCAATGGCGATGTGATCACCAACCCTGCGACCGGTTGGTGGAAAATCGTCACCTGTGCTGAAGGTAATAACCAATATATCCAGGAGGGACAGACCCCCTCCACCGCCTATTTCGTGCAGCCGCCAACCCCCGCGATGACGGTGGCGAAGAGTGATGGACTCACCGTCGTTGCCCCCGGCGATAAACTGACCTACACAATTAATTACGTGAATACCTCCAGCGGATCCACTGCTGGGAGCGCCAACCAAGTTGTGATCAAGGATACGATCCCGACGAATACAACCTATGTGAGCTGTAGCATCCCCGCTGCGGATGGCACATGTAGCCAAGCGGGAGGAGTCGTCACCTATACCTTGTCGCACCACGTTACGCCCGGTGCCACCGGCAGTGTGCAGGTGACGGTACAGGTGAACGCGGGCGTGGCCAACGGGAATACGGTCGCCAATAATGTCACCCTGGATTACAAGGATAGTCTCGGTAATGCGTATCTCCAACAGAGTGCCAGTGATACGGACACGGTGCAGATAGCCCCGGCACTGCCAACGATGACGGTATCCAAGACGGATGGCCTCACTGTCACCACTCCCGGCAACAACCTGACGTATACGATAACTTATACAAATACGTCCGCCAGTGTGGCGTCGAATATAGTATTGAAGGATACGCTACCGACGAACACATCCTACGTGCCGAATAGCTGCGCGTTCGTTTTGCTCGCCACGGGTACGTGTAGTCAGGCAGGCGGGGTTGTCACATTCAACCTAGCCGGAAACGTCGTGGCGGGTGCCAGCGGGCAGGTGCAGGTCACGGTGACAGTGAATACCGGACTGGCCAGCGGCGATTCGGTGATCAACAATGTCACTTTGGACTACCAAGATACCTTGAGTCGCCTGCGTCCGCAGCAGAGCGCCAGCGATATGGACACGGTTCAGTTGATCCCGGTGATGACGGTGACGAAGACGGATGGCAAATTGCTCACCGCCCCCAACGAGAGCCTGACCTACACAATCACCTACACGAACACGGCCAGCGGGCCGAGCGCTGGCCCTGCCGCGAATGTCGTGTTGCAGGACACCCTGCCGACAAACACAACCTACGGAAGTTGCGCGCTCGTCGCACCTACCACAGGTACCTGTAGTCAGGCAGGCGGAGTGATCACATTCGCCCCAACCGGAAATGTCGCGCCGGGTGCCAGCGGCCAGGTACAGGTGACGGTGACGGTGAACGCAGGCGTGGCCAGCGGCGATTTGGTCGTGAATAATGTCACGCTGACCTATAAGGACACCGCAGGCAGTGCGAAGACGCCGGTGAGCGTCAGCGACATGGATACCGTGCAATCTCCGGTGATGACGGTGACGAAGACGGATGGCAAATTGCTCACCGCCCCCAACGAGAGCCTGACCTACACAATCACGTATACGAACACGGCCAGCGGGCCGAGCGCTGGCCCTGCGGCGAATGTGGTGTTGCAGGACACCCTGCCGACGAACACATCCTACGGAGGCTGCGTGTTCGTCGCACCTACCACGGGTACCTGTAGTCAGGCAGGCGGAGTGATCACATTCGCCCCAACCGGAAATGTCGCGCCGGGTGCTAGCGGCCAGGTGCAGGTGACGGTGACGGTGAACACGGGCGTGGCCAGCGGCGATACGGTCGTAAATAATGTCACGCTGAACTATAAGGATACCGCAGGCAATGCGAAGACGCAGGTCAGCGCCAGCGACATAGATACCGTGCAATCCCCAGTGATGACGGTGACGAAGACTGATGGCAAATTGCTCACCGCCCCCAACGAGAGCCTGACCTACACAATCACGTATACAAACACGGCCAGCGGGCCGAGCGCTGGCCCTGCGGCGACTGTGGTGTTGCAGGATACGCTACCGCCGAACACGTCCTATGTGGCAAATAGCTGCACGTTTGTCGCTCCCGCCACGGGTACCTGTGGCCCAACCGGCGGGGGGATTTCCTTCTCCCCAGCCGGAAACGTCGCGCCGGGTGCCAGCGGCCAGGTACAGGTGACGGTGACGGTGAATGCGGGTGTGGCCAGCGGCGATTCGGTGGTGAATAATGTCACGCTAACCTACAAGGACACCGCAGGCAATGCGAAGACGCCGGTGAGCGTCAGCGACATGGATACGGTGCAATCTCCGGTGATGACGGTGACGAAGACGGATGGCAAGACCCTCACCGCCACCGGCAACAGTCTGACCTACACTATCACCTACACAAACACGGCCAGCGGGCCAAGTGCTGGCCCTGCGGTGACTGTGGTGTTGCAGGACACACTGCCGACGAACACAACCTACGTGAGCTGTAGCATTCCCGTCGCTGACGGGAGCTGTAGTCAGGCGGGCGGGGTCGTGACGTACACCCTGAGCCATACCGTCGTGCCGGGTGCCAGCGGGCAGGTGCAGACGACGGTGACAGTGAACACGGGGACGAGCAGCACCGTAGTGAACACGGTCACGCTGAATTACAAGGATAGCGCAGGCAACACAAAAACGCCGGTGAGCGACAGCGACATGGATCAGATTGTGGGGCCAGATCTGCGCCTGACAAAAGATGCCAGCAGCGCAACGATTGTGGCTGGGCAACCTATTACCTACACCCTAACCTACCTGAACAGTAGCGCAGTCACTGCGAGCGGTGTTGTGATTGCCGAGACAGTGCCGGTTGGGACACACTTCGTTGCTGCTGGCGGCACATCTGGCTGGAGTTGCCCCGATAACGCAGCCGCTGGCACGGCATGCAGGCTGTCTCTTGGCACCCTGGTTGGGAATGCGACCGGAAGCGTCACCTTTATTGTCCGGGTTGACAAACCGTTCCCGACAGGATTAACCCAGATTGATAACACGGCATCAATCAGCGATGACGGCACCCACGGTGCCGACCCGACCCCGGTGAACAATGTGGCGGCCACAAAGAAGCCACCGACGGCGGTGACGCTCACGAGATTCAGCGCCGACCGACAGACCAAGGGTGTGTGGTTGAACTGGACGACAGGCAGCGAGCTAAACAGCCTAGGATTCCAGATCTATCGCAGCAGCAGCGGCAACCGCTCCGACGCAGTGCTGGTGACGCCGCAGCTTATCGTATCTCGCGGTGCTGGCGCGAGTGGAGCCAGCTACAGCGTCCTTGATCCGAGCGCGGATGCCGGGGTGAGCTACCACTACTGGCTGATCGAGCAAGACATTGGCGGCGGCAGCAATGAGTTTGGCCCGGTGCAGATCACCGGCCTGCGCAGCAGCCCGTACCAGATCTTCCTGCCGCTTGTTCTGCGGTGAGGTGATGTTGTAGGGGCGGCTCTGTTGTAGGGGCGGCTCGCGAGCCGCCCCTACTCACGGGGCGGTAGTTTTGTCAATTTTCACGCTGCGCTGGTCGGCGGCGTTGATCCCGTCAGCGGTGATCACGCGCAGACGCACGGTGTACTCGCCGGGGGGCAGTCCGGCAATCAGCCAGACGCCCAGCAGTCCGTTCTCCACCGATACAACGTTCTGCCCGATGATCTGCCAGGTCTCGGGGTTCGCGCCTTGGCCGAATTCTAGCGTGAACGGGCCGCGAGCGGTGCCGCTGACAAAGACTTGCGTGCCGCTGACCACATCGCTGGCTCCCAGCGGGTTGAGGATGGCCATGGCCTGAACCAGCACCTGCGGCGGCGGGCAGGGCTGCGTGGGCGGCTGAGGCACGTTGCGCATGGCCCACTCACGGAACTCTGCCGGGTAAACCGGGAAACTCGCCTCGCGCACCTGGCTCGCTGGGGTGTAGGGTTGGGCCAGACAATTGCCGTCCCCGCCCACGCGCACCTTTTGGTAGACCACATCAACCTTGGTGGGCGCGGTGCCGGCTACGAACAGTTCGCTGATCGGGCGCGGGCACGCCTCGCCCGCTTTGCCGCCGGTATCGGCGCAGACGGAGGATTCCTCGATTCCTGCTGGTCGGGCAAAGGGTTGCGGTGGACGACCCTGGTTGTAGGCGATCATGAGGTCGCGCCAGATCAGACCAGCCCCGTTTGACCCGGCTACCTCGGCCATGGGCGTGCCATCGTTATTCCCCACCCAGACGCCAATGGTCACATCGTTGGTGTAGCCCATCGCCCAGGAGTCGCGCCAATCGTTGCTGGTGCCCGTCTTCGCGGCGGCGATGATCTCGGGCAGTTCTAGAACGTTGTTGCGCCCGAACATAAACCAGCGCGCCTCGTTATCGCTCAGGATGCTGGTGATCAGGTAGGCGATCTGCTCGCTCAGCGGGCCGAAGATCGGACTGCCGTGTTCGGGTGTCCAGCGCTCCAGCACCTCGCCCCGGCTATTTGTTACTTTCAGGATGGCCACTGGCGCACTGTAATGCCCACCGTTGCGCAGGGCGCTGTAGGCTCCCGCCAGTTCCAGCAATCGCACCTCGTTGCTGCCCAAGGCCATCGCCAGCCCGTAGCGGCTCGGGTCGTCGAAGGTGGTGACGCCCAGGCGTCTCATCTCCTCGATAAAGTTTGGCACGCCCACATACTCCAGCGCCTTCACCGCCGGGATGTTCAGCGAGTTCGCTAGAGTCATGCGCAGGCGTAGTGGGCCGTGGAAGGCATTATCATAATTTAGCGGCGTATAGGGTGCGCCCTCGGGCATCTTCCACTCGCTCGGCGTATCCCAGATCACGGTAGCCGGCGTCCAGCCGCGCTGGAGGGCCGCCGCGTAGACAAAGGGTTTTAGTGCCGATCCGGGCTGACGCGGGGCCAGGGTCACATTCACCTGACCGTCGGGCGCGTTGTAATCCACGCTGCCGACCATCGCCAGGATCTGGCCGTCGGGCGCGAGCATGATCACACCGGCATTGGATGCGTTGCGCTCGCGTAATTCGGCCACCTTCTCCTGGGCCACGCGCTGAGCCTCGGCCTGCCAGCCCAGATCAATGCTGGTGATCACGCGCAGCCCGGCGCGGTAGAGCAGGTCGGGGCCATAGCGCCGTTCCAGCAGATCGCGCACATAGAAGGCGAAGTGCGGGGCCACCAGATCGGTGCGGGGCGGCACGAGGGTTACGGCGGCAGTGTAGATCTGCTCGGCCTGCGAAGCTGTCAGAAAGCCAAACTTTGCCATTAAATTGATGGTAACCCGCTGGCGGGCCTTCGCGGCGGGCAGATCATCAAAGGGGTTGAAGGTGGTGGGCGACTGCGGCAACCCGGCGATCAGCGTAGACTCGGCAGGACTCAGCTCCCAGACGTGCTTGCTGAAATACGCCTGGGCAGCGGCCTCAACCCCGTATGCCTGTGCGCCGTAGTAGACTTCGTTGAGATAAATACCAAGAATCTGATCTTTGCTATACTCGCGGCTCACCCGATAGGCGAGGATGATCTCGCGCAGCTTGCGCTCGTAGCTGCGCTCATCGCGCTCGGTAGGCGAGAGCAGGATGCCACGCACCAATTGTTGGGTGATCGTGCTGGCCCCGCTGACAATCTGGCCGCTCTGGTAATTTTGCAGCGCAGCGCGGATGATCCCACGCAGATCCACACCGGGATTCTGGTAGAACCCCGCATCCTCCACGGCCAAAGTGGCGTCCTTGAGCGTCTGCGGGATGCGCTCAAAAGGCACGGGTGTGCGCCGACCAGCATCGGGGCCAACCAGTTCGTAGAGCAGGGTGGTGCCATCGCGGGCATAGATCCGGGTGGTCTCAAAGCTACGGTGCTGGCTTATTTGCTGGGGGTCAGGCAGATCGCTGCTGTAGCGGTAGTAGAGCCACATTCCGCCCGCCACGAGGCTCAGCGTGAGCAGCAGACTCAGCTTGATAAAGGCCAGAATAAGGCGCAGCAGAAAGGCGAGCCGTGGGAAACGGCGGCGAAACGGCACAACCTGCCGACGGCGGCGGGGCGGGCGGCGAATAAAGTGGGGAGGGGGTGGGCGACGGGTCACAATAGATTCTGCTTATAGCATACTCGGATAAGGTTCAATTTCGCCTTACCGCACCACCTGCGGCGCGTAGTCTACCCGTGGGTGATAAATGCTTTGCAAGCTGATCACAAATGCGTGCTTAATCAGCGACAGTTCGCGCATTGTCAGGGGCGAATCGTCGAGTTCACCTTCGCGCACGCGGGCACCAATGATTGACTGCACGAGATCATCGAGAGTCTGGGCACCATTGCCATTGGCAGACGGATCGCTATGCGAACCGACAGCAAGCAGTTTGCCGTTCTGGGCCTTCGAGCGCACCGTGGCCTCCACCGAGTCGGCCAGCATAAGGATGCCCTGCTCGCGAGTGTGGGGGCGCGGGCCAGGGTAGCGGAAATCGCGCTCGTTCACACTGTCTTGAAGCTGGAGCGCCTGCTGGTAGAAGTGGCGGATGAGTCCGGTGCCGTGGTGGGTGGCGATAAAATCGGTGATCTGCTGAGGCAACCCGGCGGCCTGGGCCATCTTCACGCCCTCACGGACGTGGTCAACAATAATCTGGGCACTGGTCTGTGGGTCGAGGTCGTTATGCACATTCTCGCGGCCCATCTGGTTATCGGTGAAGAAGTAGGGCCGGATGGTCTTGCCGATATCGTGGTAGTAGGCGGCCACGCGCAGCAGTAGGGCGTCGGCTCCCACGGCCTCGGCGGCGGCCTCGGCCAGGTTGCCCACCGCGACGCTGTGGTAGTAGGTGCCGGGAGCCTCGCGGATCAGCTTGCGCAGCAGAGGCCGTGAGGGATGGGCCAATTCCATCAGTTGGAGCGGTGTCACTTGCCCTGCCGCCCGGCTCACCATGTTGAAGACGCCCAGCGAGAGGATGGTGGAGAGTGCCCCGTTCATCCCGGCGAAGAGCATAGTGGAAAGGGCCAGAGCGCTCAGGTCAGTAGATTGCACCGTTGGCTGCTCCAGCATCCAGAAGGCCACATGGGAGATCGTAACGATCAGACCAACAAAGACTCCGGCGATCACAAAGGTGATCATATGCTCGGCATTGCGCACAGCGAAGATCGCCACAATACAACTGGAGAGCAGAGTGAAGGCCAGGGACAGACCGTTGTTCAGCATGATGCCAATAGTGAGGCAGAGCAGGACTGATATGGCGAGGCCGAGGCGACCATTAAAGACCACGGCGAAGATAATCGCTAGGCTGGCCAGAGGCCAGAGGAAGGCGTTCTCACCGACCAGGGGCAGGATGAGGCGGGTAGTGAGCAGAGCCGAGTCCAGCAGACAGACGATCACCAACAGCGAGCGTGGCTGGCGGGCCAGATCACTCTGAAAGATCAGGTTGTAGCCAATAAAGCCGCTGGAGAGCAGGATGGCGATCATGCCGCGCCCGACAATGCCGATCCAGCTCAGAGTTAGAGGCATCGCTCCGGTCTGCTGGAGCTTCTCAATCGTCTCGGGGCGAACAATCTCACCAACGCGGACGATGCTCTCACCGGCAAGTACCCGCACCTGCTGCGGGAGAACTTTGTCGCGGGCGCTCTGGCGACGGGCGGCGGTAGCATGCTCATCGAGGGTGCGATTCACCAGTAGAAACGATTGGGTGAAGTAGAGCGCGAGGTCGCGCTGCGGGGCGGTGAGATTGGTCGTGGCAAGCCAGTAGGTGAGCCAACGCTCGCGCAGATCAACCAAAGCCTGCTCATCAATCGCGTAGTCGTAGCGATTGAGAGCGCGGTTGTAGAGGTTCGTCGTCTCCTGGCGCAGCATGCTCCAGCTCACATCATCGAGGGACAGGATCATGTCGGCGCGCTCGGACGAGAGGGTAACCGAGGCGTTGGGCAGAGCGACCAGCTTAACGAGCCGGTTCGCCCGACTGAGGGACGGATCGCTGCGCACACTGCTGATTGTATCAAACAGAGTGCTGAGGGCGTTGCGTTGAATAATCGGAGTCTGCGGGTCGTACAGATAGACCAAGTTCTCCGGGCTGGTCTCCGCCTGAGTCTGGCGCTCGGCGGTCAGTACACTGCTGACATAGACCGAACCGTGGGGCGCAACGATACTCTGCGGGCTGGGCTGGCCAACCTCAAGTCGGCCATACTCGCCGGGCAAGCTCAGGGTAAGCGACCCCCAGATTCCAACCACCAGCAGCAGCCACTCCAGGCTGAGTATGAATGGCGTGCGACGGGAGAGAGCGATGATCAGGCGTAGAGGACGCACCGACGGCAGATTGGCGAACCATCGGCGCAGCGGTATATTCATGTTAGCCGCCTGCGAGCAACTCGCGTGCTACCTGACTAAGCAGACGACCCTCAGCGCGACCTTTAAATCGTTCCATCAGGACGGGCATGAGCTTGCCCATACTCGCGGTGCCGCTCAGCCCAAGCTCGGCAATCAGCGCGGCCACGGCGGGGCGTAGCTCATCAAGGCTAAGTTGCGCGGGCAGGTACGCCCCCAAAATGACAGCCTCGGATTCCTCCGCGCTAGCCAAATCCTCGCGGCTGGCCTTGCGGTAGATCTCGGCAGCGTCACGACGACGCTTGATCTCCTTCGCGATCACCGCCTCAGCCGAGGATTCATCAAGGGCGACGTGCGAATCAGCCGAGATCGCGGCCAGAGCCGCATCGCGGGCTTCAGGGGCGTGGGCATATTCCGCCTCAATCACACGGGCAGCCGCATCGTAATGCTGTTTCGCCAACTCAAGCTGGGCCGACTGCATCGCGGCCCGCGTAGTGCGGATCACATCAACGCGGGCCTTATCGCCGCCACGCATGGCATCCTTCAGATCGGCGGCTAATCGCTCTTGTATGGACATAAGATACCTCTGGATTGTAATGTTGTCCGATTTGACCCCTCACCCCAGCCCTCTCCCACAAGGGGAGAGGGAGTCCGTTCTCCCCTCTCCCCTTGTGGGAGAGGGGCAGGGGATGAGAGTGAAATCACAGTTGTACCTGGCGCGGGAAGACCCGCAGCTTCTCGGCGGTGATGATTGCGCGAATCTGTCCGGCTGCCTCGTCGAGCCGCGACTCCTCGTTGATCACGACGTAATCAAAGTGGCGAGCCTGCTCAAGCTCGTGGGCCGCTACGGCCAAGCGGGACTCAATCTCGTCGGAGCTTTCGGTGCGACGCATTGTTAAACGCAGGCGCAGCTCATCCAGCGAGGCCGGGGCCAGGAAAATAAAGACCGCCTCGGGCGCGATCCGCTTAACCGTCGCCGCACCATCCACGTTAATTCGCAGGATCACATCCCGGCCACTGGCAATGGCCTGACGCACCTCAAACTTCGGGATGCCCTTATACTGTCCGTAGACATCGGCCCACTCCAGCAGCTCATCGTCGCGGATCATCGCCTCGAAACGCTCGCTGCTGACAAAGTGGTAATCGAACCCGTCAATCTCGCCGGGGCGCTTCGGTCGGCTGTTGGCGGTGACAACGAAGTGGAACGGGAATCCCAGCTCGCGCATACGCATCAGCACCGAGTCTTTGCCCACGCCCGAAGGGCCGGAGATAACAACAAGCAGCGGCGCGGCGGGCTTTCCTTCCAGCAGCGGATTAAGCGACCTGGTCATGGTATCCTTTACCCTATGTACTTCGACGCACTGACCATCGCGGCGGTAGCCGATGAGCTGCGCGAGACGATCCTCGGCGGGCGTATTCAGCGGGTCCTCCAGACGGGGCCGCTCAGCGTTGGCCTGGAGATCTACAATCGTGGCCAGCGCCACCAACTGCTCGCCTCGGCCCACCCCCAGTTCGCCCGCGTCCACCTGGTACACGCCCGGCTGACCAGAGGCATTGAGCAGGAGACGCCGCTGCTCCTGCTGATGCGCAAATACCTCCTCGGCGGTCGAATCATCGCCGTGGAACAGCCAGCCCTGGAGCGAATCCTTCTGCTTAGTATAGCCAAACGGGCAGAGACGCGCAACAGGGCAGGAGGCGGGGAGCGGGAGGCAGGAGGCAGGAGGCAGGAGGCAGGAGGCGGGGAGCGGGAGGCAGATGAGGATCTGGATGTCTTCGAGGATGATGAGGACACAGAAGACGATCCAACCCCCAACTCCCATCCCCTATCCCCCAATGACATCCACTGCGACATGATCATCGAGCCGATGGATCGGCGCAGCAATATTATCTTGGTGGACGACGACAATCTGGTGATGGAGAGCGTCAAGCGGGTGACGCCGCGTATGAGTCACCGGGTGATTATGCCGCGCCAGGTCTACGAACTGCCGCCGGCCCAGGAGAAGCGCGACCCAACCCACGTGACTGGCGAGGGACTGGCGGCGATGACCGAGCTGTTTGCGGGCGATCTGGGCAAGGCGCTGGTCTCTAGCTACCGGGGTATCTCGCCGCAGGTGGCCCGCGAGGCGATCTTCCGCGCCCTGGGTCGGCCCAGCGCCCGTCTGGATGAACCACTGCCCTGGTACAGTCTGGCAGCCCGCCTGCGCGATCTGTTCACGGCACCCTGGCAGCCCTGCCTCACCCTCGGCCCGAGCGGCCCGACGGCCTATGCGGCCTACGCTCTGGGATACTTGCCTGGTGTCACCGTGACCACGCAGGCCAGCATCAGCGCGGCTCTGGAGGCGTTCTACGCTGCCCGCGAGGAGTTGACTGGCCACACCCAGCGCCGCGACGCCCTGGCCCAGCAACTCGGCGCATCCCGCGAGCGTCTGGCCCGCCAGCGCGACCAGATCAGCGGTGAGTTGCGCAAAGCCGGTGAACTGGAGTCGCTGCGCTGGGAGGGCGAGATGATCTTCGCCTTCATGCACGAGCTACGCCCCGGTCAGGCCGCGCTGACGGTGGAGGGACGGGCGATCAGCCTTGACCCACGACGCAGCCCAGTTGAGCAGGCCCAGGAGCGGTTTAAGGCGTATGACAAGGCGAAGAGCGCCCTGTCCGGTCTGCCCGAGCGCCTGGCCGCTGTGGAGACTCGCATCGCCGGAGTTGAGGAACTGGCCGCGTTGCTGCTAATCAGCGGTGATGACTACGACCAGATCGAGCAGATCGCCCTGGAGGCAGAGGAGTTGGGCTACCTGCGCGAACACCCCGACCCGTCCAGCGCCAAACGGCGGCGTAAGACCACCAAGGCCCGCCCGATCCAGATGCTTTCCAGCGACGGATTCGGCATTGCCGTGGGCCGCAGCGCTCGACAGAATGAGGAAGTCACCTTCCGTATCGGGCGAGTGGACGACATCTGGCTGCATGCGCGGGGCGTTCACGGTGCCCACGTGATCGTGCGCAGCGGCGGGCGCGAGGTTCCCGAGCGCACGCTGGAGGAAGCGGCGGGTCTGGCGGCCCACTTCAGCCAGGCGGCGGGCGAGGCAGCGGTAGAGATTGACATCTGTCGGCGGGCGCTGGTGCGCAAGGTGGTAGGCGGGCCGCCCGGACTCGTCACCTACCGCGCCGAGCGCACCCTGCGCGCCGCCCCGCGTCGGCCTGAGAAAATTCTGTAAGACTAAGGTTTCATGTGCCAGGTTTCAGGTATCAGGCCGAGCGCATCAGAAAGCCTTATGCCTAGTCTAATGAAGGAAAGACCATGTCCAAGCATGATCTCAACGAAGCCAAACCGGAGCAGACCGGCCCGTTCTGGAAGCGGCAGGTCAGCAGCATTATCGAGGCCCAGATCACACGATTCCCGCTGCTCGTGCAGCTTCGCACCGTTTGGCACCAACTCCAGGGCGAGCGCGAGATCTGGCCCTACCTCATTCCGCTGCTGGTTATCGTGTTTCTTGGCAGCTACCGCACCGAACGGAAGAAGCTGCGTGTGCAATCAAAAGAAGATCTATCCTAACAGACAGAAAATCGCCAGCGAAGCTGGCGATTTTCTGTCTGTTAGGACGAAGGATATGGTTACGGCTTAAGATACGTGCGGAACCAGTCGAGCTGCTGCTGGGCAGCGTAGATCTGGTTCTTGGGATCTTTCAGACCGTGGCCCTCGCCAATGAACTTAACCATGCGTGTGTTCACCTTGCGGTTCAACAGTTGGATGTGCATGTTCTCGCTCTGCACCACCGGCAGAAAGTCGTCGCTGCCCTGGAAGGAGAGTACCGCCGCCTTTACCTTGCCCACGTTGTAGGACGGTGAGTCGTTGCGATACTCAGCGATGTTGTTGTAGGGCGGTAAACCCTCCAGGTACGGCACCAGCGCATCGAAGCCCCGCGTCCACTCGGTGATCAGATCCACCAGCGCACACTGCGGATTCGCCGCTGCATAGGTGTCGGGGTGGCGGATGATACTCTGCCATGTGAAGTAGCCGCCGTAGGAGCAGCCCACAATGCCAACTTTGGCCTTATTTGTCCAGCCACGGGCCACCATTTGCTGGACGATCTCGGCCTGCTCATCAATATCGAGCTGACCAAAGTTGTTGCCGTCAGCCAATGTGTTCGTGCTGGCCGCAGTGTAGCCAGGTCGGCCCGCCAGAGGC
>JBAXMH010000035.1:0-25890 GCA_037134395.1 Chloroflexales bacterium
CTAGTACGGCTTGATAAGCGCGTCGTACTCCTCGGGGAAATACTTGAGCGTGCTGATGACCGGATTGGGTGCCGATTGGCCAAGGCCACAGAGGCTCGTGTCGCGCACAAGCTGACAGAGGGCGCGCAATTGATCGACATCGGCGGGAGTTGCCTCACCAGCGGTAATCTTCTCCAGCAGGCGATAAATCTGCACGGTGCCCACACGGCACGGGATACATTTGCCGCAGGACTCGTCCATGCAAAATTCCATGTAGAACTTGGCCAATTCGACCATATTGGTCGCCTCGTCCATCACCACCATGCCACCGGAACCCATGATCGAGCCAACCTTCGCCAGCGACTCGTAGTCTACGGGGGTGTCGAAGAGGCTTGCCGGGATACAGCCGCCCGAGGGGCCGCCGGTCTGCACCGCCTTAACCGTGCCGCCGTCAGAGGCACCACCGCCCAGTTCCTCCACGATCTCGCGCAGGGTGACGCCCATCGGCACTTCAATCAGGCCGGTATTGCGGATCTTTCCTGTCAGAGCAAAGACCTTCGTACCCTTGCTGGTTTCGGTGCCGATGTTTGCGTACCAGGCCGGACCACGCTCAATGATCGCCGTAATGTTGGCGAAGGTTTCGACGTTATTGATCAGAGTCGGCTTGCCCCACAGACCGCTCTCGGCGGGGTAGGGAGGGCGCGGGCGGGGCTGGCCGCGTTGGCCTTCAATACTGGCGATCAGAGCGGTCTCCTCACCGCAGACAAAGGCTCCCGCGCCGACGCGGATGTCTACACGGAAATCGAAGGCACTGTCGAAGATCTGGCTACCGAGCAGGCCAATTTTTTTGGCCTGGTTGATCGCCTTCTGGAGACGCTGGATAGCCAGGGGATACTCGCCGCGCACGTAAATGTAGCCTTGGTCGGCACCCACGGCGTAGGCCGCAATGCTCATCCCCTCCAGCACCAAATGCGGGTCGCTCTCCAAGACACTGCGATCCATAAAGGCACCCGGGTCGCCCTCATCACCGTTACAGACAACATATTTCCGATCACCGTGACTCTTCGAGACGGTGGACCACTTCAAGCCGGTGGGGTAGCCTGCACCGCCACGACCACGCAGGCCACTGCGCGTGATCTCGTCAATCACCTCTGCTGGTGCCATCTCGTTAATCGCCCGGTAGAGCGAGCGGTAGCCCCCAGCGGCGATATACTCCTCGATCCGCTCGGGGTCAATCTTGCCGCCGTTCTTTCGCACAATCATATGTTGGCGCGCAAAGAAGGGATGCTGGAGATCCCCCCGCTCAGCGGTGCAGGCTCCGCCGTGGATGGAGGCAACAATACTCGGTGCATCATCAGGACGTACATGCTCGTAGAGCATATTCTCCGGGTCAATCTCAACCATCGGCCCCTGGCCGCAGAAACCCATACAACCGACGCCTGCCACCTCGATCTCGGCTTCTAGTCCGGCCTCGGCCACCGCTTCTTCCAGGCGGCGCTTGATCTCTAGGGCCTCGGAAGCCTGACATCCCGAGGATGTACAGCAATGGATACGAATACGCCGACGCCGCTCACGCTCACGTCGGGCGATCTGCTGAAGTTCGTGAAGATCCATACCTGGGGTGACCTCAATACGTGTTAGACAAGGTTCTCGGATACTTTACAGTTTCAGCATACACAAGGCATCCTGATATGCTACGCCTGGAACCTAAAACCTGGCACCTGAAACCTTGTCTTCTGCGGGGGATGAATCGCGGCAAAGACATGCCCTATCACGAACGTGATGTGTCTTCTGAAGGGCGTGTCAACAGAGCGGCGAGCCGCGCCGAGAGATCGCGAGGCGTGACATTCCCGGCTACCACCCCGTCAACGATCACAGCGGGGGCGATGCCACAGGCGCCCAGGCAGCGTGCGCTGGCCAGCGAGAAGGTGCCGTCGGCGGTGGTTTTTCCGGCGCTCACGCCAATGGCACCCTCAGCGGCAACCATGAGGTTGCCCGCGCCACGCACATAGCAGGCGGTACCCAGGCAGATTGTGCAGGTATGCTCGCCCTGAGGCGCAAGCGAGAAGAAGTGGTAGAAGGTGGCGACGCCGTAGACGCGGCTTGGCGGCAGGTGAAGGCTGCGTGCAATCGAGGTGAGCAGCGTGGGCGAGAGAAACCCGAACAACTCCTGGGCCTTGTGCAGCACCTCGATCAGTGCATCCGGGCGATACTGGTTCCGCTTCATTGTCGCCTCAAGGATCTTGAAGCGGTTATCATTAATGCTGGCGGATGTATCCCGCATATGCGGCGAGACGGAAGATGTTTCCATAGCACTTTGCTCCATTCGCATGAAGTATACCGCGCCTATGGTAGCATGCGGAACAGCACAGGGCGGAAAGGTTTTGCTACCCCCTGTGGAGTAGTTGCCATTGAGTGGCAGCCCGTTTACAATCGGCAATCGGTAATCACAGAAAAGTACCCCCATGATTGACTTTGCCATCTGGGAGCCGCGATTTGCGGCATACCTCACCACCAGCATTTTCTCCGACGCCGCCCACGACCACGAACATATCCGGCGGGTCGTGGCTAACGCCCGCACTCTCGCCGCAGTCTCTGGAGCTAACCTGGATGTGATCATCCCCGCCGCATGGCTCCACGATTGTGTGGCAGTGCCCAAAGATTCACCGCAGCAGTCGCTGGCCTCGACCATGTCCGCCACGTCGGCCTCCGCCTTTCTGGCGATGTCAGGCTACCCGCCGTTGCTCATCCCCAGCATCGCCCACGCCATCGCTGCCCACAGCTTCACCGCCGGGATCGCCCCGCTCACCCTTGAGGCTCGCGTGGTACAGGACGCCGACCGGCTTGAATCTATCGGTGCCGTAGGGATTGCCCGCTGCCTGATGCTCGGTGCGCAGTTGGGCCGACCGCTCTACGATCCCGCCGAGCCATTCCCGGTGCGCCGACTGGCCGATGATTCCGTGTCATCAGTTGATCACTTTTTTACCAAGTTGCTCGGTCTGGCCGCCACAATGACGACCGAGGCCGGACGCGCCGAGGCTGAGCGGCGCACCGTCTTTATGCGCGATTTTCTGCGCCAACTCGGCCACGAGATTGGCGTAGATTTTCCTGATCGGGAGCCGCACGCTCCCACATCCCCGCATATGTGAGGTGATCTATGCCTGCCCCAAATAACCGGCTGGAGCAGATGCTCCGCCAGGGATTTCGGCTGTTCAACCGTTTCATGCTGCTGCTCTGGAGGCTGGGCCTCGGCCCCTGGCTGAGTCTGGTTCCCGCACTCACCGGGCGCTACTTGGTGATCACCCACACCGGGCGCAAGAGCGGCCTGCGTAGGCGCACGCCGCTGAACTACGCACAGGTTGGGGGGACAATCTACGTTACCGCCGGTTTTGGCGCGATCAGCGATTGGTACCGCAACATCCAGGCCAATCCGCTGATTGAGATCTGGCTCCCCGGCGGGCGCTGGACGGCCTGGTCTGAGGAATTACCCGACGACCATCCGGAACGTCTGCTTCTGCTGCGCGAGGTGATCAAGGGCAGCGGGTTTGTGGCTCCGCTCATGGGGCTGAACCCCTATGCCATGAGCGACGCCGCCTTCGCCCGGGCCACCGCGCCCTACCGGCTCATCGCGATCACCCCCCGCGAAGCCCTGCACGGGCCAGGCGGCCCTGGCGATCTGGTATGGCTCTGGCCCCTCGCCGGAATTATCGCGCTGGCGGTTGCTATGCTCCGGTCGCTAAGAAGGCGCTAGGCATCCATACGCGGGGCGCGCACAACACCTGATGAAAATGGGGCCGTAGGGGCGCGTCGCGACGCGCCCCTACCCGACACCCGGCTATTTTCACCTCAGAGTGGTTGTCAATGTGCGGCGACGCCTGGAAACGCGGATCACCACCCTGTTGATGCCCGACACGCGGCGACCCTGTGGCGAGACTCTCAAGGTTTCAGGTTTATCGTTTCATCTCATCGCCAGAGGCACGCCGTTGGGCGCGGGCGGCGCGCAGGCGCTCTAGGGGATCATCGGAGGTGATGGGCGGCAGGGGCGCGGCGGTAGGCGGGGGCGGCGCAGATTCGCCGCTGATCCGCGTGGCGACGCGCCGCTTGGCGCTGGCGAGTCGTTCCATTGTCGGGTCGGCGGGGGTGGGGGCAGCGCGGGCAGCACGAGCGGCGCGACGAGCGGCTAGCCAACTCCCGGCGGTGCCGAGGTCACTTCGGCGCAGCATTAGACGACGTAGGGCGATGTCGAGGGGCAATAGCAGCAAGGCCAGCAATAGCAGGGGCAGGCCGATCTCGCTGGCCGTCGTCACCTGCGCGTCCGGGTGGGCGAAGGCATCAGCGGCAGCACTGATCATCTGCCCACCGGTGAGAGTAGCAATCGCCGTCAGCAGGGCCGGGTTGCCCTGAGACGAGCGATACTCCGAGGAGTAGGGCACCACCAGAGCGGTGGTCTCTTGAAGGACGGATCGACTGCCCTGGGTGCCGCTGATCTGCACGATATAAGTGCCGGGGGCGGGGTTTTCGATGTGACCCTGATAGCTGCTCGTTCCGATTTGCGTGAGCGGTAGTTCGATCTTTGCTTTGCTGTCAACGCTGATCAGGGTCGTCGTCACCTTTAGGTCGGGTGAGGCGAGGGCACCGGCATCGAGGCGCATGGTTGTCTCGCTGCCGGTGACGGTCACATCGGTACTGACCTCTTGGCCTCCACGTACCGGCAGGATCGCACTGACGAGCTGTCCAGCGAAACGCGGGAAGTCAGCCCACGTCAGCCAGTCCTTCGCCCACGCGCCCTTGGCGTCACTCATCCAGGCAGCGCTGTGGCCCAGGCCATACTGCCACGTGGCCAGGAGCGGCTGCTGATCATCGGTGGCCATCACCAGGCGGGCGCGTTCCTTGAGGGTGCCGCCGTTAAACCCGTAGAGGGCGGGCACGGCACTGATCCCGGCGAGCTGTGGGCTGGTGCCAATGGCCACCGGGGTAAAGGGCCGCTCAATGATGTAGTTGCCGACGGCGGTAATCGTCTCTTGCACAAAAATCTGTGGCACCTGGGCCATATCCTGGGCTGCGTAGAAGCGTCCGCCCCCCTGGTTGGCGAGTTGCTCCAGGTAGGTTGCCGAGCCACCACCAGCCGCCACCACACTCAGGGTGATGCCTTTACCGCGCATACTCTGGGCGATGTCGGTCTGATCGCCACCGCCGCCCCAGCCGTCGGTGAGCAGAATGGCATGCTTGATCCGCGCATCCACACCTGCCAGCATCTCCTCGGCCTTGATCAGTCCGGCGTGTACATTCGTGCTGCCACTGGGTTGCACACCCGAGACCGCGCTGATCACCTTGTCTACTGTGGTTCCCTGCGACATGGGCAAGGTCTGGAATGCCTGACTGTCAAATGTCGCGATACCAAGGTGGTCGCGTGGGCCGAGCAGCGCTGCCGCCTGAGCCACCGCCTCCTTCGCGATGTCAACCTTACGGATGCCGCTGGTACTCAACTGGGCGCTGTTGCGGTCGGGGCTGCTACAGTGACATGCGTCCATGCTGCCAGATTTGTCAATTACAAAAACAAGTGCCAGATCAGGGCGTTCTTCGCGGTTGCGCACGTCCATATAGACGGGCATGGCATCTTCGACCGGAGTGCGTCCGTAGCCGCCCACACCGAAGCTCTGGTCGCCACCGACCATCAGCAGTCCCTTACCGAGATCGCGCACATACGAAGGCAGCGCCGCCATCGTGCCCACGGGCAGATCGCGGGCGGGCGTATTCACCAGGATCACTGCGTCGTAGACGCTCAGGCCAGCCATATCGGCGGGCATGGCGTCGGGCGAGATCGGCTCGGCAAGGACGTTGGTGGCTTTTAGGGCACTGATCAACGCGGCGGACTCTGCGGGCTTGGGGGCGACGACAAGGATACGTGGCGGCCCCTGCACTTGGATGAGCGCCGACGCCTCGTTGTTCTGAGTCCGCCCATCGCGCTCGGGCTGCACCTGGACGCGGTAATGCTGGAACCCGGAGCCGCTCACCACCACCTCGAAGGGCACGAGGTTTGCGCCAGGATTGAGGTCAATCTGGCGCTCGGCGATCACGCCGCTATCACCGATCAGGCGCACCGTGGCGCGCTGGGCGACGGTACTCTCAATCGTGGCCTTGAGCTTGGCGATCTGGCCATCGCGCACGCGGGACGGAGCTTCTAGCTGCGCCACCAGCGCCTCGGTATCGCCGTTGGGCAGAGCCAGATTGACGACGGAAATCGGCACGCTGCGAGCGGCAGCGATGCGGGCGGCTTCAACAGCCTGCCCGCTATTCTCGGCCCCGTCAGAGAGCAGTACTAGACGCTTCTCGGTATCAGCGGGCAGCATAGCCACGCCGAGCTGGATGGCGTCGGCGATATTTGTGCGAGTGGCCACCGGCACCGAGCTGATCCGCCCAAGGCGGCGCTGGTCGCTGGGAGATCGCTCAACTAAGGCGTTACCGCCAAAGACTACAATAGCCGCCCGGTCGCCCTCGGGCATTGCGGTGAGGGCGTCCTGGATAAATGTCTCGGCCTGGGCGCGCAGCGAGGGCGACAGCGAGTCGCTACCATCGAGTAAAAATACCGTGGTGAGCTGATTGACAGGCAAAACAAGCTGGGCTCCCGCGACCGCCAGCACAAGAGCTAGGCCGATGAGACTGCGCAGGGCCAGCCCACCCCAGAAACGCCACGCAGACAGGCGGCGCGGCCCCAGCAAGGCCGTCGCCCAGATCAGAGCCAGCGTACCCAGCAGCCAGAGCATCTCGGGGTAGATAAACGAGAGATGAGGCATAGACGCGGACTCCCAGCGGGGATACAGAGAGGGTATATGCAGCCATTGTACCTAATCGAACGAGCAGCAGCAAGGTTAGGTAGGTTGATGCTCAGGGCATGAGCAAAGTCAGCCTGCCCCCTCTCCCCCTGCCCCCTCTCCCACAAGGGGAGAGGGGGTATTCCTCACCAGAAAGCGATCCGGCGCCCCTCCCCCCGCGTGGGGGAGGGGCTGGGGGTGGGGGGTGGGCGGTACTCTGCGGACTTTGCACATGCCCTGGGTTGATGCTAGGCTCGTCCGAATAGCTGATCAATCGCTTCGGCCAGTTGGCGTAGTGTTGTTACCTCGTGCATCGCGGCGCACATGGGTGCGTACTTATGGATGTCGCTGCTGAGCGAGCCAGGGTCGTAGACACCCCACATATAACGTTCTTCGGTGGCAAACCAGATCACCTTGCGGGCGCGGCGGCGGATCTCGTCGAAGGCGGCCAGGTTCGGGTCGTTCTCGTTATTGCGCCCGTCGCCAAGGACAATCACCGTGGTGCGGCTATCCACCAGGCCCAGGTGGTCGCGGGTGAATTCGCCCAGGCTGGTGCCGAGATCGGTGCTGTAGCTGCGGGTGGGACGAATGTTCTCAAACACCTGAGCAATCGCCTGTTCCGGGCGCGACTCGGCGAAGTAGATGCTCATGTCGTGCAGGTGGTCTATGAAGGCGAAGGAGCGCGTGCGGCTGACCTGATCGTGCAGCGAGTAGATCATCAGCAGCATAAAGCTCATCACATGCTGCGTAGAGGCGCTGCGGTCACAGAAGATCAGCAGCTTGGGCTTGAGGTGACGGGTGCGATGGCGCACATACACCGGCACGCCGCCGAAGCGCTGGTTGGTGCGGATGGTAGCCTTCGCGTCCAGGGTGCCGGTTTTGCCACGGCGCTGGCGCAGGGCCATGCGTGAGCGCAGGCGGGCGGCGAGACGGTTGACCACGGCCCGCATGGCGTGGGCGTCAGTCTCGTCCAGGTTCTCCAGGGGCTGGTCGAGCAACTCCGACTCGCCACGGCGATGGGGCGGAGTGGTACCCTGGCCTTGGGCCATCTCGGCCATCTGGCGAGAAACCTGCTGGCCAATCTGGTCGGCAAGGGCCTGCTGGTTCGATTGAGCGGCCTGCATGATCGCGGCGATATCTGCATCGCTCATACCGGCCTCGCGCAGCTTCGCAATCAGCTCGCGCAGAAGCTGGTTGAGCGTGCTGAACTGGAGTTCGCGCATGGCCTGACGGGCCATCCATTGCTGGTAACGCAGATCCGTCATATGCGGCGGGCTAATCTGGCTGAGCATCTCGCGGATCTGCTGGTTCGACATGGGCTGGCCGGTGATCATCGAGCGGAAGAGATCCGCGAGTTGCTCCGGGGACATAGTGGCCAGCATCTCCTCAAGCATCTGCTCAAGCTGACGCTGCGCATCCTCCGAGAGCTGACCGCCGCCGGGTGATTGCATCGGTGGCGGGGCATCGCTGCTAAAGTAGAGCGGGAATAGCTCCTGAAACGTCTGCGCGTCACCCTGTTCCTTGATCAGAGTGGCCTGGAGCACCATGCGGAAGAAATCCTTATTGGCGATACCGGTCTGCTCAATGGCGCGCATCGCGTCGGCGCTCTCGGCGAGGCTGACACGCACCCCGGCGGCGCGTAGGCCGGCGATAAACTCGGTGATGCGTCGCTCCATGTGGTTCTCCCTGGCCGCAGGGGCGCGTCGCGAGCCGCCCCTACAACATCAATGGCCGCAGGGGCGGCTCGCGAGCCGCCCCTACAACATCAATTATTCCACTCGCCGCCCTTATAGCCGCCGCGTGGGCGGTCGCCCTTGTCGCCTTTATCCCCGCGCTCAGGCTTGTCGCCGCTCTGGAGCGTGCGCTTGGCTCGCTGGAGGTCGCTCTCGTACTTGAGTAGCACACTGAGGGTGGTGTCGAGGGTCGCCTTATCAAGCTGCTTGGCGTTTAGTTCCACCAGCGCCTTGGCCCAGTCCAGAGTCTCGCTGACGCTGGGGTGCTTCTTCAGATCCATGCCGCGCAAACGCTGCACCAACTCCACCGCCTGACGGGCCAGTTTAGCGTTCAGGCCCGGCACCTTCAGTTGCACCACACGCAATTCGGCCTCTAGGTCGGGGTAGCCGATATGGATGTAGAGACAGCGACGCTTGAGCGCCTCGCTCAGCTCGCGGGTATTGTTCGAGGTGAGCAGCACAGAGGGAATATGTTTGGCCTTGATCGTCCCTAGCTCGGGGACACTCACCTGGAAATCGCTCAGAATTTCGAGCAGGAACGCCTCAAACTCGGCGTCGGCGCGATCAATCTCATCAATCAGCAGCACCACCGGCTTCTCACTCATCAGCGCCTTTAGCAGCGGGCGGGGCAGCAGGAAGCGTTCGGAGAAAAAAACTTCCTCCTCAGCGGCAAGCCGGTCGGCAGCCTCGCGCAGGCTGGTCGCGTTGCCCAGCACCTGGCCGAGCTTATCGCGCAGGAGTTGGGTGTAGAGCAACTGCTTGGCGTACTCCCACTCATAGAGCGCCTTTGTCTCATCCAGCCCTTCGTAGCACTGGAGGCGGATCAGCTCGCGGCCCGTGGCGGCGGCCCACGCTTTGGCCAACTCCGTCTTGCCCACACCCGCCGGACCTTCGGTGAGCAGCGGCTTGCCCAGCCTATCGGTCAGAAATATTGAGGTGCAGATCTCGTCAGAAGCAATATAGTTCTGGGTACTCAACATCTCACGTACATTGCTGATCGAGCTAAGCATGGGCGGTGCTACCTTTCTGTGCTGCCTTTGTTGGTACGCGGAACGCTGTACTGGGGTGCCAGGGATTATTTGTGGGAGATAGCATTAAGTATAGCACGCAGTCGTGCGGTGCGCCGGGGGGATGCTATACTTACCAGGGCTGATGCAAAGTCACGCGCCCCCTCTCCCCCTGCCCCCTCTCCCACGGGGGGAGAGGGGGTATTCCGCATCAGAAAGATGTCCGGCTCCCCTCCCCCCGCGTGGGGGAGGGGCTGGGGGTGGGGGGGGTAGGAGGCAATCTGAGGACTTTGCAACAGCCCTGCTATACTTACCCGCACTATGAACAGTTCACCGCGCTATCCTACGATCCTGTTCGACCTCGATGGAACCCTGACCGATCCGCTTCAAGGGATCGCACGCTGCATACGCTACGCGCTAGAGCGACTGGGTCGGCCACCACTGAGCGACGAGGTGCTGCGCACATGGATCGGCCCTTCGCTGCGCAACTCGCTCGCCAGTGTCCTTGATGGCGATCTGGCTCTGGTTGAGCAGGGCATGGCTTTCTACCGCGAGCGTTACTCGCCCATCGGCATCTACGAGAATCACCTTTTTGCAGGCATCCCGGCGCTATTGTCCGATCTTTCCTCCAGCGGATGTTCGCTCTGCCTCGCAACCTCGAAGCCACAGATCTTCGCCCAGCGCATCCTCGAACACTTCGAGATTGCCCAACACTTCACCTTTATTGGCGGGGCCAGCCTCGATACCAGCCGCGAGCGCAAGGCCGATGTGATCGCCTACGTTCTCGATGCGCTGCCTGCCAACGCCCGCACCCACGCCGTCATGGTGGGCGACCGTGATCACGATGTCTTTGGAGCGCGGGAGAACGATCTGCCCGCCATCGGCGTAACCTACGGCTACGGCAGCCGTGAGGAACTGACCGCTGCCGGGGCCATTGCTATCGCCGATGATGTCGCCGCATTGCGCGATCTGCTGGTTTCTCTCGAACCGCTTCCTGGAAATCCGTAGGCTGATTCTCGACTATCGGCTATTACTACAGTTGTAACTATACTTCGCAGAAAGCCTCCCGCCGATCACCCCCCTAGCCCCCCCGCTTGCGGGGGGGGACAATGCGTTGGTTCCCCCCCCGCTTGCGGGGGGGCTAGGGGGGGTGATTCAAACTACAACTATCGGCTATCGGCTATTTAAGGAGTACCCTGATGCGCCCCTTAACTGTCCGTCTCACTGGCTGGCTCTGGCTCGTTGTCGGCCTGCTGATTACACTCACCGTCAGCCTTTTTGCCGTCGGCTTGCTCTCCACCCGTCCAGCTCGCGCCCAAGATCTCGGCCTAGAGATTACCAAAACCCTGCTCGGCAGTGCTGAGGTACAGCTCGGCCAGATTCTTGAATTCAGCATCCGTATCACGAATACGGGGACGCTTGCGCTTACCGATCTCGATCTGGTGGACGAATTTGTGAGCAGTGTCGTAGCCCCGGTGGGCAGCGGCTCCCACGCAAAGCCAAGCGACCCGCCCCTCAGCGATACCGTGCCCTTCCACTACGATGGCAACCAGACGATCACCTGGAGCCTGCTCGGTGCTGGGAAGACCCTCGGGCCGGGTAAGTCGCTGGATGTGCGGGTGCGGCTGCGGGCAGTGCATCCCACAGCCGATCTCCAAACGGTGAACCGGGCCAAGATCGCCCGCGCCATTCGCAGCAATGGCGAGAACGCGGGCGGCGGCGGCGCAGAGGTGCCGGCCCGCCCCGCTGGTGCCCGTCTACCGATGAGCAAGAGTATGGGTGTGCCCGCTCCGGTGGCCGCAGGTCTCCCCATTACCTTCACCATCGTCATCACCAATGAGAGTCTGGTTGATATTTTATCTCTGCCGCTGCGCGATGCCTATAATCCGGCGGCCCTGCGCTTCGAGTCGGCCAACCTGCCGCCAGACTCGATCAATCAGGTAGGCGGTGTTCTTGTCTGGAGCGACCTGTTGGCCACAAGTGGGCGCACAAGCCTGCCCCCCGGCGAGTCGATTCGTGTTGAGACCGTTTATACCGCTCTGCGCAACATCACCGATGCAGTGAACAAGGCCGAGGTGTCAGGCGCAAAGGATGAGTACAATAACATGGTGCAGCCTCGGCAGGCTCAGGTGCCGATCCGCATCACTGTGCCGAGCGCGACGCCGAGCCCATCGGCGACTAGTACACCCATACCTACCTCCGCGCCCGTGCCCCCGGCCAGACACCGCCCGACAGAGACCGAGATCGTCGAGTCCACCGCCACCATTGCCCCAACTGAGACAATGCCCGCAATCACGCCGACCAATACGGCGCAGGTAACGCCAACTGATACCGCGCAGGTGACGCCGACCAATACCACGCAGGCGATGCCAAGCGGTATGACCGTAGCGCCTGTGATGAACGATGTGGCGGCAACGCCCGCGATGCCTACAAGCCTGCCGAACACGGGCGAGTCGGGGCCATCGCCGCTGATCTGGCTGATCGTGGGCCTAACGCTGCTTGGCGCATCTCTGGCCCTACGCCGGTAGTGCGGCACGTTTGACGATCCCATGGGCGCGGCGTAGAATGTACGCCAGTCATGCCCCAATGATCGCTCTGCCTGCCTCACCTCTGGCGGGGTTCGCTACGGCCCTGCGCCGCTGTACGTTGCACACTTTGTGCGAAGGGAATGTTATGCAGATCACAGTTCGTGTCGGAGATATGTTGAGCGAGTCCGCCGACTTGGCGGTGCTGGCGATCATTGAGGACTCTCCGCTGCCTAAAGCGGTTGCCGAATTGCTGGAGCTTGATGATTTTCGCGGTCGGGCCAAGCAGTCCCTCTTGATCTATCCACGCGGGGCCGTCACTCCGCGCCGACTGCTCCTTATCGGTCTGGGTAAGGCCGGGCTGCTCTCGGCTGAGACGGTGCGCCAGACGGCGGCTCTCGCCGCTCAGAAGGCCCAAGATCTGAAGGTGACATCCTTCGCCCTCTCCTTGCCCACTGACCTAGCCCTGGCCCCCACTGTTGTCGGGCAGGCATTCGCCGAAGGTGTCGAACTGGGACTCTACCGCTACCTACAGTATAAAACCGACCCGCGTGAGAGCGTTGATGTGACATCGGCGACCCTATATATGGGCGCTGCCGCCGATGCCGCCCAGGTCGGCGCGAATATTGGCCTGTCCATTGCCGGCGGCGTAACGTTAGCCCGCAACCTGGCCAATGGCCCCGGCAATGCCATCACCCCTACGGTACTTGGCGAGACGGCACTCGCCCTCGGCGAGCGTTATGGCTTTGCGGTGACGGTACTTGACAAGGCGCAACTCACTGCACAGGGCTTTCGCGGCATTCTCGCCGTAGGCCAGGGATCGGCCCAGGAGCCGCGTTTTATTGTGATCGAGCATGGCAGTGCCGCCGAGGGTACGCCTACGATCTGCCTGGTGGGCAAGGGCATCACCTTCGACACCGGCGGCATCAGCATCAAGCCTGCCGACAAGATGGACGAGATGAAAATGGATATGGGCGGCGCGGCGGCAGTTCTTGGCGCGATGCAGGCGGTGGGCGAACTGAATCTGCCCTTGCACGTTGTCGGTATCATCTGCTCAGCCGAGAATATGCCTAGCTCCAGCGCCTACAGACCGGGCGACATCATTGGCACTCTGAGCGGCAAGACCATCGAAGTGCTGAACACCGACGCCGAGGGCCGGATCGTCTTGGCCGACGGACTCTTCTACGCCCAGCGCTACAACCCGACGGCGATTATTGACCTCGCGACCCTCACTGGGGCGATCATGGTGGCCCTCGGCTCTCATGCCACGGGCATGATGGGGACGAGCCAGGATCTGGCCGACCGGCTGAGTCGGGCTGGCGAGGCGACCGCCGAGCGGGTCTGGCAACTGCCCCTGTGGGACGAGTACCGCGACATGATGAAGAGCGACATCGCCGATCTGAAGAACACCGGCGGGCGCTATGGTGGCGCGATCACAGCGGGCGGATTCCTGGCCGCCTTTGTAGGCGACTACCCCTGGATTCACCTTGATATTGCCGGGACGGCCTGGGTCGAGCGGGCAACCCGCCCCTATTACACCAAGGGTGCCACCGGAATCGGTGTCCGTCTGCTGGTTCAGTTGCTGCGTGGGTACGTGGAGTAGGGAACAGGGAACGAGGCCCCAGATGAACAAGGACACATTTCTCGTACGATTCTGGGGCACTCGTGGCAGCTTTCCGGTGCCCGGCCCCACTACGGTGCGCTATGGAGGCAACACCACTTGTGTCGAGGTTCAGGCAGGCCCGCATACCCTGATCATTGATGCCGGCACCGGAATTATCAACCTTGGGCACGACATGCTACGGCGGGCACGAGAGCAGGGCGGCGCGCCTATCCGTGCGACGCTGCTGCTCACCCACATGCACCACGATCACACCCAGGGATTTCCCTACTTCCCCCCGGCCTATATCGGCACGAGCGTGCTCTATATTCTCGGGCCGCGCACCTTTGAGGAAGATCTGGAGGATGCACTGAACCACGCCGTGCTGCCGCCCAGTTTCCCCGTCGGTCTTCACGACCTGCCCTCTCTGAAGGTGGTGCGCAGCCTACGCGAGACGGAGACGGTACTAATTGACGATCCAAACAGCGAGCCACGCATTTTTAACATCTACCGTGAGCAGATCGTCACTGGCCCCGACACGCTGCGGGTTCGCATCCACAAGAGCTACGCCCACCCACGCACCGGCACCTACATCTACCGGATCGAGTGGCACAACCGCTCGCTGGTTTTCGCTAGCGATACCGAGGGCTACATAGATACCGATCAGCGCCTTGTCCACTTTGCTCGCGACACCGATTTGATCATCCACGATGCCCAGTACACCGCCGAGGACTATACGAGTAAGCAGGGCTGGGGCCACAGCACCCCGGAGATGGCCTGCGCCGTGGCGAAGTTATCCAACGCCCGTCGGCTGATCCTCTTCCACCACGAGCCACGCTACGACGATGCCAAGATCGCACAGATCGAGTGCGAGGCCCAGAAGATTTTCCCTGCGACCCAGGCTGCCTACGAGGGGCTGGAGATTGAGCTGTAAATAACGCTCGTGGAGGTGCTGAACATGCCAGTTCTACTGGCATGTTCAGCACCTCCACATTTATTTTCCCAGCAGCCGTGCATAGAGCGCAGCAAAGCCATTCCCTAGCTGATCGTAGCCAAAGCTCGCCACAACCTTCTCGCGGCCAAACTCGCCAAAACGTCGGCGTAGCGCCGCATCCTCACCCAGCGTCTGCACCCGATCCGCGTAGCCAACCACATCGTTACGAGCTACCAGGAAGCCACTCTGCCCCTCGTCCACCACCTCTGGCAGAGCGCTGATGTTGGTCGTCACCACCGGGCGACCACAGGCCAGAGCCTCAGCCGGGGCGATCCCGAATCCCTCTAGGCGCGAGGGGAACAGCAAGATGTCGCAGCTCTGGTAGGCTGCCACCAGTCCGGCCCGATCCGGCGAGCCAATTGCCACCATGCGCGGGTGTGGCGGCCCTTCGTCCTGGCCCTGAAAGCCCCCGGTGTAGAAGAGCGTGTAGTCGGCAGGCAGCCGATCCATAATCTGTGGCAGCAGGTCGAAGCCCTTGCGCCGGGTGCGGTTTCCCACAAACAGCAGCCGGATGCGGGCATCTGAGGGCGGCAGTCCGTCGTCGCGGCGAACCATCCCCGCTGTCGGCACGAACACCTCGGTGTCAATCCCGTCGAAGATGATGATACTGTCGCGACGGCCATAGGTCTGCTCAACCTGGCGCTGGGTGAAACGGCTTACGCACACCACCGCATCGGCGCGAGCTACCGAAAGACCGTCGTAGCGCGATTCGACCAGCCGGTAGAAGATGCGCTGGGCCAGCGAGCTGTAGGGCTGGAGATCGGGATCCGTCGTCAGGTGATGAACCGTCGTCACCACCGGCAGGCCCATCTCGCGGAAGGCGAAGGCCACCCGCGAGCGACCCTGCACCACATCAAAGCCACGCCACCAGCCGGCGGGCAGGCTGCGCGGGATGAGGAAGGGCGCGAAGTTGTAGACCTCGGGTAAGCGCAGCAACTCCGGGCGCAGGCCAGTCGCCCGCACCGAGCGCGTAATATTCTGAATGCCAAAGTCAACCCCGCCACGACCGACAGGGGAGATATAGAGCGGTCGGATTGTCATATCACCCCGGCGAGCGTGGCTTTTCAACCAAAATAAAGTAGCTCCCGCAACGCATCCAGCCAAAGAGCCAGAGGTCAAGTTCCATCAGCAGAGTCACGGCCATAAGCGCGTAATAGACCAGGCTGCCAGGCCGCAGTTGTGAGCGCATCCGCCGACGGGCGCGGATCTCGCGGGCGATGCCGTCTGTCGAGGGCTGAGGGCTGAGGGCTGAGGGCTGAGGCTTTCCTTTGGCCTTCTGCCGTCCCAAAACCGCCTCACCCAGCTTCATCAACACATGTTCCACGAAGGTGGTGAATAGGCTATTCCAGAAAACGACCCGCACCGGGCGCAGCCCCGCCCGCTCGAAGGCTGCCAGCACATCCTCCCACGTCTCCAGGGCCTTCAGGTGATCGGACTTACGGCGAGCCTCGCGGGAGAAATCATAGACTCCGGCGCGCACAAACATTCGCCCGAGGCGGCGGCTCAGGTTGATGATTGGCTGGATGGGCGACATCTCGCGGGTGTTGGAGAAGGCCAGCATCCGCCCGCCGGGCCGCAGCACGCGGGCTGTTTCCGCTAGATAGTCATCAATCACATCAATCGGGAAGTGTTCGAGGATGTCAATCGAGAACGCCTTATCGAAGCTATCCTCAGCAAACGGCAGAGATCGCGAGTCCGCCTTCGCCAGCGCCACCGTGGCCACAGCCTCGTCAGCAAAGAGCGTCGCCGGATCAGAGCCAACCATCAGGCCAACGTATCGAGCGTTCCAGACCGCGTGTTTGGCCGTGCCGCATCCGTTATCCAGGGCCACATCGCTGGGTCGCCAGCGCAACATACGGCGCAGGGCGCGGTCGCGCACCCCGGCGGCGAGCAGCGGCGGAGCCAGGTCGCGGTAGTCAAGCTCCTCCGCGAGTTCGGCCTCGTCGCTGACATACTTCGAGACATAGCCGTATGTCGTATCACGGGGCATCAGGTCAATGTAGCCATCCGCAAAAGCGTAGATATGTGTGCATGATGCGCAGTGCAGACCATCATCGGCCACATACAGATCGCGTGAGCGGCAGGTGGGGCACTGGAGCAAGGGGAAAAGATCGCGAGTGATCATAAGGTGCTGTCAGCCATGGGAAGGAGGGTTAAGGAAGGTTTCATCCTCCTCAACCCTCTCTTCGTGGTACGCGGGGGAGCTAGAGCCAGCGCACGCGAACATCGCGGGCGAGCAGGCCATCGAAGATCAGCAAAAATAGACCCTGGATAGCGATACCGTGTCCGAGACCACGGCGTCTGGGCATATCGGCGTAGCGGATGGCGGTAAACAGCCCAGCAAGGATATAGACCACATCCAGGCCGGTGTTGATCAACAGAATGCGATGGAACTGATCCGCCGCAATGTGTTCCTGCGAATCAGTCAGGTCGCCAGCAAAGCTATGCTCGGCCTTCACCAGAGCCGCACGCTGCCCGGCGACAGCCAGAGCAGCGTCAACCACACCCCAGGTGACTGCCTGCGTGCCAAACTGACGCCAGTAGTCATTCGGCAGCAGGGTGAGCGCGGCACCGATCACGCTGCTGCCCATCCCCCATCGCAGCAAGGGGCGCAGCGCACGGCGCTGGTAGACAAAAAAGTTATGATCCATGCGCCTATCTTACCCGATCTCGTCCGGGCGTCAATGTGAGGAGATTGGCCACAGAGAGATGGTTCCCTCATGTCTTGAAATGTACGACAGGCGGTCGTAGCATCTGTCATCCGTTGCTCATCTCCTGATCTTCTCAGCCCCAACCGCATTGTCTACAATCAGCGTAGAGAGACAACGTGTGGTGAGGCGAGAACGCCCCCTATTCCCAACGTTGACACATAACACAAATCGCTTATGCCACGATGCGCTACCAGCACATTCTGGCAAACTGCCTAAAGAATTGAGGAGGCCATGATCACCCAGTCTATCGAAGCGTCCACCCGACCCGCCCTGGGGACAGCGAATCGTGCGATGGCGCGGCCTCGCCCTAGTGGATGCGAGATAGGAGTGTCCATCAATGATGACATTCCCTGCGAGATGGATCTGGCAACTCTCGTGCGGCGATGCTCCACCGAGAGCGAGCGATTCTACCGGGGGCAGCAGCACGATACACGCTATAGCTACGATCTCTTCCGACGCGCCCTTGTCGAGCGCGATGAATTGGCGTGGGAGCAACTCTACCTGCACTATAGCGGCCTTGTTGAGGGCTGGATCAGACGTAGCGGTGCCTTCACCAGCAGCGGCGAGAGCAGCGAGTATTTTGTTGTCGGTGCCTTCACCAAATTCTGGCGTGCCCTCACCCCCGAGCGATTCAGCGCTTTTCCGAACCTCGCTTCGCTCCTCCAGTATCTTCAGCTCTGCTCCACCAGTGTGGTCATTGACAGTGTCCGTGCGCAGTCCTGGTCGGAGATGCTGCCTGAGGAGACGATCACGCCGAGCCACACCCCGCACTACTCGCCCGATGAAGAGGCGGTGAGCCGAGTGGATCGCGAGGAGTTCTGGTGCTTTATCAACGACCAACTCCATAGCGAGATAGAGCGCGTGGTGGTCTACTGCTCCTTTGTCCTCAGTCTGACGCCACGGGCGATCTATGCGAAGCGTAGCGATCTGTTTAGCAGCGTGAACGATGTCTATAATGTGAAGCGGAATGTCCTGGGTCGGCTTAGCCGCAACCAGCAATTGCGGGCGATGATCGCCCCTTTGTAGGGTTACTATTCCCTTCCTCATACCGTGTCGGGTAAAGAGAAGAAGGTTGCCAGCTTTATCGCTGGCAACCTTCTTCTTTCCCCAATGAAGAACACCATCCCGTGATCACCTCCTGCTTCGGTGAAAATGGTGGTCGAGGGGTGTTATGCTAGGGTGCGTCTCATCTCCATCAGTCACATATCACTGCTCCTATGGTCGAGCGTATTAAACAAGATAGGGTTCGTTTTGATGCCCAGCGCCGGCTTGCCTATCGCGTGTCGGGTTCGCTGGGCATGCTGCTGGTGTTATACGCGCAGTTTACCCTCCTAACTGACAGCGACCTGAGCTATCTATCTCGCGCTGTCTTTGCGATAAACCATAGCGTTCTGGCTAGTTTTAGCTGCTGGGTGATCTGGACACTTAGACGGGGACGAATGCTGCTTGATGCGGTCGAGCGGATCATGCTGTGGTTCTTCGCCTTCGAGTCGATCTGCTTCAATAGTGTGCTACCACCACTGTTCGGGCAAAGCGTGCCGGTACTCCTTCGCGAGACAATCGGCGACGATATTTGGTTTATCCTGGTGATCTGCACGCTGGTTCTCCATCTCTACAGCGGGCGGCGCGGTATCCTGATGGCGCTGGGGTTCTATCTCTTCTCCTTCACCGTGGCGGCGGGCCAGGTTCTTATGGCTGATGCCCGTGGCCAGGATGGCGGCAGCGGCGTCATGGTGATCCAGATCTACGTGATGGCAGGTGCGTTGCTCTGTTTTCTGTTTGTGATTGCACGCTACCGCGACCACATGCAACGGCTCCAGGTTGAATACGAACTGCTAGAGCAGATGGCCTTTAACGATGTACTCACGGGGCTGCCGAACCGGCGCATGGGCTATCAAGTGCTTCAAAGCCAGATCGCCCTGGCGCGGCGCGGCGCGCATCCGTTGTGTGTGTGTCTGTGGGACATTGACCATTTCAAGCAGATCAACGATACCTATGGCCATGAGGTTGGCGACATGGTACTCCATGCGCTGGCCGAACACCTGACGACGATTATGCGTGTGTCGGACATGCTCATCCGCTGGGGCGGGGAGGAGTTTGTGGTGGTATTGCCAGAAACGCCCTTTGCCGATGCGCTGATAGTGGCCGAGCGGCTGCGTGGAACGATAGCCGAGTTGCCGATGGCGTGGGATGTACGAGCGACAGCAAGCTTTGGCGTGAGCTGCTACGATGGTATCGAAACACTGGAGCATCTGCTCCAGCGGGCGGATCTGGCTCTGTACAAAGCTAAGGCGTCGGGGCGTAATATGGTGATGCCCCAGGATACGATCCAAACTAGGACAGCTTTCTAAAAATTTGTACCGGGTTGACAGTTTGGATACATGCACTGTGGCTGGCTCTTGCGCACTTTTGGTGATACCGAACATTTTTTTGGTTATCATACCCGGGCGAAACGAAACGACGAGAAAAGGAGCGGCCCATGCCAGTAGATGGATTGCATGTGCGTGCCAGTTTTTTCCTCCCGAGCCAGACCGATCTGCGCGTGGACCGGGTTGTGGCCGATGAGCAAACCCGCACGTTATGCGTGGAGGTGACATCCACGCAACCTGCACCGATCGGAATCCGGCGCGATTACGCTGCCGTGAAAGCCGGGCTCACGTTGGAATGGAGTAATGGCCCGACCGAGGGCCATGTCAACCGACTGAAGCGGGTGAAACGGCAGATGTATGGCCGGGCGAATCTCGATCTGTTGAAGCTGCGGCTCATCGCCTGATGGAAACAGATGTTCGGCATCACCAAAAGTGCGCAAGAGCCCCAGCCTACGGCATTATTCCCATATCTTATTGCTCTCTTTCCAGCCTTTACAAGCCAGCCAATTATCCCTATCATACGCAGCGATACGCCGCAGCGATACGCCGCATTTCTCAAGATGTTGCCCAGACGGGGGCTGACGCAACGCTGTTGCACTAGCCTTTGTTGTTCTGGGGCAGATGCGTCTCACACGGCAGACATCAGCGGCGAGCATAGGGAGCTTTAACATAGCCTCCGCCAACTACCCAAAGGTGAACGAAGCTTCGCACCCTGCACACGAAGGAGCCGACCGGCGATCCGCGCCCACACGATCCGTCTGAATCCCACGCCTGAGTAGGAACACCTGTTCCGACAGGCCGCCGGGATGGCGCGGTTCTGTTACAACTGGGGCCTGCGCGCGATCAAAGATGCGCTCGACCAAGGTGTGACGGTTCCCATGCAGCGCTCGCTCCGTGATGCCTTCAAGCAGATACGTGCAGCCGAGTACCCGTGGACATTCCGGGTCGGGAAGTCGGCCATCGACGGCGCACTCGTCAACCTCGGGAGGGCCGTCAAGAATTTCTTCGACAGCCGCAGCGGGTGACGTAAGGGAAAGGAGGTCGGCTTTCCCGCCTTCAAGTCGCGGCGGCGTGGCTATGGGTCGTTCTACGTCGCCAATGACCGACTAACGCTGAACGGCCATACACTCACGGTGCAGAAGGTGGGGTCGCTGAACATGACCGAGCCACTGCGCTTCGTCGGGAAGATCCTCAGCGCGACGATCCGGTATCAGGCCGGGTGGTGGATCAGCATCCAGGTGGAGCTTGACCACACGCCTCCCGCCAATCCTGGCCCGGCCATTGGGGTGGATCTCGGTATCAAATCACTGGCGGTGACGAGCGAGGGCGAGGTGTTTGAGAACCAAAAACACCTCAAACGTGCGCTCCGCACCGTCAAGCGGCTGTAGATGAAGCAGGAATTTCTTATGCGTACTTTTGGGTACGTAGAAAGTAGCAAACCAACGATGGTTACCAGACAAGCTATCCGAACGCCCGCCGACGAGCCGATCAGCCCCACGCGTGCCAGCGCCCCGCAGATGAGCGAAAAAGTGGCCGCAGCGCCGAAGGTTGGCAACCCCGCCGTCGTCGGGCTGGCCGCCTTTGGCCTGACGACGATGATGCTTCAGTTTCACAATGTCGGCTGGGCCGGGCTCGGCCCGGTCGTCTGGCTCGGCCTGATCTTCGGGGGCCTAGCCCAGTTCATCGCCGGACTGCAAGAGCAGAAGACCGGCAACAACTTCGGGTACGTCGCCTTCACGTCCTACGGCGCGTTCTGGATCTCGCTCGGTGTCATGTTCCTGGGCAACACCTTCAAAGTGCTCACCGCCAGCGAGCAAGATGTCGGCTGGTTCCTGGTGGCCTGGACGATGCTCACCGTGATCCTGTGGGTCGGCTCGATGCGCGTCAACGGTGCGCTGGCCCTGACCTTCACCCTGCTGCTGATCGGCTTTATCCTGCTCGACCTCGGCCACTTCGGCTTCGCCTTCCTCATTCCCGTCGCGGGCTACGAGCTGATGACCTGCGCCCTGGCGGCGTGGTATGTGATGGCGCATCTAATCTTCCTGGATCTCTTCGGGCGCGACGTGCTGCCGGTCGGCCCCGCCTGGCTCAGGTAGGGAGACCCCCGCATCAACAACATGCCGACAGCTCGCCACGGCAGCGTGGCGAGCTGTCGGCGTATCGGGCTACTGCGATAACGATTCATTATGAATCGCTCTTCCGTCCCCTAGCTCGTCCTGATCGTCGGCGTCCTCATCGCCTCGACCGCATCTACATATGATCACGGGAGCCATCGCCCTCGGCGTCCCTCCCCTGACCATCGCCGCCGGTCGGATCGCCCTGGCATCGCTAATCCTGACGCCGATCACCTGGGGACGCACGGGGCCAGTGCTGCGGCAGGTCTCCCGGCGCGACCTGTGGCTGGCCCTGGTGGTCGGAGCGTGCCTGGCGGCGCACTTCGCGAGCTGGATCAGCTCGCTCGCCTACACATCGGTGGCGTCTTCCACGGCCCTCGTCACCACCAACCCGGTATTTGTGGCCCTAGCCACCTGGCTGATCCTCCGTGAGCGGCTCAGCCCCGGCACCTGGGCCGAGGTGCTCCTAACCGTCGTCGGCTCGCTCCTCATTGGCCTGAGCAACAGCGGCGGGGGCGGCGGCACGGCCCCGCTGCTCGGCGATATGCTGGCCCTGCTGGGCGCTGCGACCGTCTCGGGCTACTTCCTGCTGGGGCGACGGCTGCGAACCCGGCTGGAGCTGCTACCATACATCTAGCTGGTCTACAGCGCCGCAGCGGTGGGGCTACTGGTGACGTTAGCCCTGGCGGGACAGTCGCTGCTCGGGCTGCCGCCGACGGGCTACCTGCTCATCCTGGGCCTAGCGGTCGGGCCACAGCTGCTGGGGCACACCGCGTTCAACTGGGCGATCAAATACCTATCGCCAACACTTGTCACGGTGGCAATCCTGGGCGAGCCCATCGGATCGACCATCCTGGCCCTCGCGATCTTCCATCAGCCGCCCCCACATCGTTTTTTGTTGGGTTTTGGCGGCTTCGCCGCTAAAACCCAACAAAAAGCGGGGTCAGGGGCGCGGCGATAGCCGTATAATACGGATAGAGCAGATGGAGGAAAACCGTATGAGCATCGAAAGTCTCGTAGCCGCCTGCGTCAGCCAGATCGAGTCTAGCCACGCTGCACGCGAGCAAGCTATCGGTGTCTCGCGGGGGTTGATCCGCAGTTGCGCGAACAGCATCCGTGCCGCCCACCGGGCCGAGTTCGCCGAGGCCGAGCACCTGCTGGCCGAGGCGGCAGCCCTGGCCGCAAAGCTGCGCGCCGCCACAGCCGATAGCCCCGAGATCCGCCACGCAGGCTACAGCCAGGACGCCCTGAAGGAGTTTGCCGAGGCCCACCTGGTGCTGGCCTTCCTCGCCGGGCGCGAGCCGCCCGCCGCCGAGGCGATCGGCGTGGAGCCCGCCGCCTACCTCAACGGTCTCGCTGAGGCGGCCAGCGAGCTGCGCCGGGCCATCCTCGACGGCCTGCGCCGTGGCGAGACCGCCCGTGGCGAGACGTTGCTGCGCCTGATCGACGATGTCTATAGTGAGCTGGTGACAGTGGATTTCCCCGACGCCGTGACCGGCGGCCTACGCCGCACGACCGACGCTCTGCGCGCCGTATTAGAGCGCACCCGTGGCGATATGACGGCGGCCATCCGCCAGGATCAACTGGTGGCGGCAATGCGTGAGCTTGAGGGTCGGCTGCCACTCACCCCTCACCCCCCAGCCTCCTCTCCCGTTCTGGGAGAGGGCGAGTCAAACGCTTTCTGATGCGACATTTCCCCTCTCCCCTGGTGGGAGAGGGGTAGGGGGTGAGGGGGCTAAGGCTGACTTTGCACCTGTCATTCCCTCGGTAGCCTGCTTGACAGTTACGAAGCGGTTCTGTATAATCCATACGTGAATAGTCAGTTCTGACTATACGTGTGCGGCGTATCACAACCAACGCTCGCCCGTAGGAGTTTCCCGTATGCTATCGCTCTACCTTGCGACCAAGGAGATGACGCGCAATAAGCGCCGCTTCATCTCGGTCTTCCTGATTGTCGCGCTGATCACGCTGCTCGTCCTCTTCACCTCAGCCCTTGGCGACGGCTTGGCCCAGGGTGCCAGCGAACTCTTCGAGCGTATGGGCACAGAACTGCTCGTCTATCAGCAGGATGTTGACTTTCAGTTGCCGGCAAGTCGCCTAGGCCGCGCTCGACTCAGCCAGATCCGGCGCGTCCCTGGTGTCGCGGCGGTCGGTCCGGTTGGCGTAAGCACAGCGTCAATTATCGCGGTTGATGGTGTGGAAAGCAGCGGCCTGGATGTCTCCATGCTCGGTGTTGAACCCCGGCAACCAGGCTCGCCCGCAACCTTCGCTGGCGACGAACTGAACGATAGCCGCGCCGCCGAGACCGTGATTGACCGCCACGTCTCCGAGCGGCTACATATCCCGCTTGGCGCAACCATCACTGTCAAGGTGGTGCAGGGCATGACGGAGAAGCACTACGACCTGCGTGTCATCGGGTATGCCGAAGGACGCAAGGTGAACTTCGTCCCCAGCATTTTTGTGCCCCTGCGGCGCTGGGATCAGATCAAACCCCAGGCCACCCCCGGCGGTGGCGGGGATGATCTGATCTTCAATATTGCTGCTGTTCAACTTAACCCCAATGCCGTGCCCCTTGATGTCGCTGCGCAGATCACCGCCACCGTGAGCCAGGTCGAGGTCACTGACCCGATAACAGCCTACCAGACCACTCAGGGCTACAATGATATGATGTCAACGATCAGCATGCAGCAGGGTTTTATGCTGATGATCGTCGTGCTGATTGTCGGCAGTTTTTTCCAGATCCAGACGCTTCAGAAGGTAGCTCAGATCGGTATGCTTGAGGCAATCGGGGCGTCGAGCGGCATGGTGATCATCACCCTGCTGATCCAGGTTATGGTTACGCTTCTGGTGGGGCTAGGTGTCGGAGCCGCCGCAATGTGGGGTATGGCACAGGCGATGCCGGCGAGCGTCCCGATTGTCTTTAGCGGTTCAAAGATTACCATCACCCTCCTATCGCTCCTCGTTTCCGGCCCGATCTCATGCCTTGTCGCCGCACGCACCATCCTGAAGATCGAGCCGCTGCGCGCCCTGGGCCTGAGCGCCTAGATTTCGTTTTTTAGTGCGCGTTGGTGGCGAATCTGCCAACGCGCACCAAAAAAACGACCGATTGAGAGAACAACCTATGAGTACCCTTGAGGCCAGGGCGGTTAGTAAAATTTACGAGATGAACGGTGCCGAGATCCGCGCCGTTGATAATCTTTCGCTCCACGTGGGCGACGGCGAGTTTGTGGCTCTGGTTGGGCCGAGCGGCTCGGGTAAGACCACCATGCTGGCCCTGCTGGCCGGTCTGCTGCAGCCTGACGCGGGCGAGATTCTAATTAACGGGAACAGCCTTCGCACGATGGGTAAGGCGAAGCTGGCCGCGTTTCGGATGACCAACATCGGCTTTACGTTTCAGGCCAACAACCTTGTGCCCTACCTCACCGTCCAGGAAAATGTCGAACTGATGCTGCGCCTAAACGGCACCCTCGATAAGAAGGGCCGTGCCCGCACAATTGATCTGCTACGGCGTCTGGATCTGGGCGACCGGCTGAAGAATCTGCCCTCGCAACTCTCTGGCGGACAGCAGCAGCGCGTCGCCATCGCCCGCGCCCTCGTCCACGAGCCGAGCATTGTCCTGGCCGACGAACCCACCGCCAGCCTCGATACCGGGCGCGCCCACCAGGTTGTCAGCACCCTGGCCAAACTGATCCACGAGCAGGGCCGCGCCGGGGTTATGGTTTCTCACGACTTGCGCATGTGCACCTACGCCGACCGCGTTCTCCAGATGGAGGACGGGCGACTCACCCGCGTGCTGACGGATCGCGTTGAGATTGATGCTCTGGCCCACGTGACGCATGCCGAAGAACACGCCGAGGCGGTGGCGTGACACGGCTGATGCAAAGTCCTCAGGTTGCCGCCCGCTCCCCCACCCCCAGCCCCTCCCCCACGCGGGGGGAGGGGAGATGGATCTCTTTCTGGTGCGAAATACCCCCTCTCCCCTTGTGGAAGAGGGGGCAGGGGGAGAGGGGGTTCACTGGCTTTGCATCAGCCCTGGGTGGCGTGAG